>JANSXG010000032.1 GCA_024743075.1 bacterium | reverse complement strand
GACGTAAGCAAGCGCTGGGACCAGCAGTTGGCCGACGAGCAGGTGAAGCGGCTGGGGGCGGTGGAGTAGGCGGGGAAGCGACCACGAATTCGCTGCAACGGCCCGCCCTGTTTCACGGATAATCATTCCGTGGAACCCGCTTCGGCTGATCCCGATCCCACCGTCTCCCCGACGATCGAGTGCCGACGCTGCGGCACCAGATTCGTCTGTGAGTGGCCGGAGGTGTCGGGGGCGGTGCGATGCTCCGTCTGCGAGAACGTCGCTTCACTCTCGAAGCCGGACCTCGCGAAGGTGGTGGGGGCCGCGTCTGAGCGTCGGCGCCGAGGCTTGCCGACCAGCCCGACGCACGCCGCGGCGGAGACCGATGATCTGGGCGACTCGCCGGAAGACGCGCTGCGGCGTCAGGCGCGACGCGCCCGCGCGAACGCGGATCGCTGCTGCCCAGAGTGCCTGTACGACATCACCGGGCTCTGCGAGCACTGGAACGATGTTCGGGCCTGCCCGGAGTGCGGAGAACGGTTATCGCCAAGGCTCGTCGTGGAGCGTTGGATCGAGCGTGGCCGACGGATCCGGCGTTTCACGATGGTCAGCGGTTGGGGCGGCGTCGTCGCCGGTGGGTTGTTCCCGCTGTTCGTGATCGTCCTCGGCTACACGCTCGGGCGTTGGGCCTGGGGCGGCTGGCTCATGTTCGTCGCGGTTGTCGCGTACATCCTGCTCGCGTCAAGCCTCGTCTTCATGAGCGGGTTCGAGTGGATGCGCTTGCGCAATCCGTTGGCGCGCAAGGCAAGCCTGATCGGCCTCGCGATCGCCATGGTCGCGGCAAACTTCATCGCGGCGGTGATCGTTGCGGCGCTGTCGGCGCTTCTGCTCGCGGCGGTGCTGTCCGGGTGAGCATCGCAACAGCGCCTTCAGTTGCGGTCCGCGCCCAAGTTTCCGATCACGATTTTGGGCGTTCCTGAGTCCTTCGGTCGCGTACGATCAGTGTCGGGACGCCGCAACGGGATCCGCAGTAGGAGGGCCACCGGATGAGTCACCGTCTTGTTGGGATGATCGCTCTCGCCGCAACGCTCGTCGTCCTCGCTTCGCAGACTCAGGTCGCGAGCAGCCAGCCGCTGGGCGAAGGCGAGGCCGCGTCGCTTGAGCATGAGCCGATCCGTGTCCTGTTCGTTCGCGGCGCGGACCGCAGCGGCGGGTTCCTTGAGGGGCGCGACGACCGGAGCCGCACCGAGCAGCTCGCCGATATCACGAACGAGTCCACCCGGCGCGGCAACCACGGCTGGTTCGAGTTCGCCGAGTCGCTTCGCGCGGGTGGCTTCGTCGTCGAGCAGATCATCGAGCCGCTCGAAGCCGGTGCTCCACCCGAGGGCCAGACAGAGGGAGCGCCGGTCGCGTTCGAGACGATGGATCTCGATCGGTACGCCGTCATCGTGATGGGCTCGAACAACGCCGTGTACAAACCCGCGCAGATCGACGCGATCGAGCGCTACGTCCGGAACGGCGGGGGCGTGCTGTTCATCTCGGACGCGAACTTCGGGTCCGACTGGCCCGACGCCTCGAACTCGGATCAGCAGTTCCTCGATCGCTTCGGCTGGACGATGCAGCAGGATCAGGGGACCTACGTTCTTCGCCGAGCCGACGGGAACTTCATGGCCGGCGATCACTCGATCCTCGCGGGCGTGGACGCCTTCGACGGCGAGGGCGTCTCGCCGATCGTCGTCCCGGAGGCCGACATCAAGGGGGTACGCACGACGCTTGTCGTCCGCGCCAAGCCGGGTGCGCAGACCCGCACCAACGACACCGAGGCCGGGGGTGGCTCGAGCCGGGCGGTCGGCCCGCGCGACGCCGCCCTGTGCATCGCTCGCGTCGGGCGCGGGCGCATCGCAGGACACCTCGACCGGAACACGTTCTTCAATCTCAACGGCGCGGGGACCAGCATCAACCGGTTCGACAACCGCGCGTACGCGATCAACCTGATCCGCTTCCTCGCGTTCGGAGATGGCGATTCCCGCGGCGACGCTGACGGAAAGGATGCGGACTCTCCAGATCCTCCCGCCGGTTGAATGTGCTACCACACCCGAACCACCTCCAGCCGCCCGTCCGGCCCCGCCGGCTCCGGAGGCATCGGTGTTTCCCCGCTTCGATCCGGTTCGGCGGCACGCAGCGTGTACAGCACGATCTGCGGCGGGCAGTTGATCCGCACCGGCATCAGTTGGAAGCCCACGCCGCGCGTGACCGCCAGCGTCGTCTCGCGATTATGGGGCGTCGAGTCGTGTCGGAACCGGTAGATCCCCGAAGGCGCGCGCCGCGGCACGATCGTCGATGCCGTGAACCCTGCCAGCACACCGCGCGCCGTGTTCAGGCGGATCTGCCCGCCGTGCGTGTGACCGGCGAGCAGCAGGTGGGCGCCGGCGCGATGCGCATCGCCGATGCTGTCGGGCGTGTGCCCGAGCGCGAGACGCAGCGGCGCTCCGTCGCACAGCCGCTCCGGTCGGTTCGCGATCGCCGCACGGAACGACTCGGGCCAGTCCGAGCCGAACACCTCCAGCGGCAGACCATCGATCTCGAGTGAATCGCTGTGCATCCATGTCACCGGCCAGCCGTCGCGCCGCGTGCGCGCGCGAACGAGGTCTTTCAGCTCCGCGTGGTCGTGGTTGCCGAACACTCCGAAGCACCCGCGTCGAGTCAGCTTCGCGCTCGTGTGCACCAGGTCGCGCAGGCAGTCGCTCGCGAGGTGCTCATCTCCATCCACATTCATGTAGTCGCCGCTGAAGACCGCGAGGTCGATGGCCGGCCACGACGGGTCCGGCGATTCGAGCAACTCCAGCAGCCGGTCGTGCAGGTCCCGGGCCACCGTGTTCCGGGCGGTGATGTGCGTGTCGCTGACCTGCAGGATGGTCAGCCCTTCGAGCTCTGCCGGGAGGTGGGCGATCGCCAGATCGGCCCGATCGACTTCGATCGCGCCCGGCTCGGGCATCGGCAGAGCGTCGCCGAGGGCGCGGAGGGCGGTTTGGAGCGGAGGGCGTGGCATGAGTCGGGCTTCCGGCCCGCTATCCATCGTCACTCCGACCGATCCCCGGCCAGCGCGAATCGGATGGATCGCCCTCACCGTTCCCATGCCGGTGCGGGAAACAGGCGGATTTCGGGCGTGGAACCGGAGCGGCTCCGGGCCGTATGGGGTGGCAAAGCCCGGCTCGCTCAGGTAGCGTGTCCGATCTGAACCGGGCGGATCGGCCCGGCGGATGGTGCATTCCCGCGTTTCAGGCAACGCGGGCACGGTTGGAACCTTTATAGAGGGTGTCGCGATGGCGAAGATGTTCTACAACCTCGAGGAAGCCGCGGCCAAGCTCGGCAAGACCGAAGGCGAAGTCCGCGACATGGCCTCCAAGGGCCAGATCACCGAGTTCCGCGACGGCGACAAGCTGATCTTCAAGGTCGACCAGATCGACCTCCTCGCCGGCGACGCCGGCGCGGACGAGTCCGGCATGATCCCGCTCACCGACACCTCTTCCGGCGACACCGCCCTCGGGCTCGACGCGTCCGACACCGGCCTCGGAATGGACACAGGCGGCGGTTCCGGGCTCGATGTTGCCGATTCGGGCGGAAACTCCGGCGTCAGCGTGTTCGACGCCGACGAGGTCGGCGGCGTGGACGCCTCGGCCGACACGCTCGTCACCGGCGACGGCGGCATCGGCGATGTCTCGCTCGAGTCGTTCGGATCCGGCTCGGGCCTCATGGACCTCACCCGCGACAGCGACGACACCGGTATGGCCACCGAAGGCCTGCTCGACGAACTCTACTCCGGCGATGAGGGCGGCCCCTCGGGCACCGCCGCAGCGGGCGCGGACCTGTTCGACGGCCCGGCGTCGTCCGGTGGCGACATGGGCTTCGGCCAGCAGGCGGCGCAGTCCGGCGCGATGGTCGCCGCCGAACCGTACGACGGCAAGGGCTCCGGCCTCGCCGGCGGCTTCGCGATCGGCGCGATCCTCTCGCTGCTCGCAGGTGTCGCGGTCGTGCTCATGGGCATGGTCGGTGCCCCGCCCGTTGACCTCGCCGACACCTTCAGCCAGGACCTCCTGATCCCCGTCGCGATCCTGCTCGGCGTGACCCTGCTCGCCGGCGGCATCGGCTTCTTCATCGGCGGCAAGAGCTGAGCGAAGCGGACAAGTAATTGATTGACGGAACGCGGCCTTTCGGGCCGCGTTTTTGCATGCGGTGACGATGCCTGCCTGCGCGTTGATCGGAAGAGAAGGTAGATCCTGCCGATCTCGGCCCAGCCTTTTGGATTCACGGAAGTCTTGAAACGGGAACCGGAAGTCGTTGGTGTCATCGCCGAATCGCTGCCCCGTCTCCCGTCTAGCGCTGCTCAGCGCATCGCATCATAAGTTTGCCACTAAAGAATGCGGCTTTCTGGCGCTTCCCTCCCGGTTTCCTGTGAATCGACATGAAATTGTTTGTGCGCGCGATCCTCTTGATTACAGTGAAGATTGGGTGAGGGCTGCCGACTCGGCGCCTGGTGGGCTCCCGAGCGGCAACGCACGCACGAGAGGAGCACTGCGATGAAAGCAAACGATCTGTTTCAACGGACGAGTACGCTCGCCTTCAGCACGGTCGGGATCATCGCCGCGGGGGTCGTCATCGGCTCGACCGCGAGCGCATCTCCGGTCTATGTGTCGAACGGTATCAACTCATTCTGCTTTTTCTACCTCGAACCCGATCCTTATCCCTGCCTGGAACTTCTGATCGTCGAAGACGCATGCCTCAGAATTCAAGGCGTCGCAACCGGCATGGGCGATCTGCAGTCCCATTACTCTCTTGAAAACGCGCCCACCCGCGGGGCGGCTGGCGGACACAACCTATACGCCGTCGCTGTCGGTGTGACCGACGATACCGCGTTCGTCGCGGCACACGACGGGAGTGACTTTGCGTGGGAAGCGCAGATCGTCTCGCGCGCAGCATGGGATTCGGGCTTCGCGTTCCCCGGCAACGCCGGCTTGTGGACGCCCGTGGATACCACCGGCACCTTCGACAATTTCTTTGGTTCCGAGTTCGATCAAGCCGCGGTGTTCTGGGCCACCGGCACATCCAATCTGGGTGCGCTGGTCCCCGGCGAGACCCTATCGCTCTTCGCCGGCCCGCAGCGCATCCTGTCGTTCGAAATCCCCTTGCTCGCCGGCTTCGTAGCCCTCGGTGACAACATGGTCGTCGATAGTGGCCACTGGGCGCACGCGGCGATCGATGTGCACGGCCTGAGACACACGACGCTCGGCGAAGGATTGATCGATGTCGAAAGCAGCGGTGCGCTTCGCGTTTCCAACATCGGGTCGTCCGGCAAGGACGGTGTGCGCATCGACTTGGGTGAGACAACCGGCTGGAGCTCGGCCCTTGAAGCGCCCGCGTCGTTCGAGGACGCCACGCTCAATGTGCAGGTCCTGGGTCAGGCCAATGGCACCGCCGGATCCCAGATCTTCGCGCTGAACATGCAGGGTGCGCTCACGCCGTTCGGTCAGAATGTGCTCGCGACCTTCGACTTCACATCAATCGGCTCGACGACAGCGCTTGTCGAGCTGTACGCCGCGAGCGGAGCGCTGATCGCAGAGTACGAAACGGACGGGCCGACCACGATGGTGATTACGGAGGAAGGTGTACCCTCCGGTCGCGTGCGCGCGCGATGTGAGCCGAGCGGCGATCAGGGCGTCGTCGACCTTGGCGACCCGACCACCGTGATCGATCAGTTCTCCGGGACGCCGTATTCAGATGTGCAGGAGATCCGCGTACGCGCTCTGGGCGTCAGCGCTTCGATTGACTTCATTTCTGATGTCCTCATCACCGCGCAGGACCTCGGCCCGATCGCGTTGGAGACGCAGGCTCTCCAGTTCGGCGACCACGGGTTAGGCACCATCGACAACGCCCAGATGCACGGCGATGACGGCAAGATCAAGATCTCGAACATCGGCTCGAGCGGGTGCGACGGTTTCTGCTGGCCCTGCGATTGGGATACCGGAACGGCAGGCGATCCCATCAACCAGCTCGAAATGATTTGGAGTCCGCTGTCGCCCTGCGATGGCATCGCGCCGCCGCCCCCGGGGTGCGATCCCGAAGGCGCCATGATCGAACTCCACGCGACCGGAACCGTGGCCGGAACGGGCGGCAGCGACCTGGGATGGTTACGCGTCGAGCAGGACACGCAGCTCGGCGATGCGAACGACAAGCTCATCTCGGCTGATTACTCGGCCGTCGGATCAAAGACGCTCTTCGTCGAAGTGCTGCAGGACGGTGTACCGGTCTTCCAGCAGGGCGGCCTCGCACCGGGCGCGGTTGCCCGCACCACCGAATGGCCCAAGGGGTGCGGCAAAGGACGGGTCGAACTCAACGGCGAGGACACCGCCTGCTACAGCGTTTGCTGGCCGAACGATGTCTCCCTGTCGATCCCCGACGCTCCGCCGATCAGCGGTGATGTACTGCGCGTGCTCGCTGAATCGCCGGACGGTGCCTTCGGCGGCGTAGAGACTTTCTCGGTGCTTGCTGCCAACATCTTCGAGATCGAGCTGCTCTCCGCCCAGGTCACCCCAGCCTGCCCGGGCGACGCGGACGGCGACGGCGCCGTCGGGTTGAGCGACCTCAATCTCGTGCTGTCCGGCTTCGGCCAATCGGTGCGCCCGGGTACGAACGGCGATATCGACGGTGATGGGAACGTCACACTCAGTGATCTGAATCAGGTCCTGTCGAACTTCGGAACCACCTGCTGATGCGCCCGGGTTCAATCCGGCTCGCGACGGCGAACCGGTCATCCGGACAACCAGACACCATCGGCGCGGCCTTTTGGGCCGCGTTTTTCTTTGCACGCCCGCTTGCACCGCCGACGCCGGAAGGTATGCTCCCGGCTGATGACGACCGCCTGCTGAAACATCCCGCGCCGCGCAGATGACCGGTCAACGGTTCTGCGCGCTCCGTGCGCCCGTCGGGCTCGACTGGACCCGACCGCCGCGCACCCGTCCCGCGCGGGATGTTCACCCCGACCCTCCAGATGATGATTTGTCTGTCCGGCGTACCGCTCGGTGCGCCAGGGGTTTTCTCACACATGTCCGGAAAATCACGACACGACCGGGGCGCGAGCGCCGGCTTCACCTGCATCCGCTGCCGCGCCACCATCGACCCGACGCGCTTCGGCACGCGCCATCGCAACCACTGCCCGCTCTGCCTCTGGTCGCGCCACCTCGACGAGGAACCCGGCGACCGGCGCTGCGCCTGCCGCTCGCCCATGGAGCCCGTGGGCATCGAGGTCCGCCAGGACGACGAGTGGGCCATCATCCACCGCTGCACCGGCTGCTCCACGCTGCGCACCAACCGCATCGCCGGCGACGACTCCGAACTCGCGCTGCTCGGCCTCGCCCTCCGCCCGCTGAGTCGACCGCCGTTCCCGCTGGATGCCCTGCCGGGCGCGAACTGGTAAATCGATGCCCTGTCGATTCATGTCAGCTGTTCGGTCCGGTTTGTCTCCCTGCGCGCCTTGTCGTGACAGGCACTGGCGGCCCAGTCGATTTTCTTGCGTTTCCTTAGAACTCGGCGTTTGGGAGCGCATCAAAGAGGTCTGTCGGGGCTTGCTTGTGGCAGCCTCGAACCGGTCCGTCCGGACGCATCCGGACTCATCAGCGTGAGGAGGTCGTATCCATGATCGGTACGCATTCGAATTCTCGGTATGTTTCCAGCGCCGTGTTATCGGCCATTGCATCGTTATCCGCTTTGTCAGCTGTCACGCACGGCGCTGCAGCGCAGAACTCACCTGACGCCGAGCGCGGCACATGCGTGCCGGAGGGCAACGCCGCGGCGCTGCCGTTCGCGGAGGTCGTCAAACTCACCGCGTGGGACGGTCTGGAGCCGACCCGAATGGTCTACGTCGACGCTTCGGCGCCGCTCGGCGGCGATGGCAGCAGCTGGAACAGCGCGTACCAGTCGCTGCACGACGCCCTCAACGCGGAGTCGTTCGTCGACGGCGTCGTCGAGATCCGCGTGGCCGGCGGCATCTATCGCGCGGATCGTGTCAACGGCGTGGACACGCTGGATCCAAACCTGAGTTACGAGTCCCCCGGCTTGGTCGGTTCGTTCCCGGACGTGACAGGTCTCAAGCGCATCGCTGGTGGCTTCGCCGGTCGCGGGGCACCGAATCCGGACGAGCGAGACATCGAGCTGTACCCAACGGTGTTCACCGGTGACCTGCTCGGCGACGATACTCCGGAGTTCGGTAACTATGCCGACAACACCAAGGTCATGTTCTCCCCTCGCCTGACCGAGCTCGACGGGCTGACCATCGAGCACGGCAGAATCGCGGTGCTCGTCGGGCAACTGTTGACCGACTGCACGGTCCGCCGGTGCTACGCGAGCGCAGAAGGGCAGTCGCTCGACGACGAGTTCATCTCGCCGGTGACGCTGCGCCAGGCCCGCGTCGTCGGATCACATTTTCTGTTCAACAAGGGCGAAACGCTCGGTGGGGCGGTGAGGCCGCTCGGAACGGTGGCGATCGCGAACTCCGTGTTCATTGGTAACCACGCGGTGCAGGGCGGTGCGATCGGCGCCGACAACTTTGGTGCCCTCTACCTGCAGAACTCCTTCTGCGCTGGCAACGTAGCCGACGGACCGCAGGGCGGTCTCGGTGGGGCGGTGTTCGTGCCAACAAACATCGAAGTGGTCCACTGCACGTTCGTGGGCAACCTGAGCGTCGGCGGCGGAGGGCATGCTGCCGTCAGTTCGCAGGGACCGCTCAAGATGTACAACTCGATCATCGACCAGAACTACGCGTACAACGGCACAGGTCTCTTCGCGGATGTCATCGGAAACCGCGATGCGTCGTCCGCCGTCCTGAGCATCATCCGCGGCAATCTCTTCCGGGAGTACAACGAGAACGTCGAGACCAGCCCGAACTACACCGGCATCGGGTTGAACGCGGAAGCGGTGCCGGGCTTCGCCGATCTCTTCGGCGCGGACGGCGAGTTCGGCACTTCCGATGACGACCCGTCGCTCGGCGCCGGTTCCGACGCCATCGGTCGATCGGTCTCGATCGACTTCCCGGAACAGGTTGACGGTTTCAGCGCGCTCCGCGATCTCGCCGACCTCGACGGGGACTGCGACGTGATGGAAGCGATACCGGTCGACTTCTTCGGCAATCCGCGAGCGATCGCGGTCTCGCCGGGTGAGGGCCTGGACCAGAACTACCCGGCCGATGCCGGCTGCGTGGAGTTCGTCCCCGATTCAGGGATGCCGAACGCCGCGGTTTGGACGGTCCCGAATCCGGACATCACCGATGAGTCCACCGAGCCGATCCGACTGTATGTCCGCGTCGACGCGGCCCCCGGCGGCGATGGCTCGTCGTGGGCGAGCGCGCTGAGCAACCCGAGCGAAGCGCTGGCGATCGCCGCCGGGCGCATCGGCCCGGTCGAGATCTGGGTCGCTGCCGGCGAGTACGCTGCGCCGATCACCGAATCCGGCATCGAGGGATTCCAGATGGTCGAGAACGCCACGCTGCTCGGCGGCTTCGAGGGCACGGAGACCGAGGCGAGCGAGCGGGATCCGAGTGTCAACATCACGGTGCTCACCGGCGACAGGCTCGGCAACGATGCCCCACCCGACAACTCGACTCTGTTGGACAACACGCGTCAGGTCGTGATCAGCATCGGGCGTCGCGGCGGCGGGGTCATCGACGGCTTCACGATTCGGGACGCGAGCCCGCGCCGATTCTTCTTCGGCATCGGGTACTTCACCACCGCCGGTGACGGGCTTCACGGAGAGAACTCCGCGGCACTCGTCTACGCCGCCAGCGGTGAACTGGTCGTGCGCAACTGCACGCTCGGGCCGACCCCCCTCAAGTCAGTCGGATTCTTCATCGGGGCTCGATCCATGGCCGGTCTCGACGGCGAACGGTCGAACCTGTCGCTGGAGAACTGCCGGTTCATGAACGATCGTGACATCGTTCCCGTGTTGACCACCTCGATCGACGCGAGGCGCGAACGCCGCTCGATCCTGCCACCGGCCGGTTGGGGAGAACTGCGTGTAGCCGACTGCGTGATCGATGTCCCAGGCGATCGGAACATCCTGACGCTCGATCACGCAGGCCCGGTGACCGTCTCCAGATCACACCTCGTGCGCGGATCCGGCCCAGCCACATGGCCGATCGTTCAGGACAGCGCGCTCCTCAGAATCGAAGACAGTTCGATCGTTTCGGCATCGCCGATGCTGATGCGCTTCCAATTCACCCAGGGGGAACTGCGCAACACGACGATGCTCGTGCCAAATCTGTCGATCACCCGCAGCGGCGTTGGCTTCCCGCTCTCGATCCACAACACCATTTTCGCGTCAGGAGATTCGGCGTTGATCAGCTCGCAGGCGTCCGGGATGGTCGAGCTGACGGTGACCTCCAGCACATTCCCGGAGTCCGCGGACCCCGGCACCATCGACGGCTACGGTCCGGCTAACACCGTGTTCGACTTCGCCAACAGCGCCGCCCAATTCTTCCTCGACCCCCTCGGCCCCGACGGCGAGCCCTACACCGGCGACGAAGACCTCCGCCTCGCGCCCGGCTCACCCGCCATCAACACCGGCCTGAACGCGTTCGTCGATTCGGAATTTGACCTCGACGGGAACGATCGCACCATCGCGCACGTCGTCGATCGCGGCGCCTACGAGTTCACCGGCACCTGCACCGGCGATGTCAACGGCGACGGCGCCATCGACCTGCGTGACCTCAACCGTGTCCTCGGCAACTTCGGCCAGCCAGTCCCCTTCGGCGACGCCGACGGCAGCGGCTCCGTGGACATGACCGACCTCAACATCGTCATCAGCGCCTTCGGCAGCGCCTGCGACGGCTGACCGGTCACCCGGACAACCCCTCCCCCTCTCGCGGCCTCCGGGCCGCGTTTTCGTGCGCTCCCGGCCCGCATCGCGCACGGGCCCGCCCTCGAACCCGCTCCTACGATGGAACGCCCTCCGTCGCGCCGCGTCTTTCCGGTCAGGGAGCCCCGTCAAAGCATGACCCGCCTGCTCGCCCATCCCGCCCTGCACCTCGCCCTGTTCGTCGTCATCGCGCTGACGCTGTCGAGCTGCGTCTCCCCGCCGCCGCGCCCGTCGTCGATCATGGCCGAGACACGCGTCGACCGCATGCGCGAACTCTGGCCCGGCCTGCAGGCCCCCGCGACCATCCGCTACGACCAGCACCTCATTCCTTTTATAGAGGTTACCGATGAGTCCGATGCCCCCTACACCCTCGGCCTTGTCCACGCCCACCTCCGCCTCACCCAGATGGACCTCTTCCGTCGCGTTTCGCGCGGCCGGCTCGCCGAGTCCGCCGGACCCATCGCCGCGCCCATCGACGAGGCCATCCGCGCCTTCGATCTCGACCGCGCCGTCCCCGAGATGGCCCGCCAGCTGCCGCCGGACACGCGCGCGTGGATCGAGCGCTACGTCGAGGGCGTGAACGACTACCGGCGCACCCTCGCCACCACCCCCGCCGACTTCGACACCCTCGGCTTCTCGCTCGACGAGGAGTGGACCGTCGAGGACGTGCTCGCCTTCGGGCGACTCGCCTGCGTCGATGTGAACTGGGGGCGCTGGCTCGCGCTTATCCCGCTGCGCGACCAGAAGGGCTACGACGACTTCGCCGCGCGCCTGTGGGCGTTCGCCGACGACGGCGTGCCGAGCTACGGCCCCGAGACCCCAACCGATCTCGACGTGCTCATGCAGTCCGGGCGCACCGGCTCCAACGCATTCGTCGTCGACGGCCGGAACTCCGCCACCGGCAGCGCGATCGTCGCGTCCGATCCGCACCTCGGCTTGCCCCAGCCGAACATCTGGTGCGTCGTCGCCTATCGCACGCCCACCAAGTCCGTCGCCGGCCTGACCATGCCCGGCCTGCCGTTCGTCGTTGTCGGTCGCAACGAGCACATCGCCTGGACCGGCACGAACATGCAGGCCTCCTCCAGCGTGCTCTACCGGCTCCCGCCCGACTGGCAGCCCGTCTCCACGCGCACCGAGCCCATCGGCGTGCGCCTGTGGTTCGACCAGACCGCCGAGATCCGCGAGAGCGCCTTCGGCCCAGTCGTCTCCGACGCCCAACTCCTCAAGCGCCTCGGCGATGGCGACTTCGCCCTCGCCTGGCGAGGCCATCGCCCCTCCGACGAGGCTTCCGCCTTCCTCCGCGCCTCGCACGCCACCAACTGGGACGAGTTCCGCGCCGCCTTCACCACCTTCGCCACCGGGGGTCAGAACATCCTCTTTGGTGACACCGAGGGCAACATCGGCCAGCTCATGGCCATCGAGGCGTTCCCGAGCGCCGCCCGCGCCTCGCGCGAGTCGCCCGTCGCGCCAATTGCCCGCTATCGCCTCGACAACCCCGTCGCGCAGGCCGACCTGCCCGTCGCCTTCAACCCCGAGGTTGGCTTCCTCGCCTCGTCCAACAACGTCCCGCTCCGCTTCACCGAGCCGCTGGTCGCGCAGGGCAACGCCAACGACCGCCTCGTGCGCATCCAGAGCGTCCTCGCCGACATCACGTCCGAGCGCCTGGTCACCACCGACGACCTTCGCGAACTGCAGCGCGACGTGTTCAGCGCCGCGTCCCTCGAGACCGCACAGACCATCGTGACCGCCGCGTCGCGCGCCGGCATCGACCCGCAGTCGTCGCCCATCCTGCTCAACACCCTCCGCTGGGACGGCCACTACACCGAAGACTCCGTCGGCGCCGCGTCGTACCAGCGCCTCCTCGATACCGCGATCGAGCACCTCTATACCGACCGCTACTCGTCGGCGATCATCCGCACGATGCGATCCGGCGCGTACGTCCACGATTTCGTGCGCGAGGATATCGAGCGGGCCGCATCGCTCGATGCGATCGGCACCATCGTCGACCTCGCCTCCATCGACTACGACCCCAGCCAGACCTGGGGCGACCTGCACCGCCTGAACATCGCTCACCCGCTCGCCAACGTTCCGGTCATCGGCTCGCGTTACACCTTCGACAACCTGCCCTCTCCCGGCACCACCACCACCATCCACAAAGCCGCCCACAGCGTGACGGCGGACCGCCATCAGGTCACCTTCGGCGCCAACGCCCGCCTCATCTGCGACATGTCATCGCCCGACGCCAACACCGTCGTCCTCCTCGGCGGCCAGGACGGCCAGATCGGCTCGCCCCACCTGCTCGACCAGATCGCGCTCTGGCGCCGCGGCGACATGATCCCGCTCCCGCTCACGCGCGATGGACAGATCGCCCGCACCGTGCGCAGCGTCGAACTCGTCCCCGCATCGAAGGCGGCTCCGTGATCGAGCAGTACGCTCCCGCGATCATTGCGATCTCCGCCACGCTCAACGCGCTGTGGCTGCTCGGGGCTGTCCTGACCACGCGCCGGTCGACGCGTCGCTGGCTCTGGCGAGCGCCGGCGCTGATGATCGCGGCGCTCGCGATCGTGTGGACCGCGCGCATGACGACCATCACGCCGCGACCATCGCACACCCTGCGCGCGCTGGACCGGGCGATCGATCTCGACCTCGGCGCGCTGGCATGGCATGTGATGTTACCCATCGCGCTGTTGGCGATGGCGCTGCGGGGTGTGGTGGTCGTGCTGAGGCGCAAGCCGAAGCAGCCCTAAGTCCGCCCCGGCGCGCGTTGGGTGGGCCCCGGCGCATGTACACCTCGCCGACTTTTTCAGATTTTTTTCTGCCCATTCCACGGGCCAATCCGCGCGATGCCCTTTCGCATCGACCGCTTGGGCGCGCGCCGCGTGGGCTCGCCGGCGCCAAGGGTGAGGGGCGTGTGTGTTCCGGGCCGACCGCTCGGCACGCCCCGATCGACGACCTCGCGTTGACCCGCCCTGCCGGAGACCAGCCATGCCCTGCGCCGCCCTCGCGCCCCGACCGCCCCGTTTCCCCGCCCCGTCCCGACTCCTGCCCCTGCTCGGCGCGTGCACCGCCTGCGCCGCCTCGCTCTTCAGCATCGGCTGCGCGCCGCTCGCACCCGAGGCGTCGCAGATCGCCGCGTCGTCGTCCAGCGCGATCGATGCGCTTCGCGCCGAGCACGAGGCGCTCATCCGCGCAATCAGCGCGTCCGAGCGCGAACGACTCGACCAGCGCTTCGCCCAGTTGCACGCCGAGGCCGAGCGAATCGTACGCGCCTCGCACAACCTCGGCCCCGACGACCCGCTGGCACCCGAGCAGCGCCTAGACGTCAGCGCCGTCGTCATCGGCCTGCGCGACGAAGTCCTCGCCGGCATCGCGCAGACCGAGGCGTCGCTGCTCGCCCGCTCGGACCGCCACCACACCCACGCGCGCCGCCTGACCGATGTGCTCGGCGCCTACCTGCTCGCCCGCACGGAGAGTGAGGCCCTGCGCCGCTCGCTCGCCGAGGCCGCGTCCCGACGCGTCGGCATCGATCCGGATGCGCTGACCATCGACTGGTCCGACCTGCTCCCAGCGTCCGCCGCCCAGCCCTGAAACTCGCCCGGCAACTGATCCAGCTCCACGAACCCGCACCCACTCCCGACCCCGAAAGGCCCCACCCATGAACGACTCCGCCCGCCGCCCCGACTCCCTCCGCGCCCGCCAGAACCGCTACCGCGATGACATCACCGCCATCGGCAGCGCGTACCTGCAGGCGTCGCAGCGCCTCCCCTTCGACGCCCTCGCCCTGCGCAACGCCTTCACCGAAGACGAACTCGCCGAAGCCCAGCGCCTGCTCGACGCGCTCGCCGACGCCACCGATCGCGAACACCGACAGGTCCAGATCGTCGAACACTTCGCCTCATCGGGCGCGGTGGTGCTGAAGCTGCTGAGGTTGGCGGGGCTGGTGGTGTGACCGTGCGCGCTTCACCTACGACTTCATCGCCCCAACGAGCCGCTCCACCACAGCCCCCGGATCGTCCGAAGCGCACACCACGCCGCTCACCGCGATGCCGCACACGCCCGCTTCGCGCAGCGTGCCGATGTGGTCCGGGCCGATGCCGCCGATGGCGAGGTGGGGGGTATCCGGGTGCTTCGTGAGCACCTCGCGCGCGAGCGTCGGACCCGCGACCGAGCCGTCGGTGCGTCCGCCGGGATTGGCCTTGGTGGTCGTCGGGAACATCGGGCCGAGCCCGAGCATGTCCGCGCCGTCGCGCAGCGCCTCGCTCGCCTGGTCGAGCGTCGTCGCGCTCACGCCGATGCACACGCCGTCGCCGACGATCCGCCGGGCTTCTTCGACGGGCAGATCGCTCTGGCCGAGGTGCACGCCATCGGCACGGGCCAGCGCCGCGATGTCCGGGCGGTCGTTGATGACCAGCGCCGCATCGTGCTGGTGCGTCAGCTCGCGCAGCCGGCGCGCCCGGCTCAGCAGCTCGCGCCCGGACAGTTCCTTCTCACGCAGCTGGATGCAGTCCGCGCCGGCCTTGAGCGATGCGCGAGCGACGTCTTCCCACGGCCTCTTGCAGATCGACTCGGTCACCAGCACGCACAGCGACCACTGGCGATGCACCGGGCACGGGCAGCGCGGGCAAGGGCAGCGGTCTGGCTGGCCACTGGTCATGTCCAAGCGTAGGCGAGCCGATCAGCCCGCCATCGCCCCCATCTTGGCCGACGCCGCCTCGAGGGCCCGGTCCACATCGGCGATCAGGTCGTCGCAGTCCTCGATGCCGACCGAAAGACGGATCAGCGCATCGTCAATCCCGAGCACCGCCCGCTGTTCCGGCGGCACGGAGGCATGCGTCATGATCGCCGGGTGCTCGATGAGCGACTCGATGCCGCCGAGCGATTCGGCGAGCGTGAAGATGCTCACCGTTTCGAGGAAGGCCTTGGCCGGTTCGAGCCCGCCCTTGATGAAGAAGGTGATCATGCCGGTCCCGCCGCCGCCGGTCGCTTCCATCTGCTTCTTGTACACGCTGTGCTGCGGGTGGCTTTCGAGGCCGGGGTACACGACGCGATCGACGAGCTCGCTGGCTTCGAGGTGCTTGGCGATGCGCAGGGCGCTGGCGTTGTGGCGCCGGATGCGCACGTCGAGGGTCTTGAGCCCACGCAGGGTCAGGTACGAATCAAAAGGGCCCATGACCGAGCCGATGGCGTTCTGCAGGAAGCGGATGCGCTCGGCGAGTTCGGGTTTGCCCGTGACGAGGATGCCGCCGACGACGTCGGAGTGCCCGTTGACGTACTTGGTCGAGGAGTGCATGACGATGTCCGCGCCGTGTTCGAGAGGGCGCTGGTTCACCGGCGAGCAGAAGGTGTTGTCCACCACGACGAGGCACTTGGGGTTGACCTCGTGGGCGATCTGCGCGACGCGTGCGATGTCGACGATCTTCAGCGTCGGGTTGGTCGGCGTCTCGACCCAGAGCATGGCGGTGTCGGGGCGCATGGCGCTGCGCAGCTTCGATTCGTCGGTGAGGTCCACGAAGTCGATGTCGAGGTTCTGCGTGCGCTGGCGGACCTTCTGGAGCAGGCGGTTGGACCCGCCGTAGATGTCGTCCATCGAGATGATGTGCGAGCCGGCGTCGATGAGCTCAAGCGCGGTGGCCATCGCGGCGAGGCCCGAGGCGAAGGCGAACCCGCCGCAGGATGCGTCGGTGTCCTCGGAGATGTTCGAGCCCTCGAGGCAGGCGATCATGCGCTCGAGCGCGTAGCGGGTGGGGTTGTGCGAGCGGGAGTACTCGAAGCCCTTGTGCACGCCCGGCGATTCCTGGGCGTAGGTGGTGCTGGTGAAGATCGGGGGCATCACGGCGCCGGTGACGGGTTCGGCGTGCTGGCCGGCGTGGATGACCTGGCTGGCGATGCGGAGGTTCGAGTGATCGGACATGCTGGCTCCCGTAGGGATGGGGTCGGTGATGGAATGCGAAGCGTGGGAAGGTGCTTACTTGAGCTGGCGGCGCAGGTAGTTGATGAGGTCGATCTTGGTGATCAGGCCGAGGTACTCGCGGAACTCGGTGCCCGCGCCCTTCGGCGGGTTGTCATCGACGACGATCGCGACGCGGTCGGCCCGGAAGATCGGGATCAGGTCCTCGACCTTGGCGGTCGGCGAGATCGTCTCGAGGCGAGTGGTCATGAAGTCCGACACCGGGCGCGACAGCGCCGAGTCGCCCTGCACGACCGCCATGAGGATGTCGCCCTCGTCGATGATGCCCACGACCTTGTCGTGGTCACGACCCGTCGAGGTGAGGTGCACGGTCTCGACGACCGCCATCTGCGAGATGTTCTGCAGGTCCATGACCTTGATGATCTGGCTGAGCGGGTCGGTCGGCTTGGCGACGTAGTCCTCGCGGCTGGCGTGACGCCGCGCGATGATGTCGCGCAGATCGCCCGTCTTCTCGCGATCGATGAAGCCGTTGTCGATCATCCAGTAGTCGTTGAACATCTTGCCGAGGTACTTCGCGCCCTGGTCGCAGATGAGCGTGACGACGTTCAGCGGCTTGTCCTGCTTGGCGCAGAACTTCTTGGCCGCGGCGATGAGGCAGCCTGTGCTGGAACCGGCGAGCAGGCCCTCCTTGTCGAGCAGTTCGCGCGCGGCATGGAAGGACTCGGCATCAGTGACGGCGATGGCCTCGTCGACCACGCTGAGGTCGCAGATGTCGGGGACGAAGTCTTCGCCCATGCCTTCGACGAGCCACGACCCGGCCTCGACCTTTTCACCCCGGTTGATCAGGGGTTCGAGGATGGAGCCGGCGGGGTCGGCGAGGACGATCTTGCAGTTGGGGTTCTGCTCTTTGAGGTAGCGCCCGACGCCGGAGATGGTGCCGCCGGAGCCCACGCCGGCGATGAAGACATCAACGCCGCCGAGCGCTTCGAGCTGGCGGTGGATCTCGGGGCCGGTGTGCTCGTAGTGCGCGGCGGTGTTGTGGTCGTTGGAGAACTGGTTGATGTAGATGCTGTTGGGGGTCTTCTCGGCGAGTCGGGCGGCGACGTCCTGGTAGTACTCGGGGTGGCCCTTCTGAACATCGGATCGCGCGAGCACGACCTCCGCGCCCATGGCGCGCAAGTGCTGGATCTTGCCCTCGCTCATCTTGTCGGGGACGACGACGAGCATGCGATAGCCGCGCTGGCCGGCGACGAGGGCGAGGCCGAGGCCGGTGTTGCCAGCGGTGCCCTCGATGATGGTGGGCTTGGGGTCGGCGTTCGGGTTCAGACGCCCGTCGCGCTCGGCGGCTTCGATCATGCTCAGGCCGATGCGGTCCTTGATGGAGCCGGCGGGGTTCATCATCTCGAGCTTGCCGAAGAGGCGGCAGGAGCCGGAATCGAGGTTGTTGAGCTCGAGCATCGGCGTGTTGCCGATCATCTCGAGGGCGGATCGGTAGACGGGAGCGAGGGATCGCGCCTCGCCGGAAGCGGGGGTCGAAGAGGTCTGGGTCATGGGAACAGTCTAACGGAGGACCGGAAGGGGGATGGAAAGCCTGAATCGCGGACCGATGCGGATCTGGCGAAAAAACAGGCAGTTTTGACCGCCTCGATTTGGCGCTGATCCCCATGAAATGCTTGGTGAGGCGAACGGCTGGGGGTAGGTTGAAAGTAGAGGCGTCGGCCGCGCGGGTCGGCGGAGGATTGGAGGAGCGACAAGATGGCGATTTCGATGAACGCGCGGCGGCTGTGGTGCGGGCTGGTCGGTTTTCTCGCGTTGGCGGCTACGGCCTCGGCGCAGACGCTCGTCGGCGGGAACATCGGTGCCGACACGACCTGGAACCTCGCGGGCAGCCCGTACGAGATCACTTCGAACGTGACGCTGATCGGCGGTGCGACTCTCACGATCGAGCCCGGCGTGGTCGTGCTCGCGAACACCAACACGACGCTTCAGGTCTCCAACGGGCACCTCTCGGCCGTCGGTACCAGCGGCTCACCGATCCTGTTCACCTCGGTTCTGGACAGCGCGCCCGGGCAGTGGGACGGCCTGATCGTGAACGGCGCGGCGGCGACCGCCGACTTGCAGTTCTGTGAGATCCGGTACGCCGGGCAACCCAATGGGTTCGCGGTCGGCTCTGGCCTGACGACCAGTATTTCGCCGTCGACGGTGCTGATGAACTGTACGATCCGCGACTGCTCGGGCTCGGCCTCGACCAACAGCGGCGTCTACATCACAAGCGGTGCGAACGCGACGATCGTAGACACGCTCTTCGAGAACTGCGGCGATCAGGCCTCCGATTTCGCGGTGCGCGATCAGTCCGGTTCTTCCGTCACGGTGAGCGGTTGCCACTTCGAGTCGAACACCGGCTACGCGGGGCTCGCTGCCTCGTGGAATGTCGGCGGCCTTATGGCGAACACATTCAACGCGAACACGATGAACCGCTTCCGCGTTTTGTCGGGAAGCACGATCGACGGCGGGGTCATGCGCGCGCAGGCGGGTGGCTTCGAGGGCTTTGAACTCGCGCAGGGCGACCTGTCGGTCCCGGCGTTTACAACCTTCACCATCGAAGCGGGCGTCAGTGTCTTCGGGATCGATTCCACGGCGGAGCTGATCGTTCAGGGACGGCTGGAATGCCTGGGCACGGAGCTCGAGCCGATTGTGATGACGTCGTTTGACGACACGTCCGCGACGCTGTGGGACGGGGTCACGTTCAATGGGACGAACGCGACCGGATTGATGCAATGGACGAGCGTTCGGCGCGGCGGCGGCGTGAACGCCTTCGCGATCCGATCGAACGTGACGGCCGCGAACTCGGGCCTCGTGCGATTCGAGAACGGGTGGATCTCCGACATCGCGACCGGCGGCGTGGACTACGGGTTCTACTGCACGAATTCGGTCGTGGAAGTCGTTGACAGCACCTTCGTGGACTGCGGCGACGCGTCGAGCGACTTCGCGTTTCATGCGACCTCTAACAACGGCAGCAGCGTGGTGCAGGACTGCCTGTTCGCGAACAACATGGGTCAGTGCGCGCGCATCCAGCCGTCGTCCGTACAAGGGTTTTCCGGCTGCGAGTTCAGCGGCAACAGCGTGCCGCGGATCCGCGTGAACTCCGGAACGACCTCGGCGGGCGGCATGATGGAGAACATGGTCGGTCTGGACAGTTGGGAGCTCGACGGCGGGGACGTGACCGTGCCGGCGGGAGTAACGCTGACGGTCGGGCCCGGCGCGTGGATCCGCGGGCTGAATGCGTCCGCGGAGTTGCTGGTCCAGGGGCGTCTGGAGTGCCTGGGGACCGCGGGCGAGCCGATCGTGATGACGTCGTTTGACGACACGTCGGCCACGCTCTGGGACGGCGTCACCTTCAACGGTGCGAACGCGACCGGGCTGATGCGATGGACGAGCGTCCGGCGGGGCGGCGGCGTGAACGCGTTCGCGGTTCGATCGAACGTGTCCGCCGTGAACGCACCGGATGTCGTGCTCGAAGACTGCGAGATCTCCGACATCGATACCACTGGCAGCGACTATGGTCTCTACAACTCGAACTCGGCGGTCTCCTGCGTGCGCACGACTTTCCGCAACTGCGGCTTCGACGGGACCGACTTCGGGTACTTCGCGGCGGCGCCGACCGGCTCGATCGCGCTCGTTGACTGCGTGTTTCAGGACAACATGGGTCAGTGCGCTCGCGTCCAGCCGGGATCGCTGCAGGATATCACCGGCGGCTCATTCGCGGGCAACGCGATCGGGCGCATCCGCATCGCATCCGGGAGCACCGCGGTCGACGGCGCGATGGAGAACATCCCGGGCATGGACGGCTGGGAACTGGATTCCGGTGATGTGAGCGTGCCGGCGGGCGCGGTGCTCAGCGTCGGTCCGGGCGTGCGCGTCTTCGGCATCGACAACACGGCCGAACTTCTGGTCCAGGGACGCCTCGAGTGCCTGGGCACGGAAGCGGATCCCATCCTGATGACCTCATTCGATGATACGAACGCTGATCCCTGGGACGGTGTCACGTTTAACGGCGCCAACGCATCGGGATTGCTGCGATGGACGACCGTTCGTCGCGGGGGCGGGGTGAACGCGTTCGCCGTCCGGTCCAATGTCTGCGCGGTGAACAGTCCGGATGTGGTTCTCGAGGACTGCACGATTTCGGATATCTCGACGGGCGGCAGCGATTACGGCGTCTACAACTCGAATTCGGTGGTGAATTGCATCCGGACCGAGTTCCGCGACTGCGGTGACTCAGGCAGCGACTTCGGGTTCTTCTGTGCGAGCGCGAACGGATCGTCCGCGCTCGTCGAGTGCGGCTTCTTCGACAATATCGGTGTGTGCGCTCTGGTGCAGGCCAATTCGTTGCAGGACGTGTCGATGTGCGAGTTCTCGGCGAACACGAAGAACCGAATCCGGGTCCGGGCTGGCAGCACCGCGCTGGACAGTGTCATGCACGCGATGGCGAGCCACGAGGGATTCGAGTTGGATACCGGCGATGTCTCGGTCCCCGCGGGCGGTGTGCTGACGATCGATCCGGGCGTGACGGTGTTCGGAATAGACGACACCGCCGAGCTGCTTCTGCTTGGGCGTCTGGAGTGCCTCGGCACCATGGAGGCTCCGATCCTTATGACCTCGGTGGATGATTCGTCGGCGAACACGTGGGACGGTGTGACCCTCAACGGCGCGAACTCATCCGCGCTGATGCGGTGGACGACGGTGCGCCACGGCGGAGGCGGGAACGCTTTCGCGGTGCGTTCGAATGTCACCGCCGTGAGTAGCCCGGATCTCGTGATGGAGAATTGCACGATTTCGGACATCGGCACCGGCGGGACTGACTTCGGTTTGTACTTATCGAGTGCGGTGTCAACGGTTTCGGAGTGCGTCTTCGAACGGTGCGGGCTGGCCGAGACGGGTTCGGCAGCGCTCACAAACATCAACTCGACGACACGTGTCGAAGACTGCCTGTTCGCCGACAACCCCGCCGTCGGCCTGAACGTTTCCAGCGGCACGCTTTCGCTGTCGTGCACCTCGTTTACCGGCAACGGCACCGGGCTTCGGCGCAGCGCTGGAACGGTCTTCGCCAGCGAGTGCGGTTTCGAGAGCAATTCACAGTTCGCCGTCGAGAACACGAACAACGCGCAGCTCAATGTCTGCTGCTCCTGGTGGGGCGATCCGACCGGGCCGGGCGCACCCGGCGGGTCCGGTGCGGGCGATCCGGTGTCGATGAACGTCGGCTACAGCCCGTTCTCGGTCAGCAGCGCGGCGTGCGGTTTCGATTGCCTCATGGGCGATGCGAACAACGACGGTTTTATCGACCTCGCGGACCTGAACCTCGTGCTCGGGAACTTCGGAGACGCGGTCGAAGTGGGACGCGACGGCGATGTGAACGACGACGGCGTTGTGGACCTCGCGGACCTGAACATTGTGCTCAGCGGGTTCGGCGACGCGTGCGACGCGTCCGCCTGAGCGGCGGTTCAGAAGTCTCTGCCGCGGAAGCCGTCGGTTGTGGTGAGGACGGGGCCCTGACTGTTGAAGTAGGGCAGGTTGGGGACCCCCTGGTCGTCTGCTTCGCCGAGCGGTCTTGTGTCGGCGTGGCCGTCGAAGAAGCCGATGGGGACGGGGACCAGCGCGCGGCGCTCGGCGGAACTGCTCCCTATGTTCGGGCGGCGTCGGTGCGCGATCAGCGGGTTCTCGTAGAGCATGCCCTTCGCGCTCGGTGAGGCGAGCGTCGAGAGGCGCTGCGGAGCGAGCCAGCGGCAGATCGGGTCGGGACCGATCGCGCAGGATTGGTTCGCGCCCTCGGCCCAGTACTGCGGGTCGGCGAAGGCGGTTTCCGTGAGTTTGTAGTCGTTGAGGTTCGGGTAGCGGGTCCAGTCGTCGTTGCCGCGAGACGGGCTGATCCAGGCGTTGGTGCGCTCGCCGCCGGCGGACCAGACGACAAGGTGCCACAGGTCGGAGTGGCCGAACCAGGAGATGTTGGACTCGAAGCCGGTGGGCGTGGTGGCGAGGCAGCCGGGCATGCCGGCGAACGACCAGTCGGGGTTGACGGGCGCCATGGGCATGGTGCCGGAGTCGGCCTCGGCGAGGGCGAGGATGTCGATGACGTTCTGCCGGACGTTGGATGCGCTCTTCGTGTCTTCGCCGAGGATCTTCGCGCGGTTCAGGGCGGGCAGGAGGATGGCGATGAGGATGCCGATGACGGCGATGACCACGAGCAGTTCGATGAGGGTGAAGGCGCGGTGCTTCATAAGTTCATTCTACTGCTGAACTTCGCGGGGCTTGCGTCCATTTTTGGCGGATGAGTCTCCGGCCCCACGATGGGGGGCTCCGTCAGGGCCACTGGGTCGCGCCGCGCTCGCGCAGCACCCGGGATATCTCCTCTGCGAATGCGCCCTCGGCGGACGCAGAGGCCGGTTCGCTGCTGATGAGGATGCTCGTGCGGTCGTCGGAGTACATGATCAGCGCTTCGAGCCAGACCCCGTCGGGGGTCTGGAACCGGACGGTCCGCTGCTCGAGAATCACCTTGGAGCCGTCCCGCTCCACCGATCGGTACTCGGAGCGTTCCTGGTAGGAGGGGAGTCTGGTCGCGCCGGTCCCCGGAATCGGCTCCGTCGCGCCGACGGCGTAGGCGGCGTTGGTGACCGCCAGGTTGACCGCATCGTTCTCGGCGGTGACGAGGATGGTGTCGCCAGCGAGCACGGTAAAGGACGCGGGGTCGGGCGAGTCGGTCGTGCAGCCAGGAGCGGTGGCGAGGCAGAGGGCGAGCAACAGCACGGGCATCGGGGGGCGTGGCATGACGAATTCCTCCGCGTTGAGTCTATAGCGGAGAGGATGCGCGATAAACAAAAACCGCCCGTCGAGCGGGCGGTTTGCTAGTTCTGGCTTGGAGCGTTGGTCTACTCGAGGGCCGCGGCGCCCGAGATGATCTCGGTGAGTTCGGTGGTGATCTGGGCCTGGCGGGCGCGGTTGTACTTGCGTCCGATGAGGCGGCCCATCTCGCCGGCGTTGTCGGTCGCGGCCTTCATCGCCACCATGCGGGCGACGTTCTCGGAGACCACGGCGTCGAGGAAGGCCTGGAACAGGGTGGCCTTGACGGTCTCGGGGAGCAGCGAACTGAGCAGCTCGGCGGGCTCGGGGGTGAAGTCGTACTCGACGCTGCTGGCGCCGGCGGTTTCTCCCTCCGCGTGTTCGACGGCCGGCGGCTTCAGCGGCAGGAGCTGGAGCACGGACGGGCGCTGCCGCGCGGTCGAGATGAAACGCATGT
>JANSXG010000001.1 GCA_024743075.1 bacterium | reverse complement strand
CGGCGTGCACGTCGAACATGGGCCAGCACTCGCAGGGCATGTCGAACTACGCCTCGGCCAACGACCAGGCGCTGCCCAACGCCCCCGATTCCCCCGGCGGTGATGTCGCCAACATCTACGGCCCCAAGGGTCAGCCCGCGTACCGCTTTGCGACCGAAGAGCGTCCGCTCAACGGCTTCAAGTTTGGCACGGCGGGCATCCGCGTGCTCGGCGCCGGTAACGCCAGCGGCCCGCCCACGTACTACCTCTACGCCGACCCGTGGATGAACAGCCAGCAGGGCATGTCGCACCTGTACTGGGTCGTCATGAGCGAGTTCATGGTCGACGGCCAAGGCGCTCAGGCGATGCAGGACGTGTTCATGTCGCCGTCGGACGTCCAGGGGCGTCGCGAGTGGGACATCTTCCTCGACTGGCTGCGCGTCGATCGCCAGGGCGAGTTCCCGGCGCTCCCTCCGGTGAACGGCGTCATCGCGCCGATCACGCAGGACGGCCTGAACCTGCTGGCTCCCAGCGGTATCTCCAACGGCTCGTACCTGTACCCCTCGAGCATGATCTGCACGCCGGAAGTCTGGCTGCGCAACCCGCGCACCGGCGGTGCGGTCAACCCTCAGGCGTTTAACAGCTGGGGGCAGTTCAACACCTACACGCCGCTCAGCGCCGCGAACCACACGCAGCTGATCCGCAAGAACCGCATGAGCGACATCTCGCACCCGTCGAACAAGGTGGCGTTCTTCATGGACGACGCCGTGCACGACCCGGACATCCGCAGCTGGTACGAGCAGGGCGCGACCTGCACCCTCGCCACCGGCGACGGCAGCGCCCGGGCGACCCGTCCCTACACCGACGCCCTCAAGGCCAACCAGCAGGAGAACGCCGGCAACCGCTTCGTCCTGTACTACACCAACGAAGGCACCACCTCGGCCTTCGACGTGCCGTACATCTGCAACTGGGGCGGCATCCGCGGGCGTGACCTGCAGTAATCCAGGGATGTGTCCCCTTTGCGCGAGAAACGCGAATGCCCTTTCTTGACGCAAAGTAGGTAAACTGTGCAGCACGCGTGCATCGCCGCGCGTGCTGCTTTTCTTTGCACATCTCCAGACAGGAATTGAGCCATGAAATCCAATGACACAATCAAGATCGTGATCGCGGTGGTTCTGCTCGCCGCGGCGGGTATTTTCATCGTCATGCAGTTCGGCGGCGGTGGTGGTGACGGTCCGCGCGGTGGTGAGCCGGTGGGTGACGACTTCACCCCGCCGCCGCAGGCCCCCGACGCGCCTCAGACGCCCTACGGCGTTCCCGAGTAAGCGTATTCCCTACCGAATTCTCCCAGCCGCCGGTCGACACCGGCGGCTGGTTTCGTTTTTGAGTCGCGACGCGGCCGATTCTGGCTTCCGCCGCGCGGTTTCAGGAACAAAGCCCGGACGCGATCGTCTCACCGGGAACTCACGAGCGGGCCGGTATCTCCGGCTGGCGAATGGGGCAATCTGGGCGAAATATTCACGGTTTCACGGCATCTCTCGGCCCAGCGTTGCGTATAGATAAGCCACAGTTGCGCTCGCGTGGGGTGGGTCGCACACAGCGATTCGAGTGGGTACGCCGTCCACGGTGGGCGGTGCCTGCATCATCAAGTCTGGCGCGGAGCCACCTTCATACTCCGTCCCACGCGTCGTAACACGATTCGGTTCCGCGCAGGAAAGGAGGCCTTCAATGGCCACTCGTAGGAAGAGCGGTTTCACGCTCGTCGAACTGTTGGTGGTGATCTCGATCATCGCCCTCCTGATCTCGATTCTCCTCCCGGCGGTGGGGCAGACCCGTCGCCAGGCCCGCATCTCGGCGTGCACGTCGAACATGGGCCAGCACTCGCAGGGCATGTCGAACTACGCCTCGGCGAACGACCAGGCGCTGCCCAACGCCCCGGCGTCGCCCGGCGGTGATGTCGCCAACATCTACGGCCCCAAGGGCCAGCCGTCGTTCCGGTTTGCGACCGAAGATCGCCCGGTCAACGGCTTCAAGTTCGGCACGCAGGGTGCACGGGTCATGGGCTCGGGCAACCCCAGCGGCCCGCCGACCTACTACCTGTTCGCCGACCCGTGGATGAACCAGGAACAGGGCATCTCGCACCTGTACTGGGTCATCATGAGCGAGTTCATGGTCGACGGCCAGGGCGCTCAGGCGATGCAGGACGTGTTCATGTCGCCGTCCGACGTCCAGGGGCGTCGCGAGTGGGACATCTTCCTCGACTGGCTGCGCGTCGATCGCCAGGGCGAGTTCCCGGCGCTCCCGCCCGTCAACGGTCGGATCGCACCGATCAGCCAGGACGGCCTGAACCTGCTGGCTCCCAGCGGCATCTCCAACGGCTCGTACCTGTACCCCTCGAGCATGGTCTGCACCCCGGAGATCTGGCTACGCAACCCGCGTACCGGCGCTGCGGTGAACCCGGCGCTGTTCAACACCTACGGTCAGTTCCAGGGTGGCGGCATGAGCGTTGCCAACTACCTCGACGTGATCCGCAAGAACCGCATGAGCGACATCTCGCACCCGTCGAACAAGGTCGCGTTCTTCCTCGACAACGCGGTCCACGACCCGGACATCCTGAGCTGGTACGAGCAGGGCGCGACCTGCACCCTCGCCACCGGTGACGGCAGCGCTCGCTCGACCCGTCCGTACACCGACGCGTTGAGGGGCAACCAGCAGGAGAACGCCGGCAACCGCTTCCAGCTGTACTACACCGACGAAGGCACCACTTCGGTCTTCGACGTGCCGTACATCTGCAACTGGGGTGGCATCCGCGGGCGTGACCTGCAGTAAACCGTTCGTCGCACGCACGATGCGTGCTCTCTGATCTCTCAGGGCCCCGCGCTCCGGCGCGGGGCTTTTTCGTGCGCGGAGGCGGTTGTTGGCTCGCGTCACATGCCCGATACTCCGGCGTCATGAACGGAGCGCCAGGGTGATCTACGCGGGAATCGACGAAGCCGGCTACGGGCCGATCCTCGGGCCGCTGTGCGTGGCATCGACGGTCTTCGAGATCCCCGACGACGCGGCGTCGGACGGCTGCCCGGACCTCTGGCGTTCGCTTTCGCCGCTGGTCTGTCGCAGCCGGTCGGAAGCGTCCTCTTCGAAGATCGCGGTCGCCGACTCCAAGGCGCTAAAACTCGCCAACTCGGTGAAGCGCCAGCACCCGCTGCACCATCTCGAACTGGGTGTGCTCGCGTTCCTGAACGCACGCGAGCAGGACAGCCGCGACGCGTGGACTGTCGGCGCGCTCCTCGAAGCCCTGCACGCCGAGGCCGGAGGCCTGCCGTGGTACACGCCGGAATCCGATCCCTCGCTGCCGCTCGGCACGACTCCGGATCACCTGCAGCTGCTGTCGTCCCGGTTGAGAGCCACCTGCGCTTCCGCATCGGTCCGGCTCGCGGAAGCGCGGTGCTCGGTCGCCTGCGAGCAGCGGTTCAACAGCGAACTCCGCCGGTGCCAGACCAAGGCCGAGTTGTCGTTCCGACGCGTGGCGTCGCTGCTGCATCGCGTTTGGAAATCGGACGCTGCCCTCCGTGATGACCCGACGACCTGCCCGCGCGTCGTGGTCGATCGCCAGGGCGGGCGGACGCGCTACGCGGGGTCGCTCGCCCGCGCCGTTCCGGAGGCGACGGTCGAGACCGTCGGTGAGGCTCCGACGCGCAGCGTGTACGAACTGCGCACCAAGGATCGACGGGTCCGGGTGAGCTTCGAGGTTGAGGCCGAGACCCGCCACCTGCCGGTCGCTCTCGCGTCGATGAGCGCGAAACTCGTCCGCGAACTGCTCATCGCCCGCCTGAACGCCTTCTGGTCCGCCCGGTGCGAGGAGCTCAAGCCGACCGCCGGGTACGCCCAGGACGGGGCGCGGTTCCTCCGCGACCTGTCGGGTGTGGCGACACCGGATGAGCTGCGTGAACTGAGGCGGAACGCGTAGTGATCGATCGGCGTACGCTGTGAGCATGTCAGGAACACGATCCCAGCACGACCGAGCCATGCTCGATCTCGCCGCGCGCGTGGCCATGCGTGGGGTCGGCGCGGTCGAGCCCAACCCGACGGTCGGTTGCGTGATCGGCCGCGAGCACGCCGGCGGCGTGGAGATCCTGGCGATCGGGCACCACGGGCGTTTCGGCGGACTTCACGCGGAGGCGGAGGCGCTGCGCGTTTGTTCCGAACGGGGGATCGACCCCGCCGGGGCGACGGCCTGGGTGACGCTCGAGCCGTGCAACCATCAGGGCAAGCAGCCGCCTTGTGCCCGCGCGCTGATCGATGCGCGGATCAAGCGCGTGGTCTACGCCTCGCCGGACCCGAACCCGGTAGCGATCGGCGGAGCGGATGCACTGCGAGAAGCCGGTGTGACGGTCGGTGAGAGCGATGAGAGCGATGCCGCGATGCGGTCCTCCGCGCCGTTTCGTTATCGCATCGAAACCGGTCTGCCCTGGGTGGTCGCCAAGTGGGCCCAGACGATCGATGGGTTCGTGGCAACCTCAGCAGGCGATTCGAAGTGGATCTCGAATCTGTTCTCGCGTCGGTCGGTGCACCGGCTTCGCGCGAAGGTGGATGCGATCGTGACCGGGATCGGCACGGTGCTGGCCGACGACCCGCTGATGACGGCCCGCGATGTCCCGCTGCGGCGTCTGGCACGCCGGGTCGTCGTAGACCCGAAGGGGCGTCTGCCGCTGGACTGTCAGATGGTGCGCAGCGTCACGGGCGGCGCACCGCTGACGGTCGCGGTCTCGCCGTCGGTGCTGGAGCGAAACGCCGATTGGTATCGCACGCTGCTCGAGAGGGGCGTGGACATGGTCGCGTTCGAGCCGGACGCCGAGGGGCGGTTCGTCATCGCGGACCTGCTGCGTTGGCTCGCTCGCGAGCGTCAGGTCTCCACGGCGATGGTTGAGTCCGGGCCGAAGCTTCTCGGTGCGATGCACGAGGAGGGGCTGCTGAACCAACTGCTGGTGTTTATTGCGCCAACACTGCTCGGCGACCCGGCGGCGCAGTCGCCGGTCGGCGGGTCGCCCATCGCATCGATCGCGGGAGCTGCGCGATACCGCCTCGACCACATGAAGCGATTCGGCGACGATGTGCGATTGCTTTACCGCGCCACGGATTGAAACGAACGGCTATTTGTTGTCGCCGGTGTCCGAGTCCGACGCGTCGCTCGGCTCGCGCTCGGGCTCGGGTTCGAGCTGGTCCGGGCTGGGCAGTTGGAACAGCGCAGGTGCCTGAACTTCCGGGTAGAGCCAGAGCACGTTCCCGCGACGAATCGCGAGCGTGCCGTCAACGTAGCCGGCCTGGAGGCTGCCGAGGTCGCTGTCGTCGAGCGTGTACATCTCGACGCGTGTCAGCGGGCGAAATCCCTCGATGTTCGCGGCGATGCGCGCCTCGCCGGGCGTGCCGGTCAGCATCGTGATCGCAGCCGTCAGCGCCTCTCGGTCGGGGAGTTCGGCGGTTCGCATGCCGCCGTCGGGACGCATTTCGTTCCAGCCCTCAAGGTCGCGACGGAAGCCGCGATCGCTGGTCGGGTCGCCCAACGGTCGGAACAGGATGATGCCGATGTCTTCGCGCCGTTCGGGCACGGCGGTTTTGCTCAGGTACGCCTCGGCGCGCGCCAGGTTGGCGAACTGCTGGTCGGTGATGATGCTCCCACGCTCGACGACCAGCGATGTCGCGGACGGCAGATCCGTGCCTCGGACGGTCGCGCGTCGCGTCGATCCTCCGGCGTCGGCTTGTCCGCCGATCGCGAGTGTACGCGAGGTCACGCGTCGCGCGCTGCCGTCGTCGCGCACGAGGTCATCGCGCTCGACTTCGATCGTGACGATCGGATCGGTGACCAGCGAGTCCTCCCCGGCGAACTGGGTGATCCGCATCTTGAGGATCGCTTCGAGGACGGTGCGGATCACGGCCTCATCGGCGCGGGCGGAGATCGGGCCTCGCATGATCCAGCGGTTCTCGACCTTCGCGAGGGCCACTCGCTGCTCGCCGGCGACGATGGTGATGCGAGAGGCGTCGGCGGCGATCCCGGCGAGCGGCGAGTTCACCCGCCAGGCCTCGGGTCCCGATTCGAGGACTCCTGAGACGGAACTGGCCTCGATGAGGACGAGGCGTTCTTCGTCAACACGTGCGAGCGTGTTGCCGCCGACCGAGTCTCGCTCGACCTGAAGCGAGCGGGTCGAGCCGTCGGCCATTCGCAGTTCGATGATCGGGGCGGTATCGCTGATCGAGGCGGATTCAGCATCGCCGGCGACAGGGATGAGCGAGAGCGTGCGCAGTGCGGAATTGACCTGAGTGGCGTCAGTCGGCCAGCCGACATCGGGTGTGGCGCTGACGGGCAGTTCGGCGTAGATCCAGCCGCCGAGGTCCGTCCTGTAGACCGAGCGGGTGACGCCGCCGGGCTCGGTGACGGTCATGGCCCGGACCTGCGCCGGGTCGATCTCGAAGGCGGGGCCCGTGGTCGTTTGGGCATCGGACGGCCCGTTCGGGGCGGGGCTCGCCCCTCGATTGATCAAAAACAGGGTCGCGCCAAGACCGAGCGCGATGACGAGCAGGACGACTGTGGCGGCTTTGGACATGAGCGCCAGTGTACCCCATCGATGAACCCAACCGAGAGGGCGTTCAGCGCCGATAGCCGATCGGGTGCTCGACGAGTGAATAGAGCTCTCGTAGGATGGTCATGCCCAGCAGCCCGACCACGCTCAGGATGGCGAGGGTGATGCCCGGCCAGAGCAGGCCCGCGCCGAAGGCCCAGGCGGCGGCGTACATCGGCAGCCACAGTGCGCCGTAGCGTTGGACCTTGTCGGCGGCTTTGGCCGGACTCCGGGTCGTGCGCATTTTGGAGAACGCGAACAGGGCGTACAGGATCGCCAGGCACGCGGGGGCGATCGCGGCTCCGAGTGGTACGAAGTCGGGCCAGAGTGAGCCGTTTCGCGTCACCGACAGCACGCCGAGCACGATCGACCAGAAGAGCCAGCCGACGGTCGCGAGAAGCACAGAGCGCCGTTGCAGGGTCGGGCGACGCCCGGCGAGGTGGTGGGTGAACGCGCCGACGGCCAGAGCGTGCGTCATCGCCAGCCACACGGGCCAGAGGAACAGCAGTTCGGGGTTGGCGATGAGCATGTGGGCGGCGTAAATGAGGCCCAGGAGAACCAGCCCGATCGAGGGGAGAAACTTGGCCGAAGCGTTGAAGAGCAAGATGGCCGCGGCGGTCACGATCGCCAGCAGCACCGGCTCGCTTCCGAGCAGGGCGGCGCCGAACATAGCCAGGAGCATCGTGGAGGCGGTGAGCCCGAGGGCGGCTTCGAGGGAGATCCGGCCGGCCGGGAGCGGGCGATCCGGGTGCAGCGAGCGGTCGCGCCGGTAGTCCATCATGTCGTTGACGACCATGGCAAACGCGTAAAAGCCCAGAGCCACGAAGAGGCCCCCGAGCATGGCGATCGCCAGCGAGGACTCGGCGGTCGAGACGCCGCTGTCACCGACGATGGCATTGGTCTCGGATTCAACCGAGCGGGTCCAAAGGATGACGAACCAGACGTTGCCGGTGACGGCGAACGCCGCGGTGATCCGCGTGAGGTGGAGCAGGGGTGAGAGTCGGGCGATCAGGGAGGTCATCCGGGGCCATCGTAGCGGGATCGCGGAACGCCCACGCCGGTGGGGCTACTATGCCCGCCTATGGCAGAAACACGCAGACAGGTTGTGGAGCCGCTCCCGGTCACGCGGATCGCCGCGGCGTTCGGCGGGGTGTTCCGCGCGGCGATCGTGGTGAGCCAGTACAACGGCTGGATCACGGATCAATTGCGCGACGGGGCGCTCGAAGCGCTGCAGCGCGAGGCGGGGGAGGTCGGCGAGGCGACGGTGGTCGAGGTCTCGGGATCGCTCGAGCTGCCGACGCTCGCGGCGGAACTGGCGGTGACGGGCCGGTACGGCGTGGTGGTGGTGCTCGGGTGCGTGATCCGGGGCGAGACCAGCCACGACGAGATCATCAACCACGCGATCTTCCAGCAGCTCACGAAGACCTCGGCCGAGACCGGCGTGCCGTTCGGGATCGGGGTGCTGACGGTGAATTCCGCGGAGCAGGCCGAGGCCCGGGCCGGGGGCAAGCTCGGCAACAAAGGAGCGGAGGCGATGGAGGCGGCCCTGCGCTCGGCGGGCCTGATTGCCTCGCTGCGGACGCTGCACGCGTCTGAAGAACCGGAACCCGGCTGATCGCCTATCCTGTGTCGCTGACGCTGTTCTTTCGCTCCGGCCGAGCCGGCGCTTCTTCCTTGGCAACCGATGTCCCCTTCGGTGTAGAGATTTGTCTGTCCTTCCATGGCTAAACCACGCGACATCCGGATGCTGGCCTTCCAGGCCCTGTTCCAACTCGACGCCCTGTCCGAGGGAGGGCTGACCGCTGAGGATCGCGTGCATGTGCAGGAGAGCCTGGCCGAGGTCGAATTCGACGAGGGTGAGAAGCCCGACGACAAGGACATCGAAAAGGCCTTCGCGCGAGCGCAGGAGGCCTACGAGGCCCGGCGCGAGTCCGATCGGCTGGTCGGTCAGTACGCCCCGACGTGGCCCGCGCATCGCCAGCCGGCGGTGGACCGGGCGATACTGCGACTGGCCTGCTGGGAGATGCAGCAGGAGGGGGCATCGCCGAAGGCGGTGATCAATGAGTCGGTCGAGCTGGCCAAGCGGTACAGCACCGAGCGGAGCCCCGGTTTCGTGAACGCGGTACTCGACAAGATCTACAAGCATCTGCAGGGCGAGAAGCCAGAGCCCGTGGAGGCGAACTGACATGGCGCTTCTGAAGTCGGTCTTTGGGAAGGTCAAGAAGGGGCTGGAGCGCACGCGCGATACCTTCGCGAGCGGGCTGCGCTCGATGCTGCTCGGGCGCAAGCTCGATGACGAGCTCATCCGCGACCTTGAGAAGCGGCTGATCCAGGCCGACATCGGCGTGCAGACGGCGTTGCGCCTGATCGCGGGCATCAAGGCCGACTACAAGGCCGGCAAGATGACGCGGGGCGAGCAGGTGCTCGACTACCTCAAGAGCGAGCTCAAGGCCCTGTGGCCCGAGGAAGACCGGCGGATCCATTTCGCCGATACCGCGTCGACCGGCCTGCCGACGGTGATCCTCGTCGCGGGCGTGAATGGGGCGGGGAAGACGACGAGTGTTGCAAAGATCGCCAAGAGTCTGGTGGACGACGGCAAGAGCGTGCTGCTCGCGGCCTGCGACACCTACCGGGCCGGGGCGGTGCGACAGCTGGAGATCTGGTCGGAGCGTCTGGGCGTGCAGATCGTCAAGGGCCAGCAGGGGGGTGACCCTGCCGCGGCTGCTTTCGACGCCTGCGATGCGGCGCTGGCGCGGAAGGTGGATGTGCTGCTGATCGACACCGCGGGGCGTCTGCAGACGCAGGACCCGCTCATGAGGCAGCTCACAAAGATCCGCGATGTGGTGGCACGCAAGATCGAGGGGGCGCCGCATGAGGTGCTGCTGGTGCTCGATGCGACCACCGGGCAGAACGCGGTGCAGCAGGCCAAGAAGTTCAGCGAGGCGATCGATGTGACCGGGCTGTTCCTCGCCAAGCTCGACGGTACGGCCAAGGGCGGCGTGGTGATCGCGGTGCACGAGGCGGTCGGGGTGCCGGTGAAGTTCATCGGCGTGGGCGAGCGACCGGAGGATGTGGAGCCGTTCGACCCGGACCAGTTCATTGAAGCCATGTTCGCTGAATGACGAAGTTGGCTCGGTAGCGAGACCAAAGACAGGAAGGGCGAAGCATGCCGGTGTATGTCTACCAGGTGATCACGGAAGACGGCTCGGAGGGCGAGGTGTTCGAGGTGGTGCAGTCCATGAAGGAAGATGCGCTGAAGAAGCACCCCGAGACCGGCGAGCCGGTGCAGCGGATCATCCAGCCGCCGATGATCGGGGGCCAGCACTCGACCGCGCGCGATAAGCGACTCACCAGCGATTCCAGTCTGGAAAAGATGGGCTTCACGAAGTACGTGAAGGGCGGCAACGGCTACGAGAAGGTCGTCGGGTCTGGCCCGAGCTCGCTGCCCGGCAGGGACCAACTCGGTGAGTAAGGGCCGGGTGGCGTCCGGGCCGATGCGGGTGGCCATCGGGCAGATCAGTCCGGTGTTCCTCGACCGAGCCGCGACGCTGGACAAGGTGATGCAGACGATCGGTGAGGCGGCCGATGCCGGTGCATCGCTGGTGGCGTTCGGCGAGACGCTGGTGCCGGCGTACCCGCTGTGGCTGACGCGGACCGGCGGGTCTTCCTTCAACGACGAAGACCAGAAGACGCTCCACGCGCTCTACTTGCGCGAGGCGGTGGACATCCGGCGGGGCGACCTCGACGCGGTGTGCACGCTCTGCGCCCAGCGCGGCATCGCGACGGTGCTCGGCGTCGCCGAACTCGGCAGCGACCGGGGCGGGCACACGATCTACTGCTCGGCGGTGTTCATCGGCGCGGGCGGCGCGATCGGGTCGGTGCACCGCAAGCTCATGCCGACCTACGAGGAGCGGCTGTCCTGGGGCATCGGCGACGGGCAGGGCCTGCGCGTGCACCCGGTCGGACCGTTCACGGTCGGTGCGCTGAACTGCTGGGAGAACTGGATGCCGCTGGCGCGGGCCGCGCTGCACGGGCAGGGCGAGAACCTGCACGTCGCGATCTGGCCCGGCTGCGAGCGACTCACGCGCGACATCACGCGGTTCGCGGCGCTGGAGGGGCGGAGCTACGTGGTCTCGGCCTCGTCGATCATCCGAGAGCAGGACATTCCGGCCGGGGTTCCGCTGCGCGACCGGATGGTCGAGCCCGGCGAGACGGTCTACGACGGCGGCTCGTGCATCGCATCACCCGACGGGTCGTGGCTGGTCGAGCCGGTGGTGGGCGAGGAGCGCCTGATCGTGGCGGAACTCGATCCCGAAGTGGTCCGCCGCGAGCGCCAGAACTTCGACCCGTCCGGGCACTATGCGCGTCCTGATGTGCTCAGGCTGGACGTGGATCGACGCCGAGACGCGGGGACGCGGTTTCAAGATTCCTGAGGGCCGACTCCGAGTCGCGTGGTATCGTGCGTCTCCCGGTCATGTCGACCAGCGGAGGAGAATCCGATGAACCGAGTTGTTTCCTGTTGTGCGATCCTCTGTGGATTGCTTCTTTGTGGCTGCGTGAATTCTGGCGATTCGCTGTCCGCGGGCATCCGCGCTCAGGAGTTCATCCCTTCACGAATTGTCATCGAGAAAGCGGGCGGGGTGATCGAGTCGATTGAGGCAATTCACGTTCCGGCGAACGAAGAATGGATCTTTTCCGAGGCAGTGGAGTTCCGGGTCTACGGTGCGATCACTGTAGATGGAGTGATCCGAGGACTGGCCCCAGATACCAATCGCGCAGACGGGCCGTCGATGACTCTGTCAAGCGTCACCGGCATCGTCATTCGGGGCGAAGTACACGGGTTCCCCGGTGCGGACGGCGACTACCCTGGAGCGAACGGTGGTGATGGGGGTACGCTGATCATTCGCACACCGGTGCTTACATTGAACCAACCGCTCATCGCGCCCCGAGGAGGCGGTGGGGTCCCCAAGGACCAGCGGTATGCGAACCGGCTATTACCGGATGACAACGGGCGAGGCGGCACGGGCGGAAGGCTTGAGGTGTACGCCCAGATCATCGGTCCCTATGACGACGCTGGTGACTACGTGACGGGACTTGGTAACGCCATCGGTGGGCCCGGCGGTCGGGGAGGTGGCAATGGAGGAAGTGCGATCAGTGGGTTGTTTCGCGAGGCACCGTGGATGGTCAAGTACCGCGAGTACTACTTGCTGACGGATGAAGAGATCGCGGAAGCAAAAGGCCGCGGCGAGATCCGCTGATTCAATCATCACCCCAAAACCGACGCGACCCCACCATTCGGTGGGGTCGCTTTCGTTTGGTCAATACGCCCGGCGGGGGTCGAACCTGCAACCTCTGCCTTCGGAGGGCAGCGCTCTATCCAATTGAGCTACGGGCGCGTCTGTCCTGCAAGGATACGCCTTCGGATGGCCCCCCGCAACGCTCGGAGGCGTATCCGGCGGTATCTTGCCCGATCGCACGCTGTACGCGGGAGCATCGGCTTGGGTTCGACGACTCGGACATCCGGATCGACATCGGCGGTCGCGCCCGCGTGGGCGGTGCTCGCCGTCACGTGGCTGGGGAGCATCGGCACGGCGGTGGGCTGGAGCGGTGTGTTCTTCATCACCGAGGTGGCCTACGGCTTCGACGAGCGGAGCAATCTCATTCTTGGGGCCGGGCTCGGGCTGGTCTACGCGATCTCGGCGCTGGTCGCCGGACCGGTTGTGACGCGGCTGATCGACGCGAGGCCGGGGCTGTCGCGGCGCGCCGTGCTCGCGCTGGTATGCACGGGCATGGGCGCAGCGGCGATGATCCCCGCGTCCACGCCCGACGTCTGGGCGATCTGGGTGTTCGCGGGCGTGTTCATCACGCTGCAGGGGCTGATGTGGCCTCTGGTCGAGGCGTACCTGTCGGGCGGACGGCGCGGGCGGGCGATGCGCTCGATCACGGGGCGGTTCAACATCGTCTGGGCGTCGGCGATCGTGGTGGCGATGTGGGGCATGGCGGTGTTCATGGAGAACCAGCCGCGGCTGATCCTCGGGCTGCTCGGGGTGGCGATGTTTGCGACGGCGGTGCTGCTGGCGTGGTTCCCGCGTGAGCCCGCGCCGCACGTGGAGGAGGACGCGAGCGAGCACGAAATCGATCCGGATCGGGCGATCCGGTTGCTGCGGGTGTTCCGGGTCTCGCTGCTGTGCAGTTACGCGCTGCACGCGGCGCTGACGCCGCTGCTTCCTCACCTCCTGGAGGACATGGGCCTCAGCGAGAAGCAGAAGACACCGTTCGCCTCGATTTGGATGGCGTCGCGTCTGGGCATGTTCATCCTGATGGAGCGCTGGCACGGCTGGCACGGGCGCTGGCGGACGTTCTGGTGGGCCTGCGGGCTGATGCTGGCGGGCTTCGCGGTTTGCTCTGTGTCACCGGTGATCGCCAGTCAGTCGGGCGACGGGCCGGGGCTCTGGGCGATGGGCGCCGGTCTGTGTCTGCTGGGAGCGGGGATCGGTGCGGTGTACGCCGCGGCTCTGTACTACGCCATGGAGGCGGGCCCGGCGGCGGTCGAGAGCGGCGGCAAGCACGAGGGCATGATCGGGCTGGGCTACACCGCGGGGCCGGTCATGGCGCTGGTGGTGGGTGGCGAGATCATCGGGCTGTTCTGAGGCCGCTTACTCGAACGGCGAGCGCCCCGCGGCGATGGCGTCGCGCGAGCCGATGGCGGTGAGATCGACCATGAACTGCTGGTACTGGCGATCGAGTTCATCGAGGTCTTCAAGGAAGTAAAGCTCAAGCAATTCGGAACCGACGCGCCGTCCGAGCAGCGCGAGCGCCTCGCGCCGGCCGTAGCGGTCGGTCAGGCGCGAACGCATCTGGCCGCTGGCGGCTTCCTGTAGAAGCAAGCCGAGGCCGGCGCGGTGCTGGGGGGAATTGAGGAAGTGGGCGAGGGCCCAGACCTGCGCGTAGTAGTCGAGCGTGCCGTTGCCGACGGTCTCGACGAGTTCCTGGGGCCGGTTGTTCGTGAGGACCTCGAGCGAGACGGTGCGCCCGCTGATGACCGCGTCGCGGAGTTGATCGAAACGCTCGATATTGCCCCACGGGCGGAACAGCGGCGTCGAGACGCGCGGGCCGGTGATCCAGGAGTGCCCCTCCATGTAGGTCGCAAGCCCCTCGTCGAGGTAGACGGGCAAGGGGTTGGCGAATGTCCGCTGCACGTACTGGTGCCAGCCCTCGTGGGCGGCGATGGCGAGGGTGTCGTAGAGGCCGATGTCGAAGTAGACGCCGATACCGCGCGAGGCGAACCCGCCGCGCATGATCTGGAGGATGGTGTCGGCTTGGTCCGGGAGCAGCCGCCGGGTGATGCCCTCGTACTGGGCCCGCGTATCCATCAGGTAGGTGTCGAGGCGCTGGGGCGGCTCGGGGAGCGTGACGATGGCCGAGCGGTAGTGCGCGAGGGCGTACTCGGTGAAAGAGCTGAGCCGGTCCACGAGGATGCCGTTGGTCTCGGTGGTGTAGACGCGGTAGTGACGCGTGCGGATGACTTCGCCGGGGGCGTCGCCGAAGCTCCACGGCTCGCGCGCGAGCACGCCGTCGGCAACGGAGACCGCGCCCAGCGACACTTCGCGCTCGACCGCACGGGTACCGCTTCCTGACGGGCCAGAGCAGGCGCCGAGGGCGAGCAATGCGGCGGTGAGCAGCACGCAGCGGGTTCGACAGCGCATCATCCGAGTTCATCCAGACGCTTGGTGACGGCGGCGAGTTCGGTCTTCTTCTGCTCGAGTTGGTTGCGCGTTTCTTCGACGAGGTGGGCGGGGGCCTTGTCGGTGTAGCCCTTGTTGGCCAGTCGGCCTTCCAGCGCAGCGATGTCCTTGCTCAGTTTCGCCTTGGACTCTTCGAGCTGGGCCTTGGCGGACTCGGCATCGACGCCGGATCCGTCCGTGAAGCCGGAGACGAAGTATTCCTTCGCCTCGTAGGTGAACGGGACCGCGCCGGGGCCGGGGGCGTCGGTGGTGGGTGTCGAGTTGGAGAGCGTCTCGACGAGACCGGCGCCCGCGTCGATGCGCTTCAGCACCTCGGCGGGGGCGTGGAGCGTGACGGGGGTCTTGAAGCCAATCTTGTTCTGGGCCCGGACCTGACGGACGGACTCCGTGAGGCCTCGCAGGAACTCGAAGGCGGCCTCGGCGTCGTCGTTGCGCAGGTCGGCGTCGATGTCGGGCCACGGCGTGGTGCAGAGCAGCTCTTCGGCCTCACCGAGTTCGATGCCGGGGACCTCGCCGACCTTGGCGCTGGCTCGCTGGATATGCGGGTGCAGCGTCTCGGTGACGAACGGGCAGACGGGGTGGAGCAGACGGACGATCGCGTCGAGCGCGGTCACGAGAATTGCCTGCTGCGTGGGGTTGGTCTTGACGGTCGGCTTCACGGCTTCGAGGTACCAGTCGCAGTAGTCGCGCCAGAGGATGTCGTAGAGGGCGGCGGCGTACTCGCTGAAGGTGTAGTTGCCCAGCGCGGCCTCGCAGCGGTCGATCGTGGTGCGCAGGCGGCTGAGCATCCAGCGGTCGGTGGCCGAGAGGGCGTCGGCGTTAACCGGGTCGGTCGAGGTGGCGGTGGCCTCGTCGATGTTCATCAGCGCGAACTTGGTGGCGTTGAAGAGCTTGGTGACGAAGTTGCGCCCGAGGTCGAACTTCGGCGAGGTGTTCTTGCCGGTGGACTCGTCGAGTTCCACGGGCATGCGGACGTCCTGCGTGTTCGTCGCCATGTTGGCGAGCGTGAAGCGCAGGGCGTCGGAGCCGTGGGACTCGATGATGTCGAGCGGGTCCACGCCGTTGCCGAGGGACTTGCTCATCTTGCGTCCCTCGCCGTCCTGGATCATCGCGTGGATGAACACATCGGAGAAGGGGAGCTGGCCGGGGGTGTCGCCGCCGTCGGGCGAGAGGAAGTAGCGGTTGAACATGACCATGCGCGAGACCCAGAGGGTGATGATCTCGCGCGCGGTGCAGAGGACGGAGGTGGGGTTGAACGCGTCGAGCAGGTCACGCGTGTCGTCGGACTGCTCGGAGTCGGGCCAGCCGAGGGTGGAGAGCGGCCAGAGGGCGGAGGAGAACCAGGTGTCGAGGACGTCCGGGTCTTGGGTATATCCGTCCTTCTCGAGGTCTTTGGTTACCTCATCCACGTCATTCCACGCGTTGACGCAGACATACTCGTTTGCTCCGTCGCGCTGCACTGCAACTTTGTCTCTCCAGAACGGCTCCTGTTCGAACCTTGCGAGCGTTGTCGTATCCGATGGTTCCCTGCTCGAAATCTGCCGGGTCCACACGGGAATCCGGTGCCCCCACCAGAGCTGGCGGCTGATGCACCAGTCGCGCAGGTTGTCGTGCCAGCCCTCGTAGGTCTTGGCGTATCGGTCGGGGAAAAAGCGGAGTTCGCCGTCGCCTTCTGTGTTGGGCTGGGCGGGCCAGGTGTCGGTGGAGCGCTGGTCGGGGGTGAGCGCTCGGTTGGCGTAGCCCCGCAGCTTGTCGTCGGTCACCTTGCAGTACCACTGGTCCGACAGGTACGGCTCGATCGCGGCGTGCGAGCGGTAGCTGTGGCCGACGCTGTGCTTGTAGGGCTTGACCTCGCCGAGCAGGCCGAGGGGCTTGAACCGCTTCTTCACCTCGATGCGCGCGGCCTCGCGGGACAGGCCGATGAAGTCCTGCGCGTCGCCGATGTCCGTCCAGCCATGGGAGGCGGAAATGCTCGCATCGGGGGCCATGACGTTGATGACCTCGAGGCCGTGGCGCTGGCCGATCTCCCAGTCGTTGGGATCGTGCGCGGGCGTCACCTTCAGGAAGCCGGTGGCCATCTGGGCCTTGGGGTCGCCGGAGTCCTCGCCGGTGATGAAGTCGGGCATAACGACGTAGTCGTCTTCCACGATCGGGACGATGCGCCCGACCAGGGGCAGCTTGACCTTGAGGCCGCGTAGGGACTGGGCTCGCGGGTCGGCCGGGTTGATCGCCACGCCGGTGTCACCGAAGTAAGTTTCAGGGCGAGTGGTCGCGACGGTGACGCAGGCGACGTTGTCGGTGCCGTCGAGCGACACCGGTTCGGGCAAGTGGTCGGCCGGGTAGCCGCGCTCGCGGAGCGTATCCACGGTGATGTACGCGCCGCTGTCATCCACGAGCGGGTAGTGCAGGTAGTAGAAGTTGCCGGCGACTTCGGTCATTTCGACCTCGTCGTCGGCGAGGGCGGTCTGGGTGCCCGGGTCCCAGTTCACGAGGCGCTTGCCGCGGTAGATGAGGCCGTCTTTGAAGAGTTGGAAGAAGGCCTCGCGAACCGCTCTCGCGCAGATGTCGTCCATGGTGAAGCGCTGGCGCCGCCAGTCGCACGTGCAGCCCATCATCTTGAGCTGGTCGGTGATGACGGCTTCGTACTCGTCCTTCCACTCCTGCACCTTGGCGACGAACTCCTCGCGCCCCGGGTCGCCGACGGCCTCGCGGAGCTTGTAGTCCTTGAGCGCCGGCTGGCCCTCGGCCTGCAGGCGCTTGTCGACCACGGTCTGGGTGGCGATGCCGGCGTGGTCGGTGCCGGGCATCCAGAGGGTCTGGTAGCCCTTCATGCGATGAGCCCGGACGAGGATGTCCTGCAGCGAGTTGTTCAGCGCGTGGCCCAGGTGCAGGCGGGCCGTCACGTTCGGCGGCGGGATGAGGATGCAGTAGGGCTTGCCCTCGCCGGCGAGCACGGCCTTGGGGTCCGCGTGAAACGCCCCGGAGCGGTCCCAGCGATCGCGGACGACCGGCTCGTGCTCCGAAGGCACATACTTGCGTGGGAGTTCGGCGATCGGATCGGATGTGGCGGGGGCGGTCGAAGACAAAGCGGGCTCCGCGAAGGGCGTTCAGACGGATTCGTTGCGGGTGGGGCTCCCAGTGTATCGGAGCCGATATGCTTGGGTATGCAGCGACTGACCGACCGAGAATCCGTGAGTTTCGCGTCCTCCAGATCCGCCCGACGCGGCACCGTCGCGAAGGCCCTGCTGGTGCTGATCCCCGCGGTGGCGATCGTGGCGGGGATGGGCTACTTCGCGATCCAACTGGCGACGGAGAAGCCGGAGCCGGAGAACTCGCTCAAGCTCTCTGGTGCCGAACTCGAGCGGAACCTTGAGCGGACCCGGGTCGCGGTGCAGGCGTACTTCGACGAGGGGAACTTTGAGGCAGCGGACACCATCCTGAGCAGCGCGCTGCGTCAGCTACCGAACAATCAGGACCTCCTGAAACTCAACGCTGAATTGCGGATGTGGCAGGACCGGCCCGAAGAGGCGTATCTGGAGATGCAGAAGGCGTACAAAGTGGGGCCGGACCATCCGGAGCTGCGTTACGCCGCGGCGAACTACGCGAACGAGGCGGGACTGACCGAGGATGCCATCGCGGAGGCCCGGAAGGCGATCGTGATGAGCGAGCGCCCCGATACCCGTTTTTATCGGTTTCTCGGTGCCATGCAGTTCAAGGCCGGGCGGGTGCCGGACGCACGCGGGACCCTTCTGATCGCGCTGCAGCAGAACGACGCCCAGCCGCAGGTCTACGGCATGCTCGCGGAGATGGACCTCGCGGAAGGGGCAAGCGAGAACGGCGTCGAGTTCGCCCGCAGGGCTCGGGAGCTCGACCCGGACCAGTTCGCCTATCGGGTGACGGAGGCTCGGTTGCTCCGACGCCTGGGACGTCTTGAGGATGCTCTGGCGGCGCTGACGGGAATCGACGAGTACACGCGGCTGACCAATGCGGCGGTGCTGCGCGACGTGATCCTGACGCTTCAGGCCCTCGGCCAGCATGATCGGGCTGCGGACTTTGCCGAGCGGGCCGCGGAGGCCAGCGGGACCAGTGCGGAGATCGTGATGATGACCGCGGACGCCCTCGACGCTGCCGGGCGGCTTGAGGCGGCGGTTGAGTACGCCCAGCGGGCTCGAATGCTTGGGCACCCGAACGGGGAGGCCCGAGTGGAGCACCTGCAGAACAAGCTGGCGTCGTCGTCTTCCTGAGGTGGCCGACATCGAGCCGGAATCGAGGTGCGGCTATACTGGCCGATTCGATGCCGGACACGCTGCGGATCAACGAGATTTTCTACTCGATACAGGGCGAAAGCACCCGTGCGGGCCAGCCGTGCGTGTTCGTGCGCCTCACCGGGTGCCACCTGCGCTGCACCTTCTGCGACACGGAGTACGCCTTCAAGGAGGGCGAGACCCGCTCGATCGACTCGATCGTTGAGGAGGTCTGCTCGCACCCTTGCGACTTCGTGGAGGTCACCGGCGGCGAACCGCTTCTACAGGCGCGTGTGCACGATCTGATGCACCGGCTGTGCGAGCTCGGCAAGACCGTGGCAATCGAGACCAGCGGGGCCTGCGATATCGACGGTAACGGAAAGTGTGATTCGCGCGTTGTGCGGATCATGGATATCAAGACGCCCGGTTCGGGTGAGGTCGAGCGGAACGACTGGGCGAACATCGAGCGCCTCAGGGCGCACGACGAGGTGAAATTCGTGATCTGCGATCGGGCGGACTACGAGTGGGCGCGCGAGACAATCCGGGAGCACTCGTTAGTTGAGCGTGCCCGGGCGGTTCTGATGAGCGCAGTGTTCGAGCAACCGGCTGGGCTGGAGATCCTCGGGCAGCGGGGGCTCGCACTGCGTGACCTGGCGGAGTGGATCCTCGAGGACGGCTTGCCGGTCACCATGCAGACGCAGCTTCACAAGTTTATCTGGGATCCGCAGACGCGGGGGGTGTAGACGGCGTGCAGGTCGATCTGGTCAAGAGCTTTGGATTCGAGGCGGCGCACTGGCTGCCGTGCTTCCCGGAAGGACACAAGTGCCGCCGGATGCACGGGCACTCGTTCCGCGTGGACGTCGTGGTGCGGGGCGAGATCCCCGACGACCGCGGGTATCTCATCGACTTCGCGGACATCAAAAAACTGATCGCGCCGATCGAGAAACAGCTCGACCACTACTGTCTGAACGACATCGAGGGGCTCGAGAATCCGACGAGCGAAGTGTTGGCGAAGTGGATCTGGGACCGGTTGAAGCCGGAACTGGACCTGCTCGCCGAGGTCGTCGTGCACGAGACATGCACGAGCCGATGTCACTATCGCGGCTAGTTTGAGTCGCTGCGCCGGATAACGCTCTCTTCCTTGAGACGGTCTTCGACGACCTGTTCGCGTTGCTCCGGATCGCTCGGAACGATGACGAGTTGTGGTTCCGCGTTGGATTGGACAGCGCGGTTCTGGACCCGGCCGTAGACGCGACGCTGTTCATCCGTACGCACGCCGACGGGTTCTGGGGACTGGTTCTTGAAGCCCCGGACGCTGTTGATGTAACCGCGTTCGCGCAGGTACTGATTGCGGGCAACGATGAGGTCATTGCGGATGGACTCGGTCCGTCGGATCCACGGATAGTTGCGCTCGAGTTCGTCGATCGTGCGGTCAGTGATCGGTTCCCACGGGTTGATCGCTATATAGGGGACTCTCTCCCGCGGACGAACAAGAACGACATCGTCGGCCTCGTTGAGGGGAGCACCATAAGGAAGCGGCGAGCGAGCGTCGTAGAAATTACCGCCGATCGTCGCGGTCACGCTGCGCACTGAAGCCCTACGCGGATCATTGTTCTGGAGGACTCCTTCGCGTGGGGTTTGGAGAAAGATGACACTCGGTCCGTAGGGCACGCGAACGTCCGTACGCAGAGATTCGTGTCGGCCCGGACCAGCGAGGGCCGGGGCGAGAGCGCAAGCGAGCACGCTGGACGCGAGGAGTGTCTGTAGTTTCATGGCGATTCCAATCTGAGTCTGTTCTCCGTGCACATATATCTTTGCACGGAAAGCACTTGCGACAAGTGCGTCAACGGATGAATCGCGCGATGTGAAGATGGGTAAGCTTGCCGGTCGGTGATTTCAGAGCACCCTCGGCGACTTGCCCACTTATGAGAAGGGGATTGGTTCAGCATCACAAATCGCGTCGTAGGCGGCGACGAGCGAATTGACATGGGTGGCGGCCGAGCGATCCTCTTTGATCAGCGCTCTCGCTTGTGACCGGATCGCCTTGGCGCGTTCGTTTCCTGGTTCCAGCGCCGCGCTGAGCACACGGGTCCATGCGTCGACGGAAGCCTCTGGCGTGAGAAGGGCTGTGCTTCCGTCGACCAGCACATCGGCGAGAAGCGAGTCCGACTCGGAAGCCACGAGCACACCGCCTGCCATGGCGTCGAGGATGATGGAACGGTGCTGGCCATCGCCGTCGGGTAGGACGAGCAGGTCGCACCGCGCGGTGAGCGACCGGCTGTGCTCCAGCGAGGGCACAATCGAGAGGCGATCTTCGATGCCGATCTCCCGAGCGTAGCGGGACGCGGTGTGCGTGCGCGAAACCGCGTGCTCGTCCAGGAAGATCAGCGGGGGTGCGGCTCCTTCGGCCGGCGACAGGGATTTCAGGGCATCGAGAAGGTGCTCGAGCCGTTTGCTGCTCCGGCCAGCGGTGATGATCGCTACGGCGGCGAGCTGTTCCGGAGGACGGGACGGCTTTGTGCCGCTGGAGGCGTGTGCCCCCCACGGCACGAGCAGGATGGGAGCTCTTCGGGCCCGGTCGCGAAGCGCATCGTGCATCGCCTGGCCGGGGGCCAGCCACGCGAAGCGTGACCCGTCCCCGAGGGCGCGACCGGCCGTGGACTCGAACGAACGCACGCGTTCCAACTCGTGGCGCGACAGAACCTCTACGACGAGATTCGATCCAGCGGACGCCGCCGTTTGCAGGGCCATCGCCCACGCCCCTTCGCCGATCGCGTGGACGACGTCAAGGCGGGAGGAACTCGGATCATCGAAACCGATGTGCTCGTCGATATCGCGGACGAGTCGCCGGGCGCGTGCCTTCCGGGTCAGGAATGATCCTCCGGAAGTGTATGTCAGACCGGTGATCAGGCTTTCCGCATCGACGTGCAGTCGGTCATCGGAAGGTTCGGCGTAGAGCACACGGATGTTCTGGTCGAGCAGGCCGACTTCCAGCCGGCTGAGCATCGACGCTTCGCGAGCGGCGACGTCGGCATCGGTCAGGATCAACGCGCGCATGGATCCGCCCTTCGAAGCGGGATTAGGCGTCGGTCTGGGGCTTCTGCCGGCTTGGATCGTCGACGATCCGATAGTCGAGATCGGGGGCTCTGGACTTGTGGCCCTCGACCGCCTCGGTTCTCCAGACGCCGACCCAGTGGTTCGGCTTCACTTCCTGCAGATAGTAGTCACCGGCGGGCTCGTCGCTGGGCGCGAGGTCCTTCGGCGGATCGTGCCACGGCCACCACGGGCGCACGCCTTCCTGGGCTCCGGGCAGTTTCTCGAATTCCTTGGGGTTCTCGGTGACCTCGGTAATCGTCACGAGGCGGTCGAGTCTCTGGTGCATCTTCGGGATCGATGCGAACAGACCGCGGGTGTACGGGTGCATCGGGTTCGAGAAGAGCTCGAACACGTTGGCGTATTCAACCACGCGTCCGGCGTACATGACGCAAACAACGTCGGCGTTCTCGGCGACGACCCCGAGGTCGTGGGTGATGAGCATCATCGCCATGTCGCGCTGCGTCTGGAGGTCGCGCAGGAGCTCGAGGATCTGCGCCTGGATGGTGACGTCGAGCGCGGTGGTCGGCTCGTCGGCCAGGAGCAGCTTCGGTTGGCAGGCGAGGGCCATGGCGATCATGACGCGCTGACGCATACCACCGGAAAACTGGTGGGGGTACGCCTTGATGCGCTCGCGCGGCTCAGGGATCCCGACATCGTTCATCGCCTCGACGGCGATCTCGACGGCCTCGTTGACATTGACGTTCTGGTGGAGCAGGATCGCTTCGATGATCTGGTCACCGATGGTGTAGACGGGGTTCAGCGACGTCATCGGCTCCTGAAAGATCATGGCGATGTCGTTGCCGCGGATCTGTCGCATCTGCTGCTCGGTGAGTGTGAGCAGATCGATGTCCACCCCTTGGCCACCCCACATGATGCGTCCGCGATCGAAGCGACCGGGGGGGCGGGGGACGAGCTGCATCGAACTCATCGCCGTGACCGACTTGCCGCAGCCCGACTCGCCGACGACCGCGAGAGTCTGGCGGGGGTAGACCGACATCCGCACGCCGTCGACAGCCTGGATGCGCGGGCCGGACCCGTTATCGAACGAGACGGCGAGGTTATCGACGCGCATCAACGCGCGTTTCGGATCGAGCTTCGAAGGGGTCGGCGCGGGCTTCGGATGTGTGGTGGTTGCGGTCATGGATCGATTACACGCGTGCCTTCTTGAGTTTCGGGTCGATGGCGTCGCGGAGGGCTTCGCCGATCAGGTTGTAGCTGAGGACGGTCAGGAAGATGGCGGCGCCGGGGAAGATCGCCAGCCACCAGAAGAACTCACCGCTCTCACCGGTCGCCGAAGCGAGCAGTTTGCCCCACGAGGCCTGATTGTCCGGACCGAGTCCGAGGTAGGACAGAGTCGCTTCGGCGAGGATCGCCGCGGCGATCGCGAAGGAGGACTCAACGAGCACCGGCGTGACGCCGTTGGGGAGCATGTGCTTGAAAAGGATTGAACGAAGCGGCAGGCCGGTCGCGCGGGCTGACTGCACGAAGTCCATGTTGCGGAGCTTCAGGAACTCTGCGCGGATGAACCGGGCGGCGCCGGTCCAGCTGAAGCAGCCGATGATGATCATCATCACGTAGATGTTCTTGGGGAGGACGCCGGCTGCCACGATCAGCAGGAACAGCACCGGGATCGCCATGAAAATCTCGACCACACGGTAGAGCACCAGATCCACCCAGCCGCCGAAGTAGCCCATGAGCGCACCGACCGTGATGCCGATCAGCAGCGAGATGCCGGTGGATACGAGACCGATCGAGATCGAAAGACGACACGCGTGCAGCAGTTGGCTGAGCATGTCCTGGCCCTGGTTGTCGGTGCCGAGGGGGAAGGTCTTGCCCGACATTCCGAGGATGGGCATCAGCTGCGCTCGGAGGTCCGACCGAGTCGCGGCGGGGTTTTGCAGCTCGAGTTCGTCGATCGACTGCGCAATCCGGTCGCGGATCTCATCCGGGAGCGGCTGACTCTGGAGCGTCTGGCGCGCGATCCGGAAGCCCTCTGGACCGAACGGTGCGGTCAGCCCGCGTTTCACGCGTCGAAGCGCCGTGCTCAGGTCCTCGGACAACTGCTCCATGAGCGCGTCGGTGTCGTCGGTAATGGGGTCGATTGCTTGCCGGACTTGGGCCTCGAAGTCGGCTTGGCTGTAGATCCGACTCCGGGATTCGATGATCTCGCGTGCCTGCTCGGCGATCCGTCGTGCCGCCTCGACGGCTTCATCGGGCCATTCCACGCGATCGAGCACTCTGGAGACCGCTTCCAGGCCGTCGACATCGAGATGCGTGTTTCGATCTCGCGGCGTGCTGTCGAGGTAGTTTGAGATGCGGTTGTTGAAGTTGCGATAGAGACTCTGGTCTTCGGTTTCCCCCGGCGCTCGCTCGGCGGAGTTGCGGTCCGACGGACGCTGGGCGGGCGACCAAGGGATGATCGTGTAGTTCGCATCAGCGGTGCCCTGGCGGATCTCGTCGCCGTAGTCGTACAGCATCTGAGGACGATCCCAGGTCCGACCGACGACGGTGGCGCTGATCGCGACCACGATTGAGAGCCACACGAGGCGCGTGAGAACCGTTCGGGCGAACGGAATCCAGAGGGTCGAGAGCAGCGCGAGACTGGCGCAGACGACGAGCGCGATGGCGCGGAACGCAAGGACCGGTTGCCCCTCGCTGTCGCGTTCGAGCCCTCGGATGCGATCGGGCAACCCGAAGAACCAATCGTCGGCTATCTCGGAGCGGAGCAGCGTGACCAGCAGCACCGTGACTGTGCCCGTGACCATGGCGGCGATGAGCCAGCCGAGTCGCTTCGGGCGGGAGAGGGAAGGCAGTGGCAGCAGCACGAAGATCGTGCCGAAGATGGTTGCGATCAGCAGGAGCCAGTCGCCGGCGGTGAGACTGTCGATGAGCGGGTAAGTGACGGTGCGAGCACCGTCCGGGCCTCGTTCGACGAAGCGAACGGGGTGGCCGTTCGCCACAATCGGCGCGAACACCGCGAAGAACGTGATCAGTCCCAACCACGCGAGACCGATGATGGCGCTCGGGCGACGGATCACCTGGCTCCACGCCTCGGCCCAGAAGCCGCGCGATTGCTTCACACCGTGACCCTGGAGGGCGTGGATGCCGGTGATGGCTTCGGGTGTCTTTGATGATCCGTCGTTGGACATCGAGCGAACGGTCTCCGTGTGCTGGACCCGGTTGGATCAGTCGAAGGTGATGCGCGGATCGGCCAGCGCGTAGAGGATGTCGGCGAGCAGCAGGGCGAGCAGGTTGACCGCCCCGACCATCAGGGCGTTTGCGAGCAGGAGGTCGCGGTCGCGGGCGTTGATCGCCTCAAGCACCAGCGAGCCCATGCCGGGGATGCTGAAGATCCGCTCGACCACGACCGAGCCGGCGAGCATCGCCGGGAAGATCGACGCGAACATTGTGATCAGCGGGAGCAGCGAGTTGCGGAACACGTGGCGGAACACGATGTCGTTGTGCGCGACGCCCTTGGCCTTGGCGGTGCGCACATAGTCGGCGTTGAAGTTGTCGAGCATCGCGGCGCGCGTCTGCTTGGAGAGGATCGCGAAGCCGGTGTACACGAGACAGGCGACCGGGAGGCACAGGTGCCAGAGTTGGTCGAGCAGCGCACCGCGTTCGAAGCCGTCGGGGCCCAACGAAGGCAGGTACAGCATGTCCTCCGCGCCGCTGCTCGCCAGGCCAGCGGTCGGGAACGCCAGATCGCCGAGGTACTTCTTGTTCGCGAGATAGCCGACCGCGAGCACGCCTGCCCACACCACCGGGATGGACCAGAGCGCGACGTAGAGGGCACCGCTCAGCGTGTCGAACCAGCTGCCGCGATGCGTCGCGGCGAGAAGGCCCGAGGGCACCGCGACGATGTAGATGATCGGGAACGCGATGCAGTTCAGGAGCAGGGTGATCGGGAGCGCATCCGCGATCAGGCTGCTGACCGGTTGGCTCTTTGAGAATGATTTGCCGAGGTCGGGTGGAGCGAGATACACGATGCCGGGGACCCCGAGCGGGACGGGGCCGACCCGGAACACCGAGTCGGGAAAGGGTCTTTCCGCGAACGCCTCGGCGAGCCGATTGCGTGATTCGACGGCATTCCGCATCGCCACGATCGCCGCCTCGCCCGCCTGCACAACGGCCCGGCCCAACTCGGAGTCGGCGTTGAAGTTGTGGCCCCGGAAGCGGGCCATGTTGAGTTTGTTGTTCTTGATGATCTCGTCGGACCGGCCGAGTTCCTCTGCGATCGCGTAGTTCTCGAGCGCGATCTTGAGGCGTTCGACAGCGCCGATGAATGCGCCGCGGGCGTTGGTGTAATCGTTGAGGGCCCGTCGGTACGCCGCGACGCGCTGGAGACGCTCCTCGTCTTCGATCTGAGTTGGGCCGGTGGAAACCCGGGAGGGGCGGATCTGCTCTGGAAGCTGGGTGCCCTCGCCGTAGTACTCGCCGAAGAACGGTGGAGCTTCGAGCGGCTTGGGGGAGGCGATCACCTCGCCGACATCGTCGCGCTGGAGCGGCTCGCCGAACTTGAGCGGTGAGACGCGAGCGAGCCAGCGGAAGTACTGCACGAGCGTGGGATCGTTGAGGCCGTAGCGCTCTTCGAGGTACGCCTGCTGGATCGCGCGGTTCTGGCCGGCGTCAGCGCCCTCGCCCCCGCCGAGCGCGAGGCTCGCGCCGATGCCGCCGGGCGCGTTCGCGACCAGCATGAACAGCAGGAAGGTGATCCCGAGCAGCGTCGGGATCATGAGCAGCAGGCGTCGGAGGATGTAGGTCGTCATTCGGCCGTGGCTTCCTCGGGTACCGCGAGAAGAGGTCGGATTCGGCCTGCCCGGCCGCCGGTCGGGTCAGTTCATGTCCGCGGGGAAGTACATCTCGTTGCGATCGAGCCCGATGGGATAGGTGTGCACATTGCTCACATCACGCGAGATAAAGCGGATCCACGGGCTGTTGAGCATAAACGTGTACGGCTGCTCTTCGTAAAACACTTCGTGCAGTTCGTGCCAGATCTTCATCCGCTCGGTGTCATCCAGCGTGCGTCGTCCGCGTTCGATGAGTTCGTCGGCGCGCGGGCTTGACCACTGCACGAAGTTGTCGCCGCGGTTCGCGATCGAGTTCGAGTGCCAGAGCTGGTACGGATCCGACTCGGGCGAGCTCTGCGACCACTGCATCGTGATCGCGTCGAAACTGCGTGCGTCGAGCGTTTCGGCAAAAATCGCCCAGTCGATCTTGCGGATCGTGCAGACGATTCCGACCTTCTTGCATTGGTCGGCGAGGTAATTCGCGACGTCCTCGGAGAAGGTCGACGAGGTCGAGATCGTGTACTCGAACTCGAAGCGCTTGCCGTCCTTGTAGCGGAAGCCGTCGCTTTCGCGGACGAGCCATCCGGCCTCGTCGAGCAGGCGTTTGGAGGCATCGAGGTCGTACGGGCGAGGAGTGATGTTCGGATTGTTCATTGGTCCGGCGGGCGGGAACGGTCCGGTCGCCACATCACCGAGGCCGTTGGCGAAGTCGCGGAGGACGCGCTCGCGGTCGATCAGGTGGGTCATAGCGCGCCGGACGCGGGCGTCGGCGAACGGGGTTGGCTCACCGTTGTTCTCGCCGCAGTTCCAGGCGATGAACCCGAAACCGGATCGCATGTTGATCCACTGCTCGGCGTAGTTGTTCGCCATGAAGTTCGGATCGCTCGTCTTCGAACGGTACTGCTCGGAAACACCACGCATCATGTGCGAGTTGCCGTTCTCGAAATCGGTCAGCCGGGCGACGTTGTCTTGGATGACCTTGAACCGCAGCCGCTGGATCGGCGGCTTGCGCCCCCAGTAGTTCTCGTTGCGGACGAGCACGAGATCCCTGCCCTGCGACCATTGGTTCGACGCGTCGAGCCGTTCGAGGCGGTAGGGGCCGGAGCCCATGAGCAGTCCGGTCGCCTGGTTGAGCTGCGACGGTTGGAACTGCTCGTAGAAATGCTTGGGGATGATCGTCATGGTCAACGCGGCCGAGACATTGCTGAAGTTCTGCGTCGTGAATCTGAACTCGACAACCCGCTCGCTGATCGCTTCAACGCTCTCGATGACGTTCAGCGTCGAGCGGAATCGTTCTGTCTCGTGCTGCGGGTTGAAAACGAGGTCATAGGTAAATTTCACGTCCGCGGAGGTAACCGGCACGCCGTCCGAGAAACGGGCGCGGGGATTGATCTTCGCCCGCATCCACTCACCGTCGGGGTCGATCTGCCAAGCCTCGGCGAGCAAGCCAACCATTTCCAGCGATTGCGGGTCATAGCGCCCGAGTTGTTCGCATACCGACTCATCGACGATCCGGCGACCATACACGTCGCTGTAAAAGTAGGGGGTGATCTTTGGGAACTGCGCCTCGAAGGTCTCGATGAACTCGCCGCCGGTGGAATAGTCCGGCGCTTCGAAAGGATCGTTGATGTACTCGTACTGCCTCGGGAAAACCACGGGAACCCCAGGGCGTGCCCAAGAAATGTCGCGCCCTTCGGCGTCGATCGACTGACCTTCGGAAACGCTGATCCCGGAGGCCGAATCGCCCAGACGATCGATCTGGCCCTGGATGACCTGCACTTCGGCGCGGAGCGTTTCGCTCAGCGCGTCCACGAGTTCGTTGCCGGTCTTGGCGAACTCGTCGCGGATCTGGCTGAGGGTCTGAACCATGCTATCGTTTTGCTGTTCGAGGGCGCTCAGACGCTCGAAGTTGCGATCGTTTTGGCGCATCGCGAACACGACCGTGATCGTCAGCAGGAAAACCAGCACATAGAGGATGAAGTCTTTCAGGCCGAACTTACTCTGCATGACGTCAGATCCTCGATTCGCGATCGATGTGAAAAACGATTGTCAACTGTGCTCAGACTACTTGCGGGCCCGCTTCGGATCAAACGCCTCGCGGAGGCCCTCGCCGACGAAATTCAGTGCAAGCAGGGTCACCCCGAGCATCAGGCACGGGAACAGCAGGAGCCACCAGCGGGATCGGATGGTGTTCAACTCGGTCAGCCCTTGGGCCGCGTGGTTGCCCCAACTGGGAAGCGGGGCCTGAACGCCGATACCGAGGAAGGAGAGGAACGACTCCTGAAGGATCGCTTGTGGAACCGTGAGCGTGGCGTAGACAATGATCGGACCCAGCAGGTTCGGCAGCAGGTGCCAGCGGAACTGCTTCCGGACCGGTGTGCCGATCGAGCGCGCGGCTTCCATAAACGGCTGCGACTTCAGCGACAGAACCTGGCCCCGGATGACCCGAGCCATCGTCAGCCAGGACACCCCGCCGATCGCGACCAGAAGGATGAACACGTCGAGGGTGGTCTTCTGCGCCGCGGACAGCGAGCGAATGGTCAGGCCGCGCTCCTCGGTAGCGCGGGCGGCGAGTTCGGCCAGACGGTCTTCCGATCCGCCGAGCGTCGCCAGCAACTCGGCTTCGACCACATCGAACGAGCGGCTGTAGGTGTGGATGCACCGGACCGCGTCGCGGGCCGCCCGTCCATCGGTTGCTTCCGACTCCAGCGTGGCGACGCATCCAAGGGCGCGTTCGTACCTCGCGACCTCGGACTCGCCCGCCCGTTCGTCGGGTGGGTCGAGTTCGATGCGCACGTCCGTCGCTGGCAGGAGATTCTCTTCCGCGGCGATGCGATCCGCTTCCGCGTGCATCCACGCCAGACGCACGGCGGCGGAACTGATCCGGATGTGGTTGTCGTACCGGTCAACCAGAGCTTCGCCGGCGACGGCGAGCAGCACGACCAATAGGATGTAGGGAAGGCCGTAGAGGATGTCGACGACCCGCATCATCAGCGAGTCGATCGTCCCTCCGATGTATCCGGCGAGTGCGCCGTACAGAGTCCCGATGACCACGGACAATGTTGCAGCAGCAAGGCCGATACCGATGGATATCGCTCCGCCGGCGAGTGTTCGCACAAACACATCACGCCCTTGATTGTCGGTGCCGAACAGGTGGAAGCGGCGTGCTGCATCGATCTGGAATTCTGACGGTGCCGGGACTTCGACTTCGGCTGGCAACTCATTGACGACCAGTCCAAGCTCGCTGACACGTTCGGAGGACAGGGTTCGCTCCGATGGGTTCTCCTGGATATATGCGTCGACCCTCGCCTGGTTGTGTGCGTCAAGAAGGGATTGCCTGATCGCGGCGGTGGCGCGGTTCGCCGCCGCCGTCTGGATTTTCTGCTCGTCCTCCGGGAGATGCTTCCACCACGTTGGCGGGAGAAGCGTCGCGTCGAGATCACCTGAGTTGTAGCGGACTGCAGAGCCGAGGCGTGTCGGGATCAGGTCGCCATCGACGACCCGAGCCCGCTGAGGCGACTCCGCGGCACCGAACGTGTACGGGATACTCCCGAGACTCGCGAGCACGAGCACGGACAGCACGATCAGGCCGATGAGCCCCGCGGTCGACCGCGTGAGCGGGTTGTCACGGGTTACGCGCGGCGCGGCCATCGCCATGACGGATTCCGGCTGGTCGGCATCCTGCTTTGGGTCGCGTGAAGAATCGCGGCTCAGGCCATCGCTCATGTGCAGAGCATACAGGACGGGAGCCGCGGGGTTCACCCCGCTGCACGGGCGTCAGCGTCGTGGCGGTCCACCGGGGCGCGGACCGCTGCGATCGTCGGGCCGTCCCGGTCGATCCGCGCCGTCTCGGCCCGGCTGCGGTGGCCGGCGATCGCGGATCGCGCGGAGCAGGTCCGCCTTGCGCTCGGCGATCAGCACATCACGGTTGGCGATGGCCTCCTCGATGCTCTTTTGCTTCGTGGCAACCTCTCGCTCCACGCCGCGGAGCTCGGCCCGTGCGAGTTCGATGCGCTGGTCGAACTGTTCAGACAGCACGATTTCCAGCTGGGCTTCGGCCTCTTCTCGCGTGGCGTTGTTCTCCGCGCGGGCGAACTGCCACGCGGCGCGCCGAAGGCGCATCTCGGATCGGACGATGCTTTGGCGCGCCTCGAACACATCCGGGTTTTCGCGACGCTCAATCATCAACTCGATGAGGCGAGGGCGACGCTCCCGGATGAGGCCCTGAAGCGCCTCCGGGTCCCGCTCCTGCAGTTCCCTGATCCGCGGCATCCACTCGGGGTACACCTCGGCGATGAACTCAAGGACCTGATCGTCCGTGAAGCTGTCACCGGCCGCGTCGTCAACACGGCGGTCACCGCGATCACCGTCATCGTTGCGGTTCCAGTCTCGCCGGCCGTCCGGGTCTTCGCGTTCCCCGCGCCAACGCTGGTCAGGAATGCGAAGCTGTTCGAGCGGTTGGCCCGCCTCGATCGCCGCCAGCGTCGCCTCGAGACTGGCTTGCTCGGCGCGAAGTCGTTCCAAGCGCGCTTCGACGATCCGCTTGGCGATTTCGCGACGCTGCGCCTCCGTGCGTTCAATCTCCTGCGGCTTCGGGCGGTCATTGCCGGACTGACTCCCAAAGGCGCTGGTGGGCATGACCATGCTGATGCAAAGCCCAAAGAGCAGAGCGGTCCAGATCCGGGTGCTACGAGTGATCATCAGAGGGACATCTCCGAATCGAGGGAAACGAACAGTTCGGCGTCCGAGTCCCAGAAGGATCCGCCAGACGAGGGCTCGCCCGCGCCAGCCCGTGACGGGGGAACCTCGTAGGAGGCGAGCATCGCGTCAAGGGTGAAGCCCACTTCGGCCTGCAGTTCCGCGATGGCGACCTCTCCGGAAGCGACGACATCCGACGGCGGCGTGTTTGGCTGCGTGACGAGCCATACCGCGGCGCCAGCGACGAGCACGCTGGCCACGAGGGCAAGACGTGCGGGAGACAGGATGCGACGGTGTCCGAAAACGCCGGGGCGATTCAACGGCGCGGGGGCAGGCAGATGCACTCGGCTGGCCTCGAAAACGCGACTCTCCAGACCGGCATCCGGCTGACTCTGCAGAGCGTCGCCGAATCTGTCCAGCCCTTGCGCAACGCGACGCTCGCCGGGCGTGAGGCCCGCGGCGTGGTGCTGGTACAACTGGTCGTTTGAATGGTCTGACATTTGGTCTACTCCCGCGCCGGGTGCCCCCGGCCTCTACGAGCCGAACGCATCGGATTCCATGATATTGCGGAGCTTTTTGAGGGCCCGGTGGTGTCTCGCAAGCACCGTCCCGATGGGCGAATCGAGTACGGCCGCGATCTGTTTGAAGGACATTCCGCCGATGTGACGCATGTCGACAATCTCGCGGTCTGCACCCTCAAGTTGGCTCAAGGCCTCGCGCAGTCGCTTGAGTTCCGGGCTCAGTTCGATATCGGGCGTCGACCCGGCCTCGGAGGGCATTGCGTCGGCGATTACCTTTGTATCGGTGGGCGTTGCCTGTCTTTTCGCCCGTCGTGCCTCGTCCCGGACTCTGTTCATCGTGATCCGGAACAGCCAAGGCTCGAAACTTCCCTGCTCCCGATAGCCGCCGGAAGCATCTGACCCGGCGGCTGGGAGCTTCTGGGCGACGGTCACGAATACTGACTGGGTGATCTCCTCGGCAAGATCGGCCCTTTTGAGATGCGATTGGGCCATCGCGAAGACCCGCCGAGCGTAGAGGTCGATGATTTCTCGCCACGCCTGCTGGTCGCCCTCCGAGGCGCGCGACAGAAGGTCCGCGAGTCGCGCGGCATCGCCAGCATCCTGATTTGCGCGATCCGCGCGGTTGCCCATGGCCGGAGTATCGCTCCCGGTAACAGTGCGCGGGAAGGCTGCATCGCCAGCGGGACCGGAGTTCGCGATGCGGACAACCATTTCATCGGCCCAACGCACACGATCGGTCCGAATTGCCGAATCGGTCGGGTTTCCACAGAAGTTCATGACTCAATTGACCCGATCAAACCGCTTCTGTTGACCAGTGAGAAGGGCCTTTGGTATGCTCCGCGACCCGAATCAGGCCGCGAGCGGCCCGGGAGCGGGCAGATAGCTCAGTTGGTAGAGCACGGCATTGAAAATGCCGGTGTCCCCGGTTCAAGTCCGGGTCTGCCCATTCGAAAACCCGCCGTCAGGCGGGTTTTTTCGTGTCCGGAGCGTCGGTTGAGTCCATCAGCGAATCGGCGCCGTCGATGCCCGGCGCACCAGTTCGACCGGGATCCGCTTGTTGATGCGACCGTCCATCGACTTCGTTTCGATGAGTTTGAGCATCTGGCGACAGGATTCCGCGCCGACCTCGAAGAAATTCATTCGGACCGTCGTCATCGGCGGATCTGACAGGGCCGCGACAGGGATGTCGTCGCAGCCGATGATCGACACGTCTTTGCCTGGTTGCTTCGATTGTGCCCGCAGGCTCTGGTACGCGCCCAGCGCCATCTTGTCGTTCGCGCAGAAGATCGCGGTCAGGTCCGGATCGCGTTCGAGCAGTTCATCGCAGGCGAGCTTCGCGGTCTCGACCTGAAACTCGCCGCCGACGATCATTGACTTGCTCAGACGCACGCCGTGCTCGGCGAGGCGCCCGACGAACGCGTCGGTGAGCTCGCGCGTCGTGAGAACGACGTCGTTCGGACCGGAGATATGCGCGATGCGAGTGTGGCCGAGTTCGATCAGGTGATCCGCGGCATCCCGACCGGCCGCGGCGTAGTCGCATACGACGTGATGCAGATCCCACTGCGAGAAGTGGTTGTTGACGACCAGAAGCGGACGATCAGACGCGTCGAACTCCTTCAGGAACTTATGCTCTTCGGTTGCACCGAGGAAGAAAATGCCGTCGACCGAGCAGTCTTCCAGCAGTTGCATGTACTCGCGTCGCTTGATGTAGTCGCGCCGGGCGACCTCCAGCAGGATGCGGAAGCCTCGTGCGGCGGCCTCTTCGTAGATGCCCGAGATAAGCTCGCCGAAGTACACATCGGCGAACGCGTTCTGGAGTTGAGGCACGAGGATCGCGAGGGTGTTGGCCCTGCGGTTCGGCAGGCCTCGCGCGAGTCGGGATGGTGTGTACGACAGTTTCTCGATGGCATCGAGGACGCGCTGACGCGTGGGCTCGGAGATCCGCTGATCGTTCTTGTTGATGATCAGCGAAACCGTGGTGAGGGAAACCCCGGATTCCTTCGCCACATCCCGAATGTTCGCCCGTTGCTTCGCCATGGTGACCTCGTAACGCCCATCCGTGTGTCGGCAACTCGCGGCTCGGCGAGCCACTAAACCGTTCCAGTAAAACATTTTACTGCGAATCCAGCTTCGGTCCACCTGTGAAACACGCGGAATGGCGGCGGGCGGCGCGGACAGGGCCAGGGGCTGACGCGTCATTAACCCAATGCCCGTGCGAGTTTACAAATCCTGGTCTAAGATAGGTATACGCGGAAAATCTTGTCTGAATCTTGTCGTTCACGGACCTTGACCCTTGAACCCATATCCGCTCGATGTACACTCGGGGAGTTGGTAAAACATTTTACCGGGACAACCGCCCGGCGGGCCGACGCTCTCCGGTCACAGCACCAGCCGGTGTCCATGTTCAAAATGAGAAGGACCGGGTCATGAATCTTGCTCTGACTGACCACTTCAACGCCGTATCGATTCGCGCTCGTCGCGGGTTCACGCTGATCGAGCTGCTCGTCGTTGTGGCCGTGATCGCGCTGCTGATCGGCATCCTCCTGCCCGCGCTCGGCAAGGCACGAGAGTCGGCGTTCCGCGCTCAGTCCGCGAACAACTTGAAGAACATCCAGTTGATCATGCAGGTGTACGCGGTGGATTACGACGGAGTTTTCCCGATCGTGACACCGGGTCCCGGCGGCGTGGTCGGACAGACCAGCCGCGTGCTTCCGCCCGAGACACTGTTCACTCGACAGTCCGACTACGGCGGCTTCGCGGGCTTTTTCAATCTCGATCAGGCCGATCGCGCGAACGCTGACGGGCTCTACACGAGCTGGACTCGTGACTTCCCGGGCTATCCCGTCTACCGCTCCGGCCAGTGGCGCCCCGTGTCTTTCACCTCGCCGTCTCGCGAGCCACTGCTGCGCCGATACCTGAACGACGGTCCCGGCGACTACGCCGTGCTGCAGAACCCGGCGGACGACAGCGACGGAGATACCGCGGCCGCCGGCGGCGACCCGGCTCGCTGGCCGTTCGCGACCCCGGGCCAGATCAAGGAGGAAAAGGATGTTGTCTGGTACAACATCAGTTACTTCTATGTCGCCGGCCTCAAGAACAACGAGGCGGCACGCGTCGGCTTCCTCGGCGATGAGACGAACGCGAACGACATCGGTGGCGGGCAGTTCTCCTCCGGTTTCGCCGGCACGCTGCGATCCAATCTTTCCTTCTTCGGGAACAACACCGACCTGACCGGATACCAGCCCCAGGATAACCACGGGTCGTCTGGCGGAAACTTCGCCTACACCGACGGTAGCGTGGAGTGGATCGGCGGCAAGGACACCGCTCACAACCAGATCTTCGAGCAGATCAACCGGCGCTACGATCCGGAGACGCAGTCCGAGGACCAGCGTCGCAGCAATCAGGTGATGTCGGTCGACTGAACCGGACCCAACTCAGGCACACCGGGGGCGTCTCGATGAGGCGCCCTTTTTTCTTGCAAGCGTCGGATCAACTCTCCGCGCAGATTGATCCGAAGTTCGCGAGCACGATGTTCAGGTCGGCAAGGGTGACCTTGCCGTCGCCGTTCGCGTCCCCACGCGTCGCGTCGGTCCCGAAGTTGGCAAGCACCAGATTGAGATCCTGCAGGTTTACGCGGAGATCTCCGGATACATCACCGGGACACGGAGCGGCGCTGGTCGTGTTCAACAGCACGATCGACTGGGCCGCGGTCTGGCTTGTCAGGATGAGGTCGGGCCGCCCGTCCGCGTTTGCGTTTACCACCGTGAGTCGAGACGGCCTGAAGGGTATCTGCACGGTAGACCGCGAAAAGCTGCGGTCGGCCTGTGCCTGCAGGATCGTGATGGTCTGCACGCTCGGGTTGGTAACGATCAGGTCCGGCAGTCCGTTCTGATCAACGTCTGCTGCAGCGATGGACTGCGCGGCGGTGCCGGCGAACAGGAAGCCAGCGTTCACGAAGCCGCCGGTTCCGTCCGCGTAGAAGACTGACACTGAAGCGGAGCCGGTGTTCGCGGTCGCGAGGTCAAGAAATCCGTCGCCATCAAAGTCGCGCACCACAAGACCGCTCGGGGAGGAGCCGGTCGGGAGCGACACCGCGGGAGGCCCGAAGGTCACGCCGCCAGGGCCCTGTTGGCCCATATGAATTTTGATCGCTGCGCTCCCGGCGCATGTGACGGCCAGATCGATCACGCCGTCCCCATTGAAGTCCGCCATGCCGATGCTGTCGGGTGCGGAACCGGTCGAGATTCGAGTGCCGGCGCCGAACAGACCATCCCCCAGGTTCGGGAGCAGCGCGACCGTCGCTTCGCCTCGAAGCGGAACAATGAGCTCAGGTAGCCCGTCTCCTGAGAGATCCACAGCGGCGGGGATGAAAGGGAGTTGCCCGATCGGTAAGACCGCTCCGAGCGCGAACGCGCCGGGGGATACCTGGCGAATGATGTTCACCCTTCCCGTCGTCGGGCTGGTCGTGACGACGTCCGACAGCGAGTCGCCGTCTACATCTGTGATCAGCGCGAACCGGAGCTGACCGCCGGCTTCGATCGGGTTGCCAACATCCTGAGATCCATCGGCGGCACAGTCGACGAAGACGATCGCGCTCGAATCGGGTAGCACGAGGAGGGACTTGCCCGAGAACCCGTCGGCGATACCCCCAGTAGCGTGCGACGGGATGGCGGGCAGCGAGACGATGGAGCCCGGCTGGAACGACGCGGGCTCGACGGCGTTCGCACAGCAGGCGATGGAAGCTGCCGCCGCAAGCATGGCCCGGAGTCGAGGCGTCTCTCTCATAGCGAGAGCCTACCGGCAAAATTTGCGCGTGCCAGAGGCAGCGGCGCGGTCATCGCAGAAGAACAGGCTCGGCGAAGCGGGTTTCAGTTATGGGACGAAAAAGGCCCCGCGCGTTGCGGGGCCGGGTCAACGCTTAAGATGGTTCGTCGATCAGTCGTTCAACGAGGCGAGCAACTGGTTCAGATCACTGAGATTCAGCGTGCCGTCTCCGTTGAGATCCAGTTCGGCGATGAAGTTCTCATCTCCGGTCTGCGCCCCGAACGCCGCCGTCAGCTGATCGACGTGTGCCTGCGTGAAGTTTCCGGACTCCTCGACCGGTGCCAGGTTCGCCAGCATGGTGTTCAGGTCCTGGAGGCCGATGACTCCGTCACCGTCCAGGTCGAGCGCGTCGCTGTAGTTCTCATCCCCGGCCTGTGCACCGAACGCTTCCATGAGCAAATCGATGTCGGTCTGTGTGAACGTATCGGGATCACCGGCGCCGGCGGGTTGTGGCTCGCCGATCTGTGCCAGCATCTGGTTCAGATCCTGAAGGTCGATTGTCCCGTTCCCGTCCAGGTCGTAATCGTCGATGAACTCGTTGTCGTCGGAGGTGAAGCCGAAGATCTTCATCAGGTTGTCGATGTCAGATTGCGTGAACTGCACCGATTCGGCGACCTGCGGTTCTCCGGGTGTCGCCACTTCCTGCGTCGTCTGGCTGTGATACAGCTTGAGCGACTCGGATTTCTTTGCCTGTTCAAGCGAATACGTCGGCGAATCCGCCTGATTCTGAAGCGCGTGTTCGAAGCGATCGGCGCCCCGCGTCTGGCCAAATGCCTCGGCGGAGACGATCCGCTGGCTTCGGCCCTCGGCCTTGGCGGCGGCGATCGCGAGTTGCTGAGCATTGCTGGAAGCGGAAGAGACTTGCATGGGACACCTCGCTGAGGGGGTTCGTGCACGCATTGCCAACGGCGTGCGTCGTACCCATGCCCTACGCAATTCGCTTGCCAATCTCCAAACCGTGTATGGGAGTCTTGGACCGAGGGTGACTGAACGGCTCGAGCTCGGCTGGAAGCCGTTTGAGCCCGCGCCTCCGAGCCTTCAGCACCGCGTAATGCAGGGAGTCGTGCATTCGGTCGCGCACGCTTTGCGTGACGTTCAGCTCGAATTGCGCCATCGTGCGCAAGGACCACGCCCAGGCGTGGTACTCCTCGAGGCAGCGGGGCCGGTAGGTGCGGAATCCGATGGCGTGGTGCCCGATCTCGTGGCAGAACACGGCTGCCGACATCGGCCCCTTGGGACGGGGGGCCTCGATCAAGCGGCTCACCGTGCCGTCGCGGTAATGGACTTCCCAGGCGACGCCGGACATTGATGTGCGCCATTTGCGCACGCGAACGCCGTACTCGCGCAGCAGTTCGCGCGTCATGGCTTCGTACCGGTGCTGCATGGACCCAGGCTTCGGGACGGGCTTCGCCTCGATCGCGGGCGTCGGGGTGACTCGGCGGCGACTGCCGGACGGTCCCGGGTTCGCTCGCCCGGAGGCGGTCCGGCGTGAGGGGATCAGGTTCCAGAGGTCGAGTTGGCGGAAACGCGCCACGGCTAGCGAGCCCTCCTGGCCGGCAAGATCGGGTCGAGAGACTCGCCGGCCCGCGGTTTGGCGCCGTTGGCGAAGGCACCATACGGCATCGGCTTGCGCCCGGCGGGCTGGACTTCCACCAGCCGGAGCACTGTTCTTTCTCCGCAAGCGACGGTGCCGATTTCAGCGTCAACGATCGTCCCGGCGCGCTGTTTCGTGGTTCCCGGCTCGGCGACTGCCCGGAGCAGTTTCAGGGACTCCCCACGGATTTCCACGGTGACGCTCGGCCATGGGTTCAGAGCATGGATCGTCCGGCGAGCCACTTCAGCACTGATCTCGCTGAGATCGACTGCACCGAGTCCTTTGTCGAGTTTGCCAGCGATCGTGACCTTCGAGTCGTCCTGTTCGGCCGGCCGGAGTTGACCGCTGGCGAACTCGCGGAGCACGCGATCGACGAGCGGCGGGCCGTCGCCGGCGAGTTGGTCGTGCAGCTCGCCCGCTGTGGCTTCGAGGGTGATGGGGCGCTCGGACTGGCCGAGCACGAGACCGGCGTCCATCCTGTCGGCAAGCGTGATGACCGAGTTCCCCGTGACCGAATCTCCGGCGAGGATCGCGTGATTGATCGGGGCCGCACCGCGCCACCGGGGTAGAAGCGATGCATGGAGGTTTATGGCGAATCGATCGGCCAGAAGGCGCTTCGAGAGTTTCTGGCCGAAAGCGATCACGACCCAGCCGCCTCGACGCTCATCGGGCGAGCCGACGTCGAACGAGCGGACCAAATCGAGTTGATCTGCCTCGTTGACGTTCTCGGGCTTGAGGAGCGGGACACTCGGCAGATGCTCCGCGGCCCACGCACCGATCGGGGTGGGGGTGAGGGCTCGCTTGCGACCGGCGGGGCGGTCGGGCTGGGTCACGACCGCTTCGAGTTGATGTGTGCTGGCGAGGTGCTTCAGCGTTGGCAGGCCGAAAGCGCCCGAGCCGAAGAAGACGAGGCGGAGTGCGTTTTTGGGCTGTGGGCTGCTCGCGGTCATCTGGTGAAACTCATCGAACGATGCGCTGCGCTGACGCGAGCGTTTCGAGCGCAGCCTTCACGCTCCGGCGCGTGGCGAGATCGAACTTGTCGATGATCAGGATGCCTTCGAGATGATCGAACTCGTGCTGCCAGCATCGGGCGAGGAGTCCTTCCCCGACCTGCGTGAACTCGCGTCCGTCGAGGTCGGTCGCTTTGATGGTGCAGGTCGACGGCCTCCGGACGTCGCCGATTATTTGTGGCAAGCTCAGACAGCCCTCTTCGTAAGGCACCAGGTCACGGCTGAAGCCCGAGAGCGACGGGTTGATGTAGACAGCGGCACCGTCGGTCGCTGAGGCGGGGTCCGAGTCGACGGATCGCTCACCGTCCTCTGACGGGGGGACATCAACTACAAACATCCGCCAGTCGAGTCCGACCTGGGGGGCGGCCAGGCCGATGCCTTCGGCCTCGTACATGAGTTCGATCATGCGGCCGGCGACGGCTCGGACCTCGTCTGTGATCTCAGGGACCGGCATTGTCTTCGCGCGGAGGCTCTCCGCCGGGTAGTTGACGATTTGCAGTTTGTCGGCATCCACAGGCATGCGAGCAGTCTACGGTCGCGCCCGAAAGCGGGCTATCGGGCCCGGCGAATGGACCCCGGATCTTTGGCGATAGGCGGGGGGATGGCGTAGTATGTGGATCCGAGGCCTCTCGGCCGGTATCCGCCCCAATCCTCGCAGGAGTGCACGCATTGGCGCTGTTTGGCAAGAAGAAAGACGACGCTGGGACAGGGGACGGACAGACCGCGACGGCGGAAGCGACCAACGGGTTTCAGCCGGATCCGGCCAAGGCGTCGAAGTTCTTCCAACACGCCAAGGCGGTCCACGATTCAACGAACTACGAATACGCCGTCACCCTATGGCTTCAAGGCCTGCGATGGGACCCGTCGGACATGTCTGGGCTGGAGTCGTTCTTCGACAGCGCCCAGAACTTTATGGCTTCCGGCAAGGCCAAAGGGCCGACCAAGGACCAACTGAAGAACTTCGGTGGCAAGTCCGCGGTGGATCGGTACCTCGTGGCTCTGCTGCAGTGGGGGACGCGCCCTGCCGACTGGCAGGCTGGCCTGAAGGCGATGGAGGCGGCGAACAAGATCGACACGGACATGGGCGAGCAGATCCACTGGATCGGCGAAAAGGTGCTCGCAATCGCTGCGAACGACCAGAAGAAGGCGAAGAAGGACCACTTCGTGACGCTGATGCGCCTGTTCCGCGATGCGGGCTCGTACAACAAGGCGGTTCAGGCCGGTGAGATCGGCATCCGCATGGATCAGACAGACTCGAAGCTGATCGCCGAAGTCAAGAACATGTCGGCCGAGGCGACGATGAGTGCCGGTGGCTATGACAACCGCGCCGAGGGCGGTTTCCGCAAGAACATCCGGGACGACCAGAAGCAGCGCGAACTGACCGAAGACGACGCGGTCGTGAAGACCGAAGAGACCCTTGAGCGCGTCATCGAGCGTGAGAAGAAGCGCCTGCAGGAGAATCCGAACGATCCGAATGTGATCGGCAAACTCGGGCGCCTGCTGCGCGAGCGGGGCACGCCTGAGGACGAGAAGCTGGCCTACAAAGTCCTGATGGCGGGCTTTGAGCGCACCAGCAATTACAAGTTCAAGATGGAAGCCGGCGAGATTAACATGCGAGTGGCGCGGCGCAAGGTTCGCCAGATTGTCGCGTCCGCCGCGGCGAATCCGGAAGATTCTGAACTGCAATCCAAGGCGAAAGCTGCGCAGAAGAAACTGGTCGAACTGGAGATCGAGGAGTACGCCGAGCGGGTCAAGAACTACCCGACCGACCTCAGCCTGAAGTTCGAGCTGGGCAAGCGCCAATTTCAGATGGGCAACTACGAGGAGGCGGTGCGACACTTCCAGTTGGCGAAGGACGCGTCCGGGATATCCGGGCAGGCGCGGTTCTATCTCGCCCAGTGCTTCCTCAAGCTTGACTTCATCAGCGAGGCGGAGAACACCGTCCGCGACGCGATCGCGAGCCGGGGTCAGGATAGCGGCGATCTTACGCTGCAACTCCGCTACGGGCTCATGGAGGTGCTGGAGCAGAAGGCCCGGAACGAAGAGGATGTCGAAGCCGCAAAGGAGGCGATGTCGCTTGCCGGCGAGATCGCCATGCAGCAGTTCGGCTACAAGGACATCACCGAGCGTCGTCGCGAACTGCAGACGCTCGTGAACGAACTCAAGCAGTAAGTCCCGGCCGGGTGGCGAGGAGGACGAGATGAGCGTTGTGGCGATCGTTCCCGCTCGGCTGGCCTCGAAGCGGTTCCCTCGGAAGGTGTTGGCGAACCACACCGGACGTCCCCTGGTGCAGCACGTCGTTGATCGTGTGTTGGATTCCAACGCGGTCGATCGCGTCGTTGTGGCCGCGGACCACGAGGAGATTCGCGAAGCGCTGCAACGTTTTGAGACCGAAGTTGTGCTAACCAGCCCGGAGCACCCGAACGGCACGAGCCGGATCGCCGAGGCGGCTTCGCTGCTCGGCTTGGGTGACCACGATGTCGTCGTGAACGTGCAGGGCGATGAGCCGGAGATCGACCCCGGTGCGGTGAGGTCCGTCGTGGAGGCGCTGCTTCGGGGTGACGCGCCGATGGCGACGCTCGGGGTGCGGATGGATGACTGTCGAGAGGCTGAAAGTCCGAATGTCGTGAAGGTCGTGACGACTTCCGACATGCGCCGCGCGCTGTATTTCTCCCGCGCGCGGATCCCGCTGGATCGGGACGGCGATGCGGTGGAGCGATTGTCCGACGCCCGTCCGATCCGGCATCTCGGACTGTACGCCTACCGGCGTTCGTTCCTGCCGGTGTATGTCGGGCTTGCGCCGACGCCGTTGGAGCAGACGGAGATGCTCGAACAGCTCCGCGTGCTGGAGCATGGCTACACGATTTCGATAGCGATCCTTGATGATCCGGATGCCGCCGGACGCGCAGGGATTGATACTCCGGAGCAGTATCAGGCGTTCCTCGCACGCTGGAACGCCGAGCAGGGTGCTTGACGTTCAGCCGCCGGTCCGGGCCCTCAGCCTGTCGATGGCGGCCTGTGCTTCCTGCTTGTGCACCGGGTGCTGCACGCGAGCTTTGTGCAGTTCGAGTTCCTGAATCGCGTCCTCGTGTCCGAGCGTGACGAGCGCGTCCATCGCGCCGCGCATCGTCCGGGTCTCGGAGTCACGCAGCAGCGGCGTGATGATCGCGAACGCTCGGTCCGCGTCGTGGTGCCCCAGCGCCGCGACGGTCGAGATCGCGACCGGGCGGAGACGGTTCAGATTGCCGAAGCGGGTGAACGGTTCCGCGAGAGCGATGCCTTCAGCGAGGCCGAGGTCTTCGAGGCCGGCGAGCGCTCCGCGACGGATGCGTTCGTGCTGGGAGTTGTAGCCGAGGGCACGCTCGAAGAGCGGGAGCGTGGATGCGTCCCCGTGGCGACCGGCGAGTTCCATCGCTTCAGCGGCGACCTCGTAGGACCACGCCCGATCGTCGAGGAATGACTCAACGAGCGCATTGAGTTCTTCGGCCGATCCGTCCCAGGCATCGCCGATGGCCTCGACGATCGCGGCGGTGACCTTTGCGCGGTCGCCGGGCTGGTCGTCCGCCGTCGCCTTGCGCACGCGGAGAAGGGCGTCGAGTTCGCCGAGTTTGCCGAGCGACTCAGCCGCGGCCTGGCGGACAGACCAATGCTCGTTCGGGTCCGATGCGGTGCGTTCCAGCGTACTGGTCGTCGCTTCGGACGCGTGGTCGCGCAGGGCAGTCGCGGCCTCGACACGGGACGAGAGCGAGCGATGTGTGATCTGGGTGCGAAGCCATCCCGCGGGCTGGTCGAGTTCGACATCCATCAGAACCGTCAGATCCGGATCAGCGACCACCATGGCCGGGGAGTGCTCGAGCTGGATTCGATGCTCGTGGTACCGCTCCGAAACGGGGATCGTGAAGGATGTTGGCACACGCGCCCCCCCGGTGGAATAGACCTCAACCGGCAGCTCGAAGCGAAAGGCGGGGTGCTCGGCGTCGATACGCTGCAGCTGCTCGGCCGTGACGAGCAGCGTTCGGGACGGCTCATCCCAGGAACTCGTGATTCGGACCTTCGGCGTGCCGGGTCGTTCGCACCACTGCGTGAAGAAGTGTTCCAACGAGAGACCGCTGACCTCTTCGAGCACCTTACGGAAGTCGTCCGTCTCGACCGACGTGTTCTTGTGGCGTTGCACGTACTCACGCACGCCCTCGAAGAAAAGGTCTTCGCCGAGTTTGGAGCGGAGCATGTGCAGCGTAGCCGCGCCCTTCGGGTACGGGTTCGACGTGCGTCGGAACACCTCCCACGGGTGTTCGTAGACCGGGCTGACCATGGCCGGTCGTGTGGCGACGGAGTCCGGCGATAACTGATCCCGGGAGGCGAGCCCACGCATGGCGCTCCGCAGGTTGCGGAGATACCCGTTCTGGTAGCCGTCGCGCTCTTCGAGCCAGAGACTCGTCGAATAGGTTGCCCAGCCCTCGTTAAGCCAGATGTGCTCCCATGTCTTGCAGGTAATCAGATCACCGAACCACTGGTGCGCGAGTTCGTGCGAGTTCAGGCCGTCGAGGTCGGAATCGTTCAGCGCGATCTCGTCGAGCACAGCGGTGTCGTAGAGGCTGGTAGCGCTCGTGTTCTCCATGCCGCCGGCGCCGAAGTTCCAGACGACGAGGTTGGCGTACTTGTCCCACGGGTAGGGCTCGCCGAAGCGGCGCTCGAAGGTCTCGAGCATCCGGGCCGTGTTCTCGAAGGTCTGTCGGACCAGCGCTCCCTTGCCCTGCGGCACGTAGACCGGGAGCGGCACGTCGAACTGCGCCGGGGCGACGTCCACCACATCGAATTTGCCGATGACCAGCGTGACCAGGTAGGTGACGTGCTCTTTGCCCTGCAACCAGCGCCATGTTCTCAGGCCGGGCTGATTCGGCGTCGGAGCGGAATCGCCCATGAGCCGGCCGTTGGACACAACGGTGTACCCGTCGGGGACCGAAACGATAAGTTCGGTGGTGAGGCGCTCGTTTGGAAAATCATGGGCGGGGAACCAGAAGCGGTTGGTTTCGGGCTGACCTTGTGTGTGGATCTGGGCGGGGCGGTTCGGCCATTCGGGGGATTCGTGGAGCCAGAACAGGCCATCCGCCGGATCGGTAACGGTGTAGTCGATGAACAGGTCCGAACGGGTCCCAGCCGGAATGGGCGGATCGAACCGGAGATCGAGGTGCTCGCCGTCGTGGGTGAAGCTGACCTCGGTGTTCGAGATCGCGGGGTTCAGCGGATCGACGCGGACCCGATTGACCTCGAAGAGCATCGCGTCGAGTTGCAGCGTTTCCAGGGGGCGCGCGATCGGCTCGAACACGAGTTGCTGCGTGGCGGCGAAGCGAGCCTCGTTCATGTCGGGGATGGTGATCGCGACGCGCATGTGCTTGTAATCGACCTTGCGGTCCGGTGCGTAGTTGCGTCGATCTTCGCCGGTCTGCGGGTCGTAGCGGAGGGCTTCGGCGTATTCGTCGGTGCCGAAGAGGCCGATCAGGTTGCCGTACTCGAAGCGGCAGTACTGGCACTCGTAGCCGTACTCGCCGATGCCCGTACCGTGGGAGACATGGCCGCCGCCGGCAACCGCTGATGACACCGCGCCCAACGCGGCGAGAAGGACCAACGGAGTGACACGGTTGCGCTTCATTTGCTGATCTCCGGCAATCGACGAACGGGGACCCCGTACAACTGCGGGGCCGGACGCCGACAATGTAAGAAACCGCGGGCCTTCCCGCTGCGCTACCGCCGAAATCGAATCTCATCAGAGGCTGAGGTCTTCGGGGTCCGGGCGATCGTCCGGCCCGGATGTGCGGGATTCCGCGTAGTCGTCGCGGATGGTCTGGGACCAGAGCCGGTGACCGGAAGTGTACGAGGCCCGCGCGATCAGGTGCGATGCGACCGGTGCGGTCAGAAAGAAGAACACCACCACGATGATGGCGTCCATCGAGGCGATGGTGTCCTTGAAGTGCAGTGCCGCGGCGGCCGCGGTGCAGGCGACCCCGAGTGTTCCAGCCTTCGTGGCGGACTGCATGCGGGTGTAAAGGTCGGGCATACGGATCAGGCCGATCGCCGCGATAAGGCTGAACAGCGCGCCGAGGAGGACGAGGAACACGGTGAGGATGTTGATGATCGTCACGGCCGGGCTCTCCGGTCGAGGTAGATCGCGAACGCGGCCGTCCCGAGGAAAAGGATGAGAGCCGCCACCACCGCGACACCGATCAGTTCGGAACGCTGGGTCACGATGGAGAAGACGCAGATGATGCCAACAGCGAGAAAGCCGATGAGGTCGACCGCGACCACTCGATCCGGCAGACTCGGGCCGACCACCAGGCGCCAGACCGAAGCCAGCAGGGCGATGCCAAACACGGCTCCGGCGACGAGGAAGAGCCAGTGGGTCGGATCGTTATCGAGCGGGACGAGCTGGATCATCGCGTCGCCTCCATGATTCTGCGCTCGAACCCCGACTTAATCTCCTGCACCGCCTCGGATGGGTCGTCGACATGCATGAAGTGCACGAACATCTGGCGTTTGTCCGCGGAGACATCAAGGGTGAGGGTGCCGGGAGTCAGCGTGATCAGGTTCGCGAGCAGCGTGATCTCCGGATCGGTGAGCGGTTCGAGCGGAACCGCGAGGATCGCGGGATGCAGTGTCTTCAGGCTGGAAACCGTGTAGTAGGCGACCCGGATGTTCGCCTTGACGAGTTCTTTGGTCAGGAACAGAAGGAGGGCGGCGATGGCCCAGAAGCGCATCGCGTACGCCCGACCGGGATTTGAGCAGACCGCGAGCGCGAGCATGCTGATGAAGAAGCCCGCGAGAAGGTTGTACGGCGTGAACGGCCCGATGAGCAAGGACCACAAGATCGCCAGCAGGATGTTGGACGCGAAGATCATGGGGCGTCGCCGATCTGCGCCGATGCGCCATCGAACACCGCGTCGATGTATCGGGACGAGTCGAGCAGCTGCTCCGCCGCGTCCAGAGCAAGCCTCGCCGAGGATTCCGCACCGATGCCGATGCAGATCGTGAGGACACACATCCCGGCGATAGGGGAGTAGACCCACGCTTTGGTGCGTCGGTCAAGCGGGGGAGATTTCAGATCGTCAGGTTCGCCCCAGAACACCTGTGTCCAGATCTTCGTCATGGAGTAGAGCGTGAGCAGGCTGACCGCGAGCGAGACCAGTACGATTGTGTACGAACCGGCTTCCAGGCCGCCACGGACCAGCACAAACTTGGCCCAGAATCCCGACAGGATCGGGATCCCGGCGAGGGACATCGAACTGATCAGGAACAGCATCGACAGGAACGGGTGGGACTTCGCCAACCCGTTGACCTCCTTCAGGTTTGTGGACCCTGTGGTGATCAAGACCGCTCCGCTGATCAGGAAGAGGTTCGCCTTCACGATGATGTGGTGGAAGATATAGAAGACTGCGCCAGACATCGCCAGGACGGCGATCGGCGACGAGGCGCCGAGCGATCCGACAAGTCCGATGGCGATACCGAGACCCATCAGCATGTAGCCGATCTGGCTCACGATGTGGAAGGAGAGGATCCGACGCATGTCGTTCTGCACGATCGCGCCGAGCACGCCCGTCACCATCGTCAAGCCCGCGACAACCAACACGACGTCGCCGAGCAGCGACCACTCCTGGTCAAATATCAGCGAGAGAACCCGGATGATGGCGTAGACGCCCACCTTTGTGAGAAGCCCGGAAAAGAGCGCCGAGACGGCTGGTGGCGGCGTGTGGTACGAGGCCGGGAGCCAGAAAAAGAACGGGAACGCACCGGCCTTGATGCCGAAGGAGACGAGCAGCAGCGTCGCGAGGAGTGTCGCGAGTTTCGGGTCCTGCAGATCGTCGATCCGTCGGGCGAGGTCGGCCATATTCAGCGTGCCGACCGTGCCGTAGATGAGGCCGATGGCCATCAGGAAGAGCATCGAAGACAGCAGGTTCAGGGTGACGTACTTGATCGCGCCTTCGAGCTGACCTCGTTCGCCGCCGAGTGTCAGCAGGACGAACGACGAAAGCAGCATCAGTTCAAACCACACATAGAGGTTGAACAGGTCGCCGGTGAGGAACGCCCCGCTCACGGCCGCCAGAAGCGTGAGCGAAAGCGGATAGTGCCCGCTTGATGCGCGCAACCGGTCCGAAGCGCCGACGGAGAAGGCCATCACCGCCAGGCCGACGATCGCGCCGAGCGTCACCATGATCGCACCGAATAGATCGGCCACAAACGTGATCCCGAACGGTGCCTGCCAGCCTCCGAAGTTCAACGTGAGGATCGTGCCGTCGCGGACGCCGAAGAGGATCCATACGCTCGCAGCGAGCATCGAGGCCGTGGATGCCAACGCGAGAACCGCCTGCGGGCGTGACCTGCCCCAGAAGAGCAGGCACAGGGCCGCGCCGAGCATCGGTATGAGCACCGGGAGGGCGATCAGCATAGGTCTCGATCCGTCGAAGTCATCTGGTCGAGATCGTCCGTACCGATCTCCTCGTAGGTCCGTTTGATGAGAACGATCGTAAAGGCCACGACGCCGAAGGAAATGACGATAGCCGTCAGGATCAGCGCGCCGGGCAGAGGATCGGCGAACGGCGCGGGTGGCTGGGTTTCCCCCGCACGCACGAGCGGCGGCCGGCCGAGCAGCGGGGACGCCACGATGTAGATCAGCAGGTTGGCGGCGTGGCTCAGCAGCGCGAGCCCGATGACGAGCTTCACGAAGCTGCGGCGCAGGAGCATGTACGTTCCGGTCGCGGCGAGAAGGCCGCAGCAGAACGCGAGGATAATGTTCATTGGTACCGCTCCTCCAGCGTGAACGCCATGAGGAGCGTGACACCGAGAACGACGAGGTAGACGCCGACGTCGAAGACAAAGGGAGTGCCGAACTTGACGCCTTCGAATCCGGCGATGGTCACCTCGATCCACTTGCCCTTCATGAACGGCTGATCGACGAGCAGTGCCGGTACGCCGCTCAGGATCGCTATGAGAAGGCCTGTCGAGATCAGCGTGCGCGGATGCACGTGCAGCAGGCGGCGGCTCTCGGGCAGGTTGACCGCGAGCGCGTACAGGATGTACCCGGACGCCGCGACGAGCCCACCGATGAACCCGCCGCCGGGCTCGTTGTGGCCGCGCAGCAGAAACACAACGGACAGCAGCAGCATGACCGGCAGCAGCACCCGGGCGGCGACCTGAAAGATCACGGAGTTCATCGCGTGGCCTCCGCTTCGCGCGATGGCCGGATCGTGAGCAGCGTGAACACGCCGATCGCCGCGACCGCGAGGACGAACACCTCGCCGAGCGTATCGATGGCGCGGTAGTCCACGAGGATCACGTTGATCACGTTCCGTCCGTATGCGCTCGGCACCGCCTCGGCGGCCTGGAAGTCGGAGACCGGGGACGCGACGGTGCTGCCCATCGCCAGCAGTGTCAGCGTCGTCACAACGCTGCCGAGCCCGAGCGCGATGACGATGTCAATGGACCGCGACAGGTTCGTCGTATACCGCGCGAATCGTGGCAACCGGTGCGTGACGAGGACGAAGATAATGACTATGAGGGTCTCGACGGCGAACTGCGTGCCGGCGAGGTCCGGTGCACCGTGGAGCACGAAGTACACCGCGATCGCGAAGCCGATCCCGCTGAGCGCTGCGATCGCCCCCAGGCGTGATCGAATCATCGTGGCCGATACTGCCGAAGCGGCGATCGTCAGCGCGAGCATCACATCGAACGGGGTAAGCGCTCCGAAGGATGGCAGGTATGAAGCGACGGCGTCGATCCGGAGCGTCGCCAGCGCGACGCAGGCGGTCGCGGTCAACACGATGATGCGGGTGTAGGAGCGCAGGCTGCCGTTCTGCAGCGCGTTCGTCAGCACCTGCGCGCTGGCCAAGGTGGTGCCCACCAGACGGTCGTATGTTCGCTCCGGCCCAAAGCGGTCCCAAGCGAAGGTCTTGGCGAGCAGCGAGCGGTACGGCGAGCGGCCCATGAACAGCCCGATGCCGATCACGACCGCCAGAACGCTGATTCCGAGGGGTATCGACGGCGGCCAGAGCAGATACCCGAGACCGAGTGTTACATCGTCTGCAAGCGGAGCGCCCGCGAGGGATGCACCGAAGCTTTCCACGAGCGGCACCATGCCGAGGAACGGAGCCAGGCCAAGCACCAGACCGAGCGTCGCGAGGATGATCGGGCCGAGCCATTCGGGCCATGTCGCTTCCTGAGCGTGCTCAGGTTTGTGCGGACCGGGCATAAAAAACGGCTTGAACGCGACCTGGATCGACGCGAACACGGTCAGAGCCGCTGCAAGGCCGATCGCGATGGCCAGCAGGATTGCTTCGAGTCCGCCCGCGTTCAGTCCCGACTTGATCGTGAGTTCTTTGCCGGCGAACCCGATGAAGGGTGCGACACCCGCGAGTGACAGGCCGCCGAGGAGTGCTGACCACCGCGAGATCTTCATCGACCGCCCGAGATGGCCTATCGCCTCGGTATCCTTGGTTCCCGCGATGTGGGTTGCGGTCCCGGCGACCAGGAATAGGCAGGCTTTGAAGAGCGCGTGGGCGATGAGGTATGTCGCAGCCGCGGCGTACGCTCCAAGTCCGATGAGCATCACAAGAATGCCCAGCGAACTGACCGTCGAGTATGCGAGGAGTTTCTTGAAGGCCACGTGACGCGTCGCGAGGGCCGCCCCGAGGAGCATCGTGGTCGCACCGAAGGCGACGAGCGAATCGCTCCAGAACCGCTGCTCGTTCAGCGTCGGCTCGAGGCGAGCGATCAGGTAAACGCCCGCTTTGACCATGGTCGCTGAGTGCAGGAGCGCGCTGACCGGCGACGGGGCTTCCATCGCGTTGGGAAGCCAGAAGTGGAACGGGACGATCGCGCTCTTCGAGAAGCAACCGATCAGAGTCAGGATGACTGACGCGCCGGCGAGCGGGCTGTCAAGGATGGCGCCGGGGTCGAGTTCGCGGATCGCGAACTCCGGGCCCGTGCTTCCGCCGGACGCAATGGCAAGCAGAATGATGCCAGCGAGCAGGCACAGGCCGCCCAGACCGGTCACGACCAGCGCCTGCCACGCGCAACGACGGGCGCTCTCGCGATGGAAGTCGAAGCCAATGAGTAGAAAGGAGGTGATGCTCGTGAGTTCCCAGAAAATGAACATCACGATCAGGTTGTTGGCGAGCACCAGGCCGAGCATCGACGCCATGAAAGTGAGAAGCGTTGCGTAGAACCTGCCGAGGCCCGGCGAATCACCGAGGTAACTGCTGGTGTACAGCAGCACCAGGCCGCCGATTCCGCAGATCAGCAGCGCGAAGGTGAGCGAAAGACCGTCGAGCAGAAACTCCACTCCGACGCCGAGCGATGGTACCCACGACATTGTCTCAAGGATCGGCGCGCCGGCGGTGACGATCCCGAAGCGGGACGCGTACCAACCAGTGATCGCGAGCGAGACGGTCGCGATGATCAGCCCCGCCGACTTCCCGATCACGCGGACACCCATCGGAGCGAGCGCCGCGAGAAGGAGAAGGATGAGAACGGTGGTATGCATGACCTGATGCGACTGGACACGGCCCGGGTTCAAACGGCCGAGTGGAGTCCATTATTGGCAGTGGGCCTGATCGGGTCGAGCCGGTGGACGCTGATGGTCGAACGTCAGAGGGGCGAGTGCCGGACGACCGAGCCGCCGACCACGAACATGATGTCCTCGGCGATATTGCCCGCCAGATCGCCGATCCGCTCAAGCGTTCGGGCCATGAGTACGGTCGTCATGTACCCGCCGGCGTTCTCGGGATCCGTCTCAATCTGGGCCAGGGCCCAGTCGAACAGTTCCTTGTTGCGTTCGTCCACGAACGAGTCGCTGCGACGCACGAACCGGGCGAGTTCGACGTCCTGCTTTTCAAGCGAGTTGATCACGTTTTTGACCATCTCGCACACGGCCTGACCCATCGACTCAGCCGCCGGAGGCGGGTTGACTTTCGGGCCGCGCTCGGAAAGCCGGATCACACGCTTGGCGATCGAGCGGGCGAGGTCGGCGATTCTTTCGAACGAGGTGTTGATCCGGAGCGTTGCCATCACGAACCGCAGGTCGGACGCTACTGGTTGGTGACGCGCCAGGATGCCGAGGCACTCGTTCTCGATGTTCAACTCCATCTGGTCGATCGCCGAATCCGCAACGCGGATGGAGCGGGCGAGTTCGACGTCCCACGCAAACCACGCCTCAAGGGCGGTCTGGACACGCGTTTCCGTTTCGCGCGCCATTGTGCGAAGGGCGGAGCGGAGCTGTTTGAGTTCGCGTTCGAGTTCGGCTGACATAAGTGGGGCCTTTGCCCGGCTTGTGGGCGATTGTTCACGCGGCCGGTGGTACGGGAAATCCCGGGCACATCACCGGACACCATCCAGCAATCTTAGCAAAGTAAGGCGATTATTGCCGAACGGAGAAGCCAATCGCGTCAACCAAAGCGACCCGTCACGTAGTCCTCCGTCTGGGTGGACTTCGGATTCGTAAAGATGTTGATCGTATCGTCGAACTCGATCAACTTGCCCTCGTAGAAGAACGCCGTCTGGTCGGAGACGCGGGCCGCCTGCTGCATGTTGTGCGTCACGATCAGGATCGTGAAGTTCTTTCGCAACTCGACGATAAGGTCCTCGATGCGAATCGTCGCCTTCGGATCGAGCGCGGAGCAGGGCTCGTCCATGAGGAGGACGTCCGGCGACAGGGCAATGGCCCGGGCGATGCAAAGCCGCTGCTGTTGGCCGCCGGAGAGACCCAAGGCCGACTGCTTCAGGCGGTCTTTGACCTCGTCCCACAGGGCGGCGGCGCGGAGCGAGGACTCGACGAGGTCGTCGGTCTCGGCCTTGCTGAGTTTGTAGTGCAGCCGCGGACCGAAGGCGATGTTGTCGTAGATCGACTTCGGGAACGGGTTCGGCTTCTGAAAGACCATTCCGACACGACGGCGCAGGTCCACCGCATCGATGTCCCGGCTCATCAGGTCCGCACCGAGCAGCGACATGTCGCCGGCGCAGCGAGCGCCGGGGATCAGGTCGTTCATGCGGTTCACCCAGCGCAGGAAGGTCGACTTTCCGCAGCCGGATGGCCCGATCAATGCAGTGACCCGGTTGTGCGGCACTTCGAGATCGATGTTATGCAACGCCTGAAAGCTGCCGTACCAGCTGCTGAAGTCTCGGACCGAGAGCGCGGTAGCGGAGGGCTTCGCTTCGACGCGCCCGGAGAACGCCATCCGAGCGACGCTCGCGAGCGACGAGTTCTTCGCCTCCGGCGCTGACTCGGACTGCTTCTGCGGCTGCTTGTGTTCACCGGCGCTCACTGGTCTGGTCTCCCGGTAGTCGGTTTCGACGGCGGAGGGTTGATTAGGCATGGTATCGATCCGGTCGGGTGTGTGTGACGGTCAGTTCAGGGGCTTCTGGAGCTTCTGGCGGATGATGATCGCGACGGCGTTGAACGCCAGCAGCACGGTCATCAGGACGATGATGCCGGAGGCCGCGACCTGCTGGAACTCCATATCCGGCTGGCGCAGCCAGTCGTAGATCTGCAGGGGCATCGCGGCGAACCCGGACATGAGGTTGTCGGGCGTAAACGTCACGAATGTCACGCCACCAATGATGAGGATCGGAGCCGCCTCGCCGATCGCCCGGCTCATCGCCAAGATGCACCCGGTCAGGATGCCCGGGATCGCGCTGGGGAGTGTCATCGTGCGGACCATCTGCCACTTCGACGCACCGAGCGCCAGCGCTCCCTGCCGGAGCGTGTCGGGGACGGCGCGGAGCGCCTCCTGCGAGGCGATGATCACCACAGGCAGGATGACGAGCATCAGCGTCAGGCCGCCGGCCAGCACACTCGCTCCCATCGGAAGCCGGATGTGCAGGGGGTGGTCTTCATCGAGGATCGTGATCATGTTCTTCGTGGAGTAGGCCAGTTTGCCGTTCGGGCGCTCGGCGATGTCATCCACGGAAAAGGTGACCGGCTCGCTGCGGAGGTCCTTGCGTACGGTGATGGTGCCATCGGAGAGTTGCGGAATCTTGCCAACAACCCGTCGGCCGTCTTTCAGTTCGAAGATGTGGTTTCGGATGCGGACCTTGTCGATGTCCTGCTCCGCATCCCTGATCATCTCGCGAGGCACGAACACGCGCCCGTTCCGGACCGTCTCGACGACATAGCGTGCCTGCCCCTCAAGTCGGAAGGTCGCTTGGAACGGGCGCGGGGCGAACGGCTCCTCCTCGATCATCTCCCCCGAGAGGATGTCGAACGGTGACAGCGTGAAACTGCCGATCTGCTCGGTCGCAAAGCGGAACTCGTAGTCGTCCGTGAACTCGACCGTCCCGGTCACCTCGATGACCTCATCCGAGTCGGGGAACCGTGCGATCTCCTCGTACGCCGTACGCTCGAGGCGTGACTCGCCGATGAACGGACCTTCGAGCGTGTACACATCGCTCTGAATGTCCGTCGTGATGCCGACCACTCTGGTCCCGTCGCTCAGCTTGTACTCCTCGAACGACTGGTAGTCGAGCGGTGTACCGAGCAGGCCGAACATGCGGGCGAAGACCGTCAACCCGATGAGCCCGTACACGACCGAGGGCACGCCGGCGAGGTTCCGGATGTTCGTCGCGACGACGCGGTGCAACACGATCAGGCCCCGGTTCGTCGGTTTGAACTCCTCGAGGAACACCGCGGTGCCGATACCGATCGGAACCGCAGCGATCGCGCAGACGCAGAGAAGCCAGATCGTGCCGACGAGCGGAGACTCGAACCCAGCCTTCTGCGGATCGACCGACGGCGAGCCACCGATGAACTCGCCAACGGAGCCCAGCGAGGGATCGCCGAGCATCGTGACCCGACCCGCTGCGCTCTCCCTGGAGGCCACGACCTGTTCTTTCCCATCGGGATAGGTGAGAACCACGCGGCCGGCGGGGGTTTCCTTCAGCGTTGCGCCCTCAAGGGGATCGTTGCCCGGCAGACCAACCGTCTCCTCCCGTGGGACGCTGTAAGTTAGTCGGACGCGTCGAGCTTCGATATCGAGTTCGGAGCGGACCAGCCGTTCCGCGGTCGCGATTCGCTCTTCTGAACCGTCGGCGAAGCGGAGCAGGAGGTCCGCGCCAAGAGCCGCGACGCTCGCTCCCGTAAGGTCACGATCGGTTTCGATACCGACAGTCCGGGCGCGTTCCTCGACGAAGCTGAGTTTGACCTGTCTCTTCGCAGTATCGAGCCGGGAGTCGACGAGGTTTGCGCTGTGCGGCAGCACCGTGATCTGGAAGTCGAACAGGTGCTTCGTGCCGTTCAGAAAGATCGAGAGCAGCAGCACGCCAAGGCACAGGACCGAGACGCTGGTGAACGCCAGACAGGTGTAAAGAAACATCCTGTTTCTGCGGTTCCGCGATGCCACCGGAACAGTCGTAGCACTCTTGATGGAAGTGACGCCGATCAGTCGTATTCCTCGCGGAACTTCTTGTGGTTGTAGTTGGCGAGCAGGGGGAGACCGAGCGTGATGAT
>JANSXG010000168.1 GCA_024743075.1 bacterium | reverse complement strand
CGGCGGTCGGCGGAGCGATGGACCTGGTCGCTGGCGTGAAGAAGGTGTATGCCAACACCCAGCACACCACCAAAACGGGCGATCCGAAGCTTGTTGCATCGTGCACCTACCCCCTTACCGGCCTCGGGGTGATCGACCGCGTCTACACCGACCTTGCCGTGATCGACATCACGCCAGGCGGGTTCAAACTCGTCGAACTGAGCCCCGGCGTCGACTTCGAGTATGTACAGGATCGCACCGGGGCCCCACTGCTACAGCCATGACCACAGACTCCGCCCAAGCGTCTCGCAGCGCCGAACTCTTCGAACGAGCCCAACGGGTCATGCCCGGCGGCGTGAGCCGCAACACCGTGCTCCGATCACCCCACCCGGCGTACGCGGAGTTCGGGAAGGGTTGCCGGATCACCGACCTCGACGGTGTCGAGCGCATCGATTTCTCGAACAACATGTGCTCCCTGATCCACGGGCACGCGGATCCCGACATTGTGCGGGTGGTCACCGAACAGATCGCTCGCGGCAGCGCGTTCATGATGGCAACCGAAGCCGAGGTCGAGTACGCGGAGTACCTGTGCTCGCGGAGCCCGAGTTTCGAGAAAATGAGATTCGTCAATTCAGGGACCGAGGCGCTCATGGCTTGCCTTAAGGCGGCCCGGGCGCACAGCGGGCGCTCCAAGATCGCGAAGATCGAGGGCGCGTACCACGGCGGGTACGACTACGCCGAGGTGAGCCAGGCGCCGAAGCCGGATTCATGGGGGGACATCGACCGCCCGACCTCGGTCCCGCTCGTGCACGGCACGCCGCGGTCCGCACTCGACGATGTGATCGTCCTGCCGTTCAACGATGTTGATCGGTCGATCGCGCGGCTGGACGAACACGCCGACGAACTCGCGTGCGTGCTGCTCGATCTCATGCCGCACCGCGTCGGCCTAAACCCCATCGAGCCTGAATTCGCGAAGGCGTTGTCGGACTGGGCACGAGAAAATGATGTCTTGCTGGTGCTCGACGAGGTCATCACCTTCCGCTCCGAGTACGGCGGCCTGCAGTCCCGTTACGACATCAATCCGGATCTGACCGCGATGGGCAAACTCATCGGCGGTGGCTTCCCGATCGGCGCGCTCGCCGGACGCGCCGAGATCATGGACACCATGAACCCGCATGGGAAGCGATACCTCTTCCCCCATTCCGGCACTTTCTCCGCGAACCCGATCAGCACACTCGCCGGACTGACCGCGATGACGAAGTTCGACGCCGCAGCGATCGGACGCCTCGCCGGTCTGGCTCAGCGGGGCATTGAAGGAATTGAAGCCGCGATCGAGAGGACCGGCGCCCGCGCGTGCGTGACCGGCACCGGATCGATGTTCCGCGTGCACATGAAGCCGGTCGCGCCGCGCAACTACCGTGAAGCCCACGCGACGCCGGAGGAGAACGCCCGGCTCTCGACACTACTTGATCATCTGTTCGATCACGGGTGTGTGATGATCAACACCTGCACCGCCGCGCTCTCGACTCCGATGACCGAGACGGAGATCGACCAGCTCGTCGCTGCAATGGAATCGGGGTTGTCTAAGATCGCGTCGATGCCCTGAGGGCTCATGCGAGCTCGAATACGGTCGCCAGCCCCTGACCAACACCGACGCAGAGCGACGCGATCCCTCGCTCGACCTCGCTGCGCCGCATCTCGTGGATAAGTGTGGTCGCCAAGCGAGCGCCGCTGCAGCCCAGCGGATGCCCGATCGCGATCGCGCCGCCGTTTACGTTCAGGCGATCGTCCTCTATGCCCAAGTCGCGTTGACACGCCACCGATTGTGCGGCGAAGGCCTCGTTGATCTCAACGCGTCCGACGTCCGCGAGCGCGAGACCGGACCGATCAAGCACGCGCCGGATCGCGGGGATGGGCCCGAGACCCATGTACGCCGGGTCAACCCCAGCCGCGGCACTCGCCCCGACATAGGCCAGCGGCGTCAACCCAAGCGATGCGGCCCGTTCGGCCTCCATCAGCAGCAGTGCCGAAGCGCCATCGTTCACGCCGGATGAGTTGCCGGCGGTCACGGTGCCGAGGTCATCCGTCGCGAACACGGGGCGGAGTTTGGCAAGCTTGTCAATTGTCGTGTCCGGTCGCGGGTGTTCATCAGTGTCGAACACAACCGGATCGCCACGGCGCTGCGGAACCTCGACGGGGAGCAGTTCGTCGGCGAATCGGCCGGCCTCGTGCGCTTCCGCCCACCGGCGCTGGCTACGCAAGGCGAACGCGTCCTGATCTTCTCGAGAAATGCTGTGCTTGCGAGCGACGTTCTCCGCAGTCTCGCCCATCGGGAACGGTGGGTACATCTCCGCAAGCCGCGGGTTGACGAAGCGCCAACCGATCGAGGTGTCGAAGAGCTGCTGCCCCCGCCCGTACGCTGTCTCGGCCTTGCTGAGCACGTACGGTGCTCTGCTCATCGATTCGACACCGCCAGCGACGAACACATCGCCCATCCCCGCTTCGAGCATTCGAGCTGCCACATTGATCGCCTCGAGCCCGGAGGCGCAGAGCCTGTTCACGGTCGCGCCCGGCACCGAATCAGGCAGGCCCGCGAGCAGGGCCGCCATGCGCGCGACATTGCGGTTGTCCTCGCCGGATTGGTTCGCCGCCCCGAAGTACACATCGTCGATTGACGCCGGCTCCGCGCCCGACCGCTCGACGGCGGCTCGGATGGTGTGGGCGGCCAGATCATCCGGACGGACGGAAGCCAGTCGGCCCCCGTACTTCCCGATCGGGGTTCGAACAGCAGCGATGATGGCGGCGCGTCGTTTCACGCGGGCAGTTTAGCGGTCGGAGCTGGGGCGTGGGTCACGCGGCGTGAGCAGTCCCGGCCGGCGCGATCCCCCGGCCTCGTGCGCGCGGACCCGCGCAAGAAAACAGGCGGTCCGCGTCAACGGGCCGCCTGTTCCCGCTCCGCCGTTCGGCGGAACGGGAGGAGGAGAGAAAGAGAGTCTGGAGGTCAGCGGTGTTGACGGGTTTTCTTGCTGAAGCGCCGAACGCAGGTCTTCACGCGATCGGCCGCTCGGTCGATTGCACCATAAAGGTCACTCCCGGATTGCTCGATGATGATCGGCTGCGGCGTGCCGGCGAGTTGGACGTGAACGTCGCATCGCATGAGACCGCCGGCGTGCGGGTCGGACATCTTGACGATGACACGCTGGATTCGGTGGCTGAGGCGGCCGAGCGCGAAGCCGAAGCGCCGGTTGGCGTGTTCGACGATGGGCTCGGTGGGTTGGAGGTTGACGCCGCGAACCTGGAGATCCATGACTGGTCCTTTCGCTTCAGCCTTCGCCGGTTCCGATCGGCTCGAAAACAGCTCCGAGCGGCTCGGTGCCGGTCGACTTGCGATGCTAAAGGTCAACGCGCCGAGCACAAAGGAAAATCTTCATGGTTCTCCAACGACGGGCGCGGATAACTCATGAGCAGACGGCTTATCCGGTCACAAGGCGCAAAGGACGCGCGGTTCGGACGTTCCACGAAGGCGAAACCCGGCTCAGCGCGGTTCGATGCCCAGTTCGCGGAGCGTCTTGGCGACTTCCGCCGGGTCGAGCGGCGCGTAGGGACGGAACTTCTCGACGACGCCGGACTCTTCGCTGAAGAAGATGGCGCGATTCGGACCGAGGCGTGACGCCGCGGGCGAGTCGATGAGTTGGGTCGAGTCGCCAGAGCTCATCTGGAAGAGGACTCGGTTCTCGATCTCGCGCATGGCGTTGCGATCGAGGTAGCGTTCAGTGTTGGTGAGCGTGTCGCAGGACATGACCACGTGCACACCCACACCGGGTCCGTCGCGCAGGATCTCGACGAGCAACTTGTCAGGCTTGGGCGTGTCGCCGTCGTCCATGGAGAAGCCGAAGCTGTCTTCATCGCGGCGCAGAGAGCGGATGCGCTGCATCGAGTGGATCAGCAGGAACACGCCGGGCCCGTCGGACTCGTTTTCGGCGACGCGAGCGCGGACTTCCTCAGCGATCGACATGATCGTCTGCTCGATATCGCGCGGGCTGACGGATCGGGCGTCGATGGGCAACGCACCGGCGAGTGCCGCGAACTGGCCGGCGCGAATGTCATCGTCGGGTGTGGCGTCGACGATGTATGCTTGGGCCTGATGGGCTTCGCACTGGGCGGCGAGCGAGACGACGGTGCCCATCATCAGACCGAGGGAGGCCTCCTCGCGCTGGCCGACGACGAGCACGTTCGAGCCGCTCTGACGGCGCATGCGCGCGGCGGTCGGATCTTTGATGGCGATGGCCTCGCCGAGCCAGAGCTGCGGGAACATGTGCTCCGCACGGGCCTGATCGGACGCGGCAATTCGCATCAGGTTGTTTCGATCGAGGCGCGCCGAAACGTTGCCCTCGAAAACGAGCGCTGGGCTGCCTGTCCGGATGCCGGATGTCTCAGCGCGCTGGCAGATCTCGGCGACGGCATCGTCGCGCTGCGCATCGGGGAGCCAGACAATCTGGAATGGGCTGTTGCCTTCAACCATGCCAGCCTGATCGTTGTAAATCGCCTCACCGGGGCGGCTGAGCAGGCGGGCGGCGGAGTTTTCCTCATTGAGGATGAGGTAGGAATCGGCCTCGTTGCACTGCAGCGCGATGCGGATGGCCATCTGGCCGAGCGTCGAGCGGGCGAGGCTGTACGCGCCGCCGAGAGTCTGCGAGCCGAGGATCACATGAATGCCGAAGGCCCGACCCTGGCGCACCAAACGGTCGAGCAGCAGCGAGGCATCCTGAGCGAGTTTGTCGTCTTCTACGAAGAGCTCCTGAAACTCGTCGATGATCAGGAGCGTGCGCGGCATGACTTCGCCCGGTCTCGCTTGCCGGAACCCGCCGAGGTTCTGCACACCGGCTTCGCGGAAAAGGTCGCCTCGGCGTTTGAGTTCTTCGTCCACGCGCTGGAGCACGCTGAGGCCGAACTCGCGATCGGACTCAATGGCGACGGCGCGAGCGTGCGGCAGCGGGCCGTGGCCGTCCTTTCCGGCGTAGGCCTTGAACTCGACGCCCTTTTTGAAGTCTACCAGGTAGAACTCTACTTCCTCCGGCGAGTACCACATCGCGAGGTTGGTGATGAGCACGTGGAGGAGCGTGGATTTGCCGGAACCCGTCTTGCCGGCGAGCAGTACGTGCTGGGCGGTGCCGTGCCCGAGAGCGAGTTCCTGCAGCTTGGTCGCGCCGGCTCGACCGAGCGGAACGCGGATGTCAGGCGCACTGCTGCGCGACCAGACATCATCGTCGGTCGGGGCGACAGCCCGGAAAGGCACCTCGACGCGCGCGGCGTCGCGCGAGGCCTCGCCGACGCGTTTGAGCACCTCGGTCATGCGGTCTTCTGCTGGCGGCTGATCGAGGACAAGATCAGCATCGGAGAGCACATCGTCAACGAGCTCGTAGCGTCCGTCTCGCCACACGAGCGTCGTGGCGTGGTCGCGCATGTCCGTAAGCTGGATGCCGGTGGGTAGGGTCTCCCGCGTGTCGCAGGCGATGAGCGTGTGCACGCCGCAGCGGGCACCGGAGGAAACAATAGACGCGAGACGACGGGCGGAAGCCTCGTCGAAATTGACCGGGAAGTCGCTGAGGACGAGGAAGCGGTACGGCTCGGCGATCTCGCCGGCTTTCTCGTTGTAATCGTCGATCGTCTCGAATTCGTTGCGCAGGTATTTCTGGATCACGTTCTCCATGTGCTCGGTGAGCTCCGAGAGGCGCGCTTCGATATGGCGTGGTTCGGTCCAGATGCGATGATTGACGAATTGGTCGTTGTAATCGGCCAGGTGCATGAAGCCGGCGAAGTTCTGGCCGAGGCCCACGGGATCGATGATCGTGAAACGACACTTCGCCGGGGGCAGCGAGGTGAGCATGCGCAGCATGACGGCCTGCAAGGTCTGGATAGCTTGGGCGCGAGCCTCGGAGAGCGACTCGGTGTCGCGCCGAGCCTTGCGATCGTCGGAGGCCGGGTATTCGAGCAGGAGCGAGGCGTGACGCGGCATCTCGAGCAGCGCGGGCAGATCGGCACGGGCGTGTCTGGGGAGCGGGAGATCATCGGAGTCGGGCAGGCCGCCGGGGAGTTCGGCGAGGTCGAGGCGCACGCGCCCGAACTTCGCTGCGCCGAGCGAACGGTGCGGAGGTGACCACGCCGCCCAGGCACTGTCGGACCAATCGGGGAAGTCGGCGTGATCGCGCTTCAGCAGCGAGCCGGTGAGGTCGTCGTATCGCGCGACGCGCTCCGACCAGTCGGACGCGAGCCGGGCTTTAGCCTCATCACGCTCCTTTGCTGCGCCCGCGGTCTGTTGTTCGAACCGGTCGGTCGCTTCATCTTCAATCTTCGCGAATGCACCGTTGGCATCCTCGGTTCGGATCCGGACTTCCTCGTCGAGAGATGCGACCCTGATCTTGTGCTTCTCTTCCATCTCGCTCAAACGCGGCCGGTACGCGGCGGCGAGTTCGGCTCGCTTGGACTCGAAACGGCTCTTGACGTCGCGCACTTTCTCGTCATGTGAACGATTCGATTCGGCAATCTCCTTGGTGCGT
>JANSXG010000010.1 GCA_024743075.1 bacterium | reverse complement strand
GGAGCACGACTTCCCACCGATCGAGTTCGCGACCGTCGTGCGGGCTCCACTCCCGAACCGTGTGGTCCGCGCTTCGCGAAAACAGTCTGTTGGACGCGCTCATCGCCAAACCCTCGACCGGCGATCCAACATCGATGACAAGGGGCGGGGAGGAGTCCTGATGGCGAACGATCCGATCGCCGACGGACGCGAAGACGGCCGCGCCGTCGGCTGGCACGACCAACTTTGCACCCGGATCGATGGGTCCGAGAGTGACCGGCGGCGAGTTTGAGTTCACCGACCAGTGCCAGAGCAGCCCGCTGCCGTCGATCCACGCGAAGCGGTTTCCCGCTTTGCAGCCCGCGATGGTGACGGCGTCGATCCCGGTCTGAAGTGTCTCGGTGTGCTGCCCCGGTCCGCCGGTGCGTAGCAGCGTTGCCTTTGCTATGTCGTGCAGGATGATCTCGCCGGCGCTGGTCGCGCTGACAGCGCGGAAGCGCTTCGGGTCGAACCGCGCGGTCCGAGCGATCGGGTACCGGGAGTACAGTTCTCGAAGGCCCCACTCGGCGAGCTTTGGCAGGTTCTCGTCCTGTGTTTCGGCTTCGAGGCGCTGCCAGAGCACTGACTCGGTCGCCGAGACGTTGCCCGCTCGAGAGAGTAGTCTGCCTTCCCTGATGCTGTTCAGGTGCAGCGAGCGCTCCAGCTCGGCGGTGCGGAGTTGGAGGCGATCCGCCTGCCACGCGGCGACGGATCCGAACGCGAGGCTCGCCACGATCACGGTCAGCGCTGCCGAGATCGGCACGCGTCGGCGCCAGACCTCGCTCCGCAGTACGTACCACTTGCTGTCGGCCCTGGCGAGAACGGGCTCTCCCGCTGCGACGCGGCGCAGGTCGGCGGCGAGTTCGGCGGCGGTCTGGAACCGACGGTTTGGATCGGTCGCGATCGCTCGCATCACGACGGCGCTCAGATCAGCGGAGACCCGTGTATCAAGCTCAGAAGGAGGCGTGATGCCTCCGTGCTCGAGCCGATCAAGGAACGCGGGAAGGCTCGTGGAATCGCCGTGGGGGAGTCTGCCGGTGAGCAGGTGGTAGAGGATCGAGCCGAGCGCGTAGACGTCGCTTCGCGTGTCCGCACCGCCACTGCCACGGAGCTGCTCGGGGGACGCGTACGACAGCGTGCCAACAAACTCGCCCGATCTCGTGTTCATCTCCTCCCACGGGTTCTTCGGCTCGAGAAGGCGAGCGATTCCAAAGTCAAGCACCTTCGGCGTGCCGCTATCGGTAACGAGTATGTTCTGCGGCTTCAGGTCGCGGTGCTGGATCAACGCCTGGTGGGCGTGCTGGATCGCGTCGCAGACGCGAGCCATCAACGCGGCGATCTCGCGAGGCGGAAAGGCTCGATCGCGGCAGAACTCGTCGATCGGCTTTCCTTCGACGTATTCCATGACGAGGAACGGCTGTTCATCGGCGGTGACGCCGACATCGATGAGGCGGGTTATGCAGGGATGCTCCAGCGAGGCGAGGACCTGTTTTTCGATGCGGAACCGGCGGATGGCATCCGAGGCGCGGTCTCGTTTTCGAACGCGGCTCCGGCGGATCAGCTTGATCGCGACTCGCTGATCAATCTCTCCGTCGCACCGGTGAGCCAGATACACGGCACCCATGCCGCCCGTCGCGATCAGGCGTTCGATGCGGAAGCTGCCGACGATGTCGCCCTGTTGGAGGAACTGATCGTCCGTGTCCGCCTTCAGCGTCTCGACCAGATTCGCGAGCGGGAGTCCCTCGTCGAAGACCTCGAAGCTCTCAGCCTCGGCGCGGAGCATCGCGAGCACTTGATCGCGAATCTCCTTATCCGCGGCTGCTTCGGCGACGAACTGAGCTCGCGCGTTGGCGGGTAGATCGAGCGCTCGGTCGAAGAGCGTGTTGATCTCGTTCCAACGCTCGGGATGCATCATTCGGACTCTTTGAGTTGAGTGATCAGGAATGCTCTCGCGGCGACCCAGTCTCTCTTGACCTGGGCTTCAGAAACTTCCAGCAGTCTGGCCGTGTCTTCGATGGAGCAACCGCCGAAGAACCGCAACTGCACTACCTGCTCTTTGCGCGGGTCAACGCGGCCGAGTTCCGTGAGGGCGTCATCGAGGGCCAGCAGGTCGAGGCTGGACAACGCTTCGAAAGACTGCGGTTCGTCGCCGAGGGGATGAGCCCGCCGCCCGCCTCCGCGTTTGAGCCGCCCTCGGTCTCGGGCGTGGTTCACCAGCACTCGACGCATCGCGAGCGCTGCGGCGCGGAAGAAGTGGCTGCGGTCGTTCCATGAGAAATCGCCGGCTCCCGCGAGCCGGATGAATGCTTCGTGGACGATCGCGGTCGGCTGAAGGGTGTGGTTGCGACGCTCTTCGGCGAAGTACGCCGACGCGAGCGAGCGGAGTTCGTCGTAGACGATGGGCAGCAGAAACTCGATCGCCTGAGAGTCACCGTCGGAAGCGCGGCTCAACAGCGCTGTGAACGCTCCGGGGCCGGACTGTCCGCTCGGTTGGGGGTTCATGGTGCTCCGTGCGTTGGGAAGTCGATCCCTAGCTGTCTCCGGTGTGATGGTGGGTGACGAGAAACTACGGGCAGGCGGTCCCAAAGGCGCCGAGCACCAGGTTCAGATCCTGCAGATCGACAATGCCGTCGCCGTTGGTGTCCGCGGTCTCGTCAGCGGAGCCGAAGCTCGCGAGCACGGCGTTCAGGTCCGCGAGGTCGGTTGAGCCGGATCCGTCGAGATCGCTCGGGCAGCCGGGCCTGGCGTTGTAGAGGACGGTGATGGCGGATTCGGCGCTGTTTTCGTTCGCCACGACGAGGTCTGCAGCGCCGTCACCGTTGATGTCGGCTGGGTGCAAGCCGCGGAGGTCCGTCCCGACCTCGTACTGGTCGAGCAAACTGAAGAATGCTTCGCCATCGTTGAGGAGGACCGTTGCTGTGCCTTCGTCGAGGCATGTGAACGCCACATCGGGGTCGTTGTCTCCGTCAAAATCTCCGGATTCGACGGCAAACGGGCTGCCTCCCGCGACGAGTGTGATCGAACTTGAAAACGTGCCATCCCCGAGCCCGATCCACGCCTCCACCGTCTCGAAACCCGATTCGCGGTTCAATGCGACCATGTCAAAAATCCTGTCGTCGTCCAAGTCCGAGAGAACCACGTCACGCACGCCCCGGCCGAGGGATCCCATCAGATACGTCGCGCTGAAGCTGAAGTTTCCAGCGCCGTCATTGAGATACACATCGACACCTCCCGGAGGTTCGTTGATTGCGCCACCGCGTTGTCGGGCGATGGCCAGATCGATGTCGCCGTCGCCGTCCAGGTCCCCGGCGTCAAGGTCTCGAAACAAAGCGTCCTGTACGCCTCCAGACAGCGAGAACGCACCGAATCCGTCGTTGAGAAACAACTGTGCACCAAATCCTTTCCCGCCCGGGAACAGACAAACGGCGACGATGTCAGGATCTCCGTCGCCGTCAAAGTCGGCGATGACAGCGGCTTGACCTGAGGATGCGCCGAACTCGCTGGACTGGGGAGACTGAAAGGTGAGATCGCCGTTGCCCATATGGATGCTGACCAGCGGCGGATCCGTGGGATGAACGAGAACGAGGTCTTCGTTGCCATCGTGATCGAGGTCCGCGACTTTGACATCGAGAGAAGGCGCCGGCGAAGCGAGGGGGTTGGCCGCGAGGAGCCATCCACCGCTGTTTTCATAGATGTGGACTACGGGGTCGGCGACCGCTGTAGCAACCACATCGAGGTCACCATCGTTGTCGAAATCACCAGAGGCGACCTTGAAGGGGCGATTGCCTTGCAGTTGCTCATGGAGATCGCCGCCTCGGTTGAACAGAAACGTGAGCGATCCATCGGTCGGGTCGGTCACCGCGAGTTCGGCAAGCCCGTCCTGCGTGATGTCGCCCGCCGCAACGCCCGACGGAGATGTTCCCAGGTCGATGTACTGCGCGCTGAATGTTCGGGCGCCTTCGTTGTTGAGCACAGCGATCTGTGCTGACTGCTCATTGGCGACCGCTAGATCCGTATCGCCATCGGCATCGAAGTCCGCGCTAGTGATGCCGACGGGTCCGTCGGCAACGCCGATAACGTCTTCCAGCGAGAAGTTCAGCCCGCCTTCGTTGTAAAAGATGCTGATCTCGCCCGCGCCGAACTGAGATGCGATCAGGTCCAGACTGCCGTCCCCGTCCAGATCGTCGGCGTGCAAGCGGGTCGGGGTGTTGCCGACATTGAGAGTGACGGACTGCAAGAACCCGCCGCTGAAGCTCTGGATCCGGAGGATGATGGTGGAATTACCGACATCGATGCACGCGAGGTCGAGGCGAGAATCGTTGTTGAAGTCGGCGATGAGGACATCTTCGGGCTGGCCTCCGACATTGATGTTGGTCTGCCCGGAGAAGCCGCCCGTCCCGTTGTTGCGGTAGATGTCCAGCGTTCCGCCGCGGTTCGCGGCCACGACGTCGATGTCTCCGTCTCCGTCAACGTCGGCCGTGGCGAGCGCAGCGAGATCGTCGAGCACTCCGGTAGTGGTCGGCGCACCGAAGGTCGCGTCACCGTTGTTGAAGAAGATGATCAGGTCCTGAAACTTGTCGGCGCTGACAACGAGGATGTCCTGGAAACCGTCGCCGTCCATATCAGCGGTCGCCAAACCGGCGACCTGCGGACCCGTCGGATAGTCAACCGCGGGTTCGAACAGACCGAATCCGCAGTTCAGCAGGACCGAGACGGAATCGGCGCCGACGTTCGTCGTGATCGCGTCCGGATCGCCATCGTTGTCGAGATCGGCGAACCGGACCTCTGTCGGGACCGCTCCAACCGGATAGGCCGCGGTCGGTGGCAGAAAGCCGATACAGTCCGAAGCGCGGGCGGCGAGCGGCCCGCTGAGCACTCCGGCCACGAAGAAGCAGGTCAAGTGGCGCATGGGATCTCCTCCTGGAAGCGGGACTCTCGCGTCGGGCTCCTTCGAGCAGTCTACATCCACAGAATTATGGGGCAAACAGATGCTGGAAGCCCGGAGAAGATGCTTCGAGATTCGGCACAGGAAGGGGTTCGGAACCGTCTGCACGGACCTTCCAGGCAAATAGCCCCGCTCGGATTCGAACCGAGGACCAAACGATTATGAGTCGATTGCCCGACTCTGTAAGTGGCGATAATACCGACACTTCTGAGGGTGCGGATTCGCGCGCCAACAACTGCGCCAACAACGGACACGAAAAACCGCCGACTGTAGCGCCGCACGCGGAGCCGATGCCCGCTGACCTGCGACAGGTGGTGGAGCGCTGGGCGGACCTGCCCGAGCCGATCCGCGCTGCTGTGGTGACGCTGGTTCAGGCCGCCGGAGCGTAGGGGTTCTCTGCCTTGCGGGGCTCTCCAACGATGGGCTACGCTGCGCTACGCAATTCAGTGAGAATTGCCCGCAGTAAACGACTTGAGCAGATGGTGCCCAGATTGCAGCATTACCGGTGCTACGGGGTCAATTGATGGCGACTAAGAAGATTCCCGCAATTCTCATCGCTGTCGGCATACTCCAAGTGATCGTGCTTGGCGTTCAGCTTCGCTTCATGCTGCAGGCGGGCAAGATAGCACCAGATAACAGCGCGACGGAGCAATCGGAGACGGTACCGCCTCAAGCGGAGTCTGGGGCCGTTTCGCCAGAAACGAAACTGTCTCCAGCTCGCCGACAGTCGCTCTATCGCACCATCGTGGAAGCGCGTCAATCGGCGTCTGGGGTTCCATCGGAACTTTCGTTGCGCGGATTGATATTTGCTGACGGCGAAGAAGCCCAGTATCTGCACTTCAGGTTTGTGGATGGTGTGCCAACAATCCAACTGTTTGATGCTGACCATGTTCTCATTGCTGATCTCTGGTCGCTAGATGACATGGAGCATTCGAAGAAGCAGGACTGAAAGGCAGGACTTCCGATCCTGACTCTCCCACTGCCTAGTGTCTACGAAACCCCCCGCCGGACGCTCTGAGCTGCGGTTATGTGGCTGCGGCGATTGTGAAGATGATTCCGAACAGGATCGGAATTGCGACAAGCACAACCACCAGAAGAATCAGAATCTGGCGGAGCCGCCGATTTGATTCCATGAGTGCCGCTACTGCTGGGTCCGGGTTATCTGTTTTTGGCTGTTGCTCACCCCATCCGTCCGGCATATCCCTAACAGCGCCTGCCATAATTTCCGGGTTCTGGTCTGCTAGTTCAAATGCTGCGGCGCGGTTTCGCGCTTCAATCGGGACTTCCGAGCGTTTGCCCGATGCCTTGTGAACTACGGTGACGAGGTAGTGTGCCATGCTCGCTGCCTTTCATGCCTGCGGGTTGTCTTATCCGCAGACACTGTGAGCAAGTCTACAGCCGAACAGGGGAGGGGGGGTTGAATATCTGGTCCGATGCTCTCGCGGGACCGGCGGCGTAACTGCACGGAATCTGGTGCGAGTTTTCGAATAGGGGGGGTACACTGTTCGCGCCGGTTGATCCCCGGCGACGCGGTGAGCCGTGGCCCGGACTACCTGCCTTGTCCGGGCTGCGGCTGCCGCACTGAAAGGCAGGCCAGATGGAACCGGATTCGAAGCTGCGCGCGGTGTTGGACGCTGTATCGGCTCTAAAAGCGCTTGCTTTCAATGCCGAGCGAATCGCTGAGCGAGTTGCTGATTACGAGGCCAGATCGCAAAGGATGAAAGCACCCGCCCCGCCGGGAACTTCTTCCGAGAAACGGGCCTGGACAAGGGGCATAGCGGACTTAGACGCTCGGGGACGCATCGAGGTGCGGGAACGGGAGTTGAGCACCGTCGGTGATCGAACACTGAAAGAGGCGAGGGAGTGGTGTGAGCGGCTCTCTGAGGCGGTGGTGGGTTTCGGGCGGGTAGATATTGCGAAAGCTGCGCCCGAGCTAACCCAAGCTTGGATGTCATTCGATCATGCCTTGCGAGGTAGCACGCCCGGCATAGTGCTCACTCTGGACGCTGAGCGGATTCGGAGAGCAACTGACGCGGCGCGGGATGCGGTCGAAACCATGAATGCGGAAGCAGTGGCGAAAATGACAGAACTGGATCAGATGGCCGGGGGGCTGTGGGTTTACTTCAGCAAGGTTGCGAGGATCGCAGAGCAGGGGCTGGCGGTCTGGCAAGAGAACGCGGCTGTTTGTGCTGAAGCTTCCGAGAAAGCGCTGAAGCGTGTGGAATGGATTGCAGAGCACGCAAAAACGAAACAGCGTGCGGACCTATTCGAAGCTTCCGAGAACTTGCGGCGAGCGTGGACGGTTGTACGGCTCGCCTGCACGATGACTCCCTCAGACCCGGTGGCAATCGTAAAGCAGCTAGAGAAGCCGATGGAAGCGATGCAGGGGGTACAGAATCGAATCAGGGCTGGGGATGCGGTGGCGGGGGGTGGAGCCAGTGAACCCGAGCGGAAGGGCAAGCATCCCGCTAAGAAGCTGCCCGAGTTGCACCCGCACGCGATGGAGGCATGGCGGCTATATCAAGTCTCTGGATACTCACAAGAGCGAGTCGCTGAGATGCTGAACAGCCAGTACGGCACAGACTATAAGCAGTGGAAAATATCCCGATTCCTGAAGCAAGCTAGGGAGCACACCGAGGCGAGCGGTTCGCAAGCCATTGTGGAAAAAACCTTGCCCAACACCCCAGCGAAAATCTCAACGATGGACCCGCACACGCTGGAAATGGGGCGGCGTGTGGAGGCGACCGGATACGCTCAGCGCGCGAAAGAGCGGCAAAATGCGAGCGATGACGAATGACGGTATGCGCGGCGGATTCGTAGTGTTTATGGGGGGTATGCGCTGATATGCGCTGCCCGATGCGCATACCTGCCGGGAGATAAGGGGCGGAAACCCCCGCAACTTTCTCTCGGAGGTTCAATGGAACCACACGCTGAACTACTGGACGCTCGCGGGCTGGCTGCAAAGCTGGGCGTGAGCGTGGGAACTGTCAATCGGTGGACGCGGGCTGGGCGTATCCCGGTGCTGCGACTCTCTCGGAAGGTGCGCAGGTTTCGGCTGCCCGATGTTGTGGATGCGATTCGCACCCGCAACGCCGAGGAAGGGGGCCGCGATGCCTGAGCGCGTACCCCCCCTGACCCCCAAGCAAAGCCCCCGCAAGCTGGCAGGCGGAACGGGGACGAATACTACACACGCTGATTGTACCCCACCTGAGCCGCTGCTCATAGACCGAAAGCAAGCTGCGGCGATGCTCGGCGTGGGTGGGCGGAAGGCGTGGGAACTTGGAAACCGCAAGCTGATCCGCACGGTGAAGATCGGGAGCCGCACGCTCTATTCCGTTGAGTCGATCCGAGCATGGGTTGCTGCCGGTTGCCCTGACCGGGAAGGGGGTACGCGATGAGCGAGCAACACCCCTTGGACGGAATCAACTTCAACACTCCACCGACCAGAGCGAGCGCGCCGGGAACAAGCTGGCGAGCGGCAAGCGTGGCGGGCAAGAGCGCGGGCAAGCGGCGGCGGCAGGTGTTTGATGCTTACGCCGAGGCAGGCCCGCGAGGGCTGACCGCTGAGGAATGCGCTGACCTGCTCGGGCTGCCGGTGCAGTGTGTAGGCCCGCGCCGATTGGACCTGGAACGCGCCGGACTGCTGAGGCCGAACGGAGAAACACGACCGACGCGGACGGGCTGCCCGGCTCGGGTGTTCGTGCTTGCGTGCTACGCCGAGGAAGGCGGTGCGGCATGAGCGGATGGCACGCTGTGAACAAGGCGAATCCCTGCCCCGCCTGCGGCAAGCCGGATTGGTGCGCGTGGTCCCCGGATCGGAAGCGCCTGCGGTGCATGCGCGGTGGCGATGCTCCCGAGGGTATGCGGCGCATATCGAGCGATGCCGAGGGCGGCGCGATGTACGGTTTCGAGGACTGGACCCCCGAGGAGGCGAGCGGCTCAGACTGGCGAGGCAATCGCAAGCCGACACCGGCGAGCAAGCCGAGCAACGCCCACAAGCGCCCGAGAATCGACGCTGAGCGGTTGCATGCCGAGGCGGTGGCGAGACTCACTTCCGAGCGGCTCGCGGCTCTGGTGGACGCTCTGGGCGTTCCTGCGGAGGCGGTGCGAACGCTGTGCCCCGGCTGGTGCGATGCCGAGCACCTGCGAGCGATGGGCGCGTACGGTGCCGGATGGGATCGCGGCTACCCCGATGGCGCGTATGCGTTCCCCGAACGGGACGGTGCGGGGCGGATGGTGGGGCTGGGCCTGCGACCGCTGGACGGACGGAAGGGCGCGCCGAGCCGCGAAAAGACCGGACTGCGCCGAGCGCTGACGGTGCCGAGCGGAACGGACCTGAGCGCGCCGCTGGTGGTGGTCTGCGAAGGTGCGAGCGATGCCGCTGCCGGTGTGGCGATGGGATTGCAGGCGGTGGCGCGCCCGAGCAATAAAGCGGGAGCCGATGACCTTGCCGACCTGCTGCGCGACGCTCGGGGCGTGCTGGTGCTCGGCGAGAATGATCGGCGCACCGACGAAAGGGGTGCCGAGCAATGGCCGGGGCGCGATGGTGCCGAGAGCGTGGCGAGAACGCTCGCTGAGCGGTGGGGGAGGCCGGTGCGCTGGTGTATGCCCCCCGCGAATGCGAAAGACTTACGCGCGTTCTATCACGAGCATGGCGAGGCCGGAGGCGCGCTGCTCAGAGCGCACTTCGACTTGTTCGCGCACTCGGTGGAGCCGTCCAATCAGGACAAAATGCGTTTCGACCGTATAGACACCCCCGCGAACGAAACGAATCCTGATGCCCTGCGCGATGTACCGCTGGGCGAACTTGGACCGTCCGAACCGCCGGACTGGATCTGGCGAGGGTACGCGGCGAGGGGCTGTATCACGCTGTTCTCTGCTGCTCCAAAGGCCGGAAAGACAACCCTGATTCGGTCGATCCTGAAAGACCTGTACGGCGGCGGAGGCATGGTCGGGAGGCCGCCGCTGGAAGCCCCTACTTTGATCGTGTCCGAAGAATCGGCTGGCCAGTGGTCCCGGCATCGGGACGCGTTCGGACTCGACCCCGATCTGATCCGGGTGATCGCGTCCCCGTTCATGGCAAAGCCGACCGCTGCTCAATGGGAAGATGCGATTCAGCGTATCGCTGGGCGTGTGGAGGAACTTGGGGCCGCTGTGGTGGTTCTGGACACGCTATCCAACTTGTGGCCCGTCAGAGACGAGAACGCGGCGGCGGAGGTCAATGCAGCATTGATGCCGATCCGTCGAATCACTCGCACGGGCGCGGCGGTGATCTTGGTTCATCATGATCGAAAGGGCGGTGGCGCGTTCGGTGAAGGCGCGCGCGGGAGCAACGCTATCGCTGGATTCCCGGATGCGATAATCACCCTCACACGCTTCAGGCCGGAAGAGGAAACGGATACCCGGCGGCGACTGTCCTATCAAGGGCGATTCGATGACACTGAAGCCGAGGTCATTCTCGACTTTAGCGGCGACGGGTACTCAGTCTCAGGCCGACCGGCTGAGGTCAAAGCCGATGACCTGATGCGATTGATCGGCAACGCGTTACCCGAGGATGGCGCTCAGGTGGACTTTGACGCGATCCATGCCGAGGTGCGCGAGTCGGTAGGAAAGACAAGACTCCGAGAACTGCTTGCCGAAGGCGCGAAAGCGGGACGCTGGAACCGTTCGGGTACTGGCAAGAAGGGCGACGCTCATATGTTCAGCCGTTCAAAATGCGTTTCAATCGCGGCTGACTCTATACGGACGAAACGAATCACCGGCGACGATGACGGGTGGCGCGATGTTGGCGCTGCCTGAACTGCTGAGGATGCTCGCGGACGCTGGGGCGGCTCTGCGGCTCTCTGGTGACGCGGTGCAGGTGAAGGGCACGCTGCCCGAGCGAGTCGCTGAGGCGGCTGCTGAGCGGCGGCTGTGCCTGCGGGCGGTGCTGCTGCTTGCGGACCTGGACGGACTCGGGCCGGTGCTCGGACCTACGGACCTGCGAGCGCTCGCGGAGCGGATCGCTGCTGAGGATGCCGAGCTTGCTGGTGCGGTGTGGTTGAGCGCTCGGGCGGTGCCGGATGTACCCCGAGCGAATGGAAACCCCGGCTAGCGAGCGCGAATTGGGGGTTTCGTAGACACGGTGGGCGGCTCCACAATGGCGCGCTGCCCGGAATGGTTGTAGTGTTGAGACGCGGCGGCAGGCCGCGAGGAAGGCAGGAAACGATGGCTAAGACAGCAAACGGAAGCGGAACGCTCTATCAACGCGGCGGCTCTGGGCCGTGGTGGGGGGCGTATACCGGGCACGATGGCAAGCGGAAATACAAGAGCACCCGGACGACCTGCAAGGCGAGCGCGCGGCGGATTCTCAACCGCTGGGTTGATGAGGAAGCGCAGCGCTCGGCAGGGTTGATCGACCCGGACTCTGAGGCGTACCGGGATGCGGACCTGTTGCCGATTGCGGACCACCTGAAAGCGTGGCGCGACCACCTGAGCGCGAAGGGCGGCACGCCGACACACCCGAGGAATATGCACGCGGCGGCGCTGCGGCTGGTGGAGCGGGGCGGTATCGAGCGGATCTCGGGGTTATCGGTGAAAACCGTACAGACCGCGATGGGTGCGATGATCGCCGAGGGGCTGGCCCCGCGAACGGTGAACTACGGGCGCACGGCGCTGCGAGGGTTTGCACGCTGGGCATACCGTTCGAAGCTGACCCGCGAGGATCGGCTTGCCCACCTGCCGACGATCCGCGAGGAAGCCGACAAGCGGCGCGAGCGTAGGGCGCTGACCCCCGAGGAAGCCGAATTGCTGGTGCATTGGGTGGAGGAATCCGGGCCGGTGTACGGCGGCACTACGGGCCGCGAGCGGGCTGCGGTGTACCGGGTGGCGCTGGGCACCGGATTCCGGGCCGGTGAACTGGCGGCACTGACGCGCGCGGACTTTGACCTAGCGAGCTGCACGGTTCGGCTCGGGGCTGCAAACGCGAAGAATCGCACTGCAACCTATCAACCGATCCGGCGAGAGCTGGCGGACTGGCTGAGGGCGTACTTTGACGCTGAGGGCATTCGGGGCGGTGCGAAGGCACTGCGGCTGCCTGGGCGGACTGCTGACGCTGTGCGGCGGGATATACGGCGTTCCCGCGCTCAGTGGTGCCGAGAGAAAGACGGCGCGAAGAATCTGCTGCCGCTGGCGGAGCGTCTGAGGCGGTATCGCTCGGGTCTGCTGCGGGTGAGCGATGACGCTGGGCGCGCGGTGGACTTTCACGCGCTGCGCGTGAGCTATATCACCCACCTGATCGCTGGTGGTGCGAATGCGAAGGTGGCGCAGGAACTGGCCCGGCATTCCGATCCCAAGCTGACGCTGGGCACCTACACCCGGCTCGGGTTGAACGATTCGCGGCGCGCTCTGGATGCTCTGCCTGCTCTCGCTGAGCGCGAGAAACCCGCTGAGGCGGTGGCGATGGCAACGGGCACCGGCGATACCGTCCCCCCACAAAGCGCCACGACGCGCGCCAACAACTGCGCCAACAACTGCGCCAACAACGGGGGCGCAAACGGGCACAAAGTGGCGCACACGGGCGCACAACCGGCGAGCACGCTGCGGCTCTCTGGTGCTGAGCGTAAGTCGGCAAGGGCGCACGGTTTAGGCGGCTCTGCGCACACCGGCGCACGCCAGAACCGGAATAGCCCCGCTCGGATTCGAACCGAGGACCAAACGATTATGAGTCGTCTGCTCTAACCGCTGAGCTACGGGGCCGGCGAGGTCATGGTACCGAGAGCGGGGGGATCGGGCCCGTCGGGGGGGAACGAAAAAGTGCCGCGAAAGCGGCACTTGTGGTGCGCGGCTTCGGAGGCCGCGATCTGCGTTCGGGCAGCAGCCGCTACTTGATGAACAGCATCTCGCGGTACTTCGGCAGCGGCCAGAGATCGTCGGCGACGATGTTCTCCAGCGTGTCGGCGACGGACCGCAGTTCGGTCATCGCGGGGATCACGTTGTCGCGAAGGAACTTCGCGGCGTCGTGGCCCTCCATTGCTCGTTGCTCGTGGGTAAGCCGCTGGAGCTCGCTGCAGTCGGCACGCAACTGGCAAACGAGGTCGGACAGCTCCTCCAACGATGCGCGGAGTTCCTCGCAGCCAACATCCGCGGCGGAGGTCTGCGCGACGGCGGTCGCGAGTTGACCCTGGTAGCGGACCGCCGCGGGCAGGATCATGTTGGACGCGATCGACACCATGGTGTCGGCCTCGATCCGCAGCTTCGTTGCGTACTGCTCGATGTAAGTCTCGTACCTGGCTTCGAGTTCGACCGGGTTGAGCACGCCGTACTTTTTGAAGATGTCTTTCGCCTTCTTGGTCTTCAGGGCGTCGAGTGCTTGGACCGTGTCCTTGAAGTTCGGCAAACCTCGTTTCTCGGCTTCCTCGTGCCACTCCTGAGCGTAGTTGTCGCCGTCAAAGAGGACGCGCTTGTGCTCTTTGATGATCTGCTTCAGCAGCTTCTTGACGGCGGCCTTGAGTTTGGCCTCGGTCGGGTTTGCGCCGACCGACTCTTCGAGTTTTGACGCGATGTGGTCGAGCGACTCGGCAACGATCGTGTTGATGACCGCGTTCGGCCAGGCGATGGACGAGTTGGATCCGACCGCGCGGAACTCGAACTTGTTGCCGGTAAAGGCAAACGGGCTCGTTCGGTTGCGGTCGCCGGAGTGGCGCGGGATCTGTGGCAGCGTGCGAGCGCCGAGATCCATGTCGGATCCCTTCTTCGTGCTCGTCGCGCTGCCCTTTTCGATCTGGTGCACGATGTCCGTCAGCATGTCGCCGAGGAAAATCGAGATGATCGCCGGCGGGGCTTCGTTGGCCCCGAGGCGGTGGTCGTTCGACGCCGAGGCGATCGACGCACGAAGCAGGTCGGCGTGGAGATCCACCGCGCGGATCACGGCCGCGAGGACGACGAGGAACTGCATATTGGTGTGCGTGTCGTCACGCGGGTCGAGCAGGTTTGTGCCGGTGTTGGTCGAGAGCGACCAGTTGACATGCTTGCCGGAACCGTTGACGCCGGCGAATGGCTTTTCGTGCATCAGGCACTGCAGGCCGAGTTTCGGGGCGCTGGTCTGCAGGATCTGCATGGTCATCTGCTGGTGATCCACGGCGATGTTGGCGGTTTCGAACTCCGGGGCCAGTTCGTACTGCGCCGGCGCCACCTCGTTGTGGCGCGTTTTCACGGGAACGCCGAGCGCGTGGAGCCGGGCCTCGGCCTCCACCATGAAGCTCTGCACACGGTCGGGGATGGATCCGAAGTAGTGGTCGTCGAGCTGCTGGTGCTTCTGCGAAGCCGCTCCGAACAGCGTTCGCCCGCACATCAGCAGGTCGGGACGGGAGAGGTAGTACCGGCGGTCGATCAGGAAGTACTCCTGCTCCGGGCCGCAGGTCGCGAAGACGCGGCTCACGCCCTCGTCGGTGCCGAAGAGGCGCAGGATGCGCATCGCCTGGCTGCTGACCGCGTCGATCGACCGGAGCAGAGGGGTCTTTTTGTCGAGCGCTTCGCCGGTGTAGGAGACGAAGACGGTGGGGATGCACAGCGTCGCCGACTCGGTGCCGCGACTGATGAAGACCGGGCTCGTCGCGTCCCAGGCGGTGTAGCCGCGTGCTTCAAACGTCTGGCGCACGCCGCCGGAAGGGAAGCTGGAGGCGTCGGGTTCGCCCTGGATCAACTGGTTGCCGCTGAATTCGGCGAGCGAGCCACCCTGTCCGTCGGGGCTCAGGAAGCTGTCGTGCTTCTCGGCGGTCGCTCCGGTCAGCGGGTGGAACCAGTGGGTGTAGTGGGTGGCGCCGCGTTCGATCGCCCAATCTTTCATGGCGTTCGCGACGGTGTTGGCGATGGACGGGTCGAGGCGTTCGCCGAGCTCGATGGTTCGCATCACGCTCTTGAACACATCCTTGGGCAGCCGCTCGCGCATCGTGCGGATGCCGAAGGCGTCTCTGCCGTATCCCTCGCCGATCTGGTCGTAGGACTTCGCCGGAACGGGTTTGATTTCATGGAATCCCGCCACGGCCTGGATCGTTTCGATCCGGCTACTCATATCACTCACGGTTTCCTCAGCGCACTTTGGCGCCACAGAAGGAGGGCCGCGGATGGCTTACGAGATCCAGCCCCGACTGCCGCCGCCGGGGGCGAGATGGTCTCGGGTACTCGCCGGTCCGCAGTGGGGGATAGTCTACTAAAACGGTTTACCTTTGCATGAAGATGCGTTCATCGGGCGTTGGCATGGGCCTCCCAATCGGGATCAGACCAGCCCCGAGGCCAGTTCGCTGCAAAACGCGGCTGCGGCGTTCGCGGCGTTGCCGGGTCCGGCGTCGTTCATGCGCCGCACGAGGGCGGTGCCGACGATCGCCGCGTCCGCATCGCCCGCCTCCGGTGACACAACCGTTCGCACATGCTCGGGCGAACCGATGCCGAACCCGACCGCCAGGGGCAGATGGGTCACAGATCGCAGTGCCTCTATCCGCTCGCGGATCGCTCGGGTCGGCCCGCCGCCGCTTTCCCCGGTAATACCCGCTCGGGCGAGCACGTAGACGAATCCTGTGCACTCGTCGCAGATCTGCTTGGCCCGTTCGACCGGTGTGGTCGGGGCGACGAGCAGACTCGTTGTCAACCCCCGTCCGGCCGCGGCGTGGGCGAGTGGGCCGGCTTCCTCCAGAGGGGCGTCGGGGAAGATCACGCCGTCGAACCCGGAATCGGCCAGCATGCCGACAAAGCGGTCGCGACCCATGCGTTCGACGATCGACACGCTGGTCATCGCGACGACCCCCGCCGAGAGCGAGGATCTCACCGAGGCGACAACGTCCATGACTGACCGAGGAGTCACACCGGACTCAAGCGCGTGGTGCATCGCCTCGGCGATCACCGGACCGTCGGCGATCGGATCGCTGAACGGGATGCCAACCTCGATGATCGATGCGCCCGCCTCGGCGAGCGCCGGGAGCGTCTCCCGCATGTCGTCGAGCGACGGCGAGCCGCCGCAGACGAATGGCATCAGGAGTTTGCGTCCGGATTCGCGACCGGAACTGAAGATGGACTCGATGCGGTTCATGGGCGATCGCTCAATGCTTCACGCCTTCAACGCGCCCCGGCTCGGTGTACTTCGTCAGGGCCTTGTTGAGATCGACGCCGTTGATGTTGGCGAGGGTGACCAGCCAGGCGAGTACATCGGCGAACTCTTCTTCGAGATTCGCTCGTTGCTCGGGGGTTGGCGACTGGTCCGGGGCGCACTCGTGGAGCGAGGTGGCAAGTTCGCCGATCTCCTCCATGAGCCACATGAATGTCCCCGGTGTGCCACGTGCGGAATCGGTGTCGTGGTACCGCTCACGGATCAGACGCTGGAGATCCGCGATGGTCAGGCCGGAGGATGGGGATTCGGGTGTGCCGCTCATGCGCGACAGGGTAGCGGAAGCCGGCTCAGGCGTCAGTCGGACCAGTCCGGGACTGCGCATCCCGAAGCGCTTCGTGCAGTTCTCGGCCGTTCATCACCGGCAGGTCGATCTCGCCGGTGGCCAGCGCGATCTTCACGTAGGGCTCGCACCTGGTGCAGCCCGTGCAGCAGCCCGTCCGGTCCATGAGCTGTTCGAGATCCAGACCGTCCTCGCGATTGAGACGGACGAGTTCCCGGAACGGAACGTCGTGGCATACACATCGATCAACGGCCATACATCTGCTTTCGAACGAAGCGCGGATATTCTGCCCAAAACTGTTTGTCGGCTCGTTCGGCGCCGACGTGATCGGCAACCGTTGAGCTGAGGGGAATCGCGTAGCGGCGGTTCGGGAAGGACTTACCGGGCACCGAACAGTCGGTTGTCGTCGTGCTGGCCGAACCAGCCGATATCAAAGTCGGCCGGATCGGATGCATAGAGCCCGCTGGACCAAGTGTATGTCCGCTCTTCCTGTGTGGTATGCCCGTCGAGCCAGACCACGTTCGCCCGCTTTCCCACCTGCCGGAAGTGGATGCTCGGGTCCCAGCGATAGTCCGGGTAGTCAGACCTGAAGCGCGCGTGCACGAACGAGTACTCGATGATCGAACTCGCGGCGAACGCGGCGTCCGCGAAGGCGATCGTCCGAGTGGGAGCGCCGAGCAACGACCGCCGCTCGCCTGTGAGATCGTTCCGGGTGGAAACTCCGTTCACGATCGGGCCGGTCGCGGTTCCGACGAAGTCCATGTTGTAGCCGTAGCCGCCGCACGACCGCTCGAACCCTGCCTGAGCGTTCGGGCGTGTAGAGATCTCCTCGAGGACCGGCTCGAACGTCGGGCACACGCGCACCGCTTCGCTCGATCCGGCCGAGTCGAGGTAGGGCGTGATCGGTGCACCGTCTGGCGTGAACGCCTGGCTCTGGGACTCGCGTGTGCCGTGCCAGCGTTTGAGGTTCTCCGGCTGGCCCTGACCCGGGCTCATGGCTTCCGCTGCGGGTAGGAAACGATCGTCGTGATCGTTGGCAAACGCGTGGTTGGCCACTTGGAGTTGTCGCAGGTTCGATAGGCCGACTACGGCCTGCGTCGAGCGTCGGGCGACCGAGAGCGACGGGAGCAGCAGTCCCGTCAAGATGCCCACGATCGCGATGACGACCAGCAGTTCAATCAGCGTGAACGCGCTGCGGGTGGGCTTCTTCATCGCGTGCCTCCCATCGAGTCCTGAGTCTCAAAGGCACGCACCGCGCGCTGGATCCGCTCTCGATCCAAATCGTTTGCCATGCCTTCGCCGGTCAGATCGGTGGGGGTGTCGTGCCACGCGTAGAGGTCTTCGAGGTCCAGAGCATCATCGCCGTCGAGGTCGTAGAAGAGCGGCCGCGGGGCGACCGAGGCGACCGCGTCGACCTCGGTGGACATCTCGCCGAGTATGCCGACCAATGAGTTCGGTCCGGTCGAAATGCGCACGAAGTCGATGCTGGGTAGCCGCGCGGGCAGGCCCGTCGTCGGGTGTACCGCCCACGCGATATCGATCGCGTCGCCGCCGCCGGAACCGACACTCACGCCGACAAGGAACGGGTTGTCCGGACGCGTATAAAAGGCCTCCGGCGTAGCGTCAGGTTCGTCGATGATGTTGTCGGCGTTCAGATCGCCGAGAAGCAGCGTCGGGCTCAGATCGGCATACCCGAAGTACGCCTCTGCAACCGACCCGGGTCCACCGGGATTGACCAGCGGCACCGACTGGAACGGCGCCGGCAACAAAAATCCCGAGGTCGCGTAACTCGACGGGATCTCCGGAAACATCGCACTGTCGGGATACCAGGAGGCATTGCTCGGCGGCGTATCGGTGTTTGGGTCGTCGTCCCAGTCCTGCGTGAACGCCGCCTCGACCGGCGTTGCCGGAATGCTCGACCCGCGGATCACATACCACTCGTCATCGGGAAGGCCGTTGCCGTTCGTGTCGCACGACACCTCGACGATGCCGGCTTCGGCGAATCGGCGTGACGGATCGCCGCCGGTCCACAGCGCGTTCCCGAAGACGATGAGGTCGAGACCGTAGGGGTTGAGCGGATCGTCGGCGATCGGTTCGTCGAACCCGAGCGTGATGGAGCCGCCGAACGCGCCCAGCGTGACCACGCTCGCGTTGTTCGGAGACCCCGTTCCGCCGCCCGACGGCGCACCAAGAGCATTGCTCGGATCGTTGAACGCCGGATTGTTTACGAACTGGCCTGGCGCGGGCGTGTAGTCCAGCACCACCGTCGCGAACGGACCGGCCGCGGCGATCGCACCGAAGAACGACACCGCTGCCAACCCACCCAGGGCAGCGGTGCCGAGCGAGCAGCCTGTAGACGCGAGATCACCCACGGCGGCGACGAGAAGCGGCAAAGCCGGCGAGCCCGACCAGTGCTACGCCGCCCGGTGTCGGAATCGCGTACACAAAGACCGTCGAACTGCCGAACGTCGTGACGTAGAGCTCTTCGGTCACCGGGTTGAAGCGGATCGAATAGAAGGAATTCGGGTTGCCCGTGGGGTTGAGCTGCTGTCCATCGAGCGGGCCCGCGATCGGTCCGCCGGCAAGAGCGCCCTGAACCGCGCCGGACGCGATAACAGACGCAAAGCCGATCTGCCCGCCGCCGTCGCCGCCTCCGACCAGCAGGTTGCCCTGCGCGTCGAACCCGAGCGAGCCTGCGGAGAGCACATTGGCGACGAGCGTGCCGTCGGTGAAGTCGAGCGGGCCGCTGCCGAAGTCTGCGAGGTCGTAGGCGAAGATGTCGCCGGTGGATGTGCCCCCGCCGTACGCGAAGCCGTTGCCGGTGTAGAGGCGTCCGCCCGCGACGGTGATTCCACTGGAGGCGCCGTCGATGCTGTCGATCACGACGCTGGAGGTTCCGTTTACGGTATCGATGGAGGTCACCACGCTCGGCGATCCGAAGTCCCCGCCGGTCACATAGAGCGTCGAGGCGTCGCCCCACGCCGCGTTGAAGTTGGGTGCCGGGACGGCCGTCGTCGGCGTGATCGCACCGGGGTCCAGGCCCGCAGCCGGAAGCAGCAGCACGTTCGCGCTCGCACCGAGGTTGTTGTCCCCGAGGGCGATGGTGTCACCGTCAGGGCTCACCGAAATGAACGAGGCGCCGAAGCTCGAGATCTGGCCGGTCGGCAATGAGCCTGCGAGCGAAAACGAGCCGGAGTTGATCGCGTCCTGAACCAGGATGTCGCTCCCGGACGCGGCGTAGAGCAGGCCCGACGGCGCGACGGTGAACGTATCGATCCCCACAGGGAGCTCGAACGTGGACACCAGCGAGTACGCCGGACCGGCGCTCGCGCCAGCCGAGCAGGACAATGAGACAACCAGTGCGCACAGCGCACGAGGACCACTGAGGGGCACCATTCGGAAGACCTTTCCTGTTCCCTGAAATCGCGCAGGGACTCCCGTGGAGATTCGCGAATCCCGGGCGGTTCAGTTGGTGTGGTCGGAGAAGCGGGGCTCGGGAGCGCACGCCGCGTCGCCGGCCACCCGTTCCGCGCGGGCAACCAAGCTCGCAACCAGGCAGGTCTTCCGGCTCCGGGCATCACGGTTCCGGCCTTCCCGCCCGTCTCACGACGTAAGCAGTGGCTTTCGGAGGAACCGATCAGCGCCCGTTACGGCGGCGCGTCCGCGGTGGCTTTTCACCACACTTCCCTTTTCACCCGGTGCGACATCGCTCCGGGCACCTTGTTGCTGCACACGCAATGTAGCGTTCTCCCGGCCCTCGTCAAGCGATTTCCCGAGCATTGCGCGGCCGCGTTCGTCGAACACTCTGTCCGGGACGCCGCCTTCGAACATCGGTCGATCGTCCGCCTCGAACGGGGGGGCTCTCGCGTCAGCCACTTGCGAAGATCGGATCGCCTCGCCGAAGATTGGTTAACAGACACCGGTGCCCCAAACGAGAGGAAGATGTCAATGGCGTTTCTCACCGAACTCTGGTTGGCGATTCTTCTCGCGTCCGTGGCGTGCTTCATATTGAGTTCGCTCGCCTGGACCGTGCTTCCGCATCACAACAAAGACTTCAAAGCGCTGCCTGACTTCGACGCATTCGTCGCGTCACTCAACGCGCAGGGCATCCAGCCCGGGCAATACATGTTCCCGTACTGCGACGACCAGAAGGCCATGGGCACACCGGAGTTCCAAAGCATCTACGCGAAGGGCCCATGGGGCGTGCTGAATCTCTGGCCGGCGAAGCCCAACATGGGTCGCAACCTCGCCATCACCTTCGTGTACTTTCTGATCGTGAGTACGCTCATCGCTTACGTCGGCTTCGAGTCGCTCGGGCGAGGTGCCGACTCCCTCCGAGTCTTCCAGATCACCGGGACCGTCGGCGTCCTCGCTTACTGCGCGAGCGGCATACTCAACACCGTCTGGTTCTCCGTGCCGCTGCGAAACATCATTACCGGGCTCGTTGACGGCGTGGCCTACGGACTGGCGACGGGCGCGATTTTCGCGTGGCTCTGGCCGGCAATCGAACTGGGAATGGGGGCCGTGGAGGTCACTCCCTGATCGGAACGAGAACGCGGCTCACTCGCTGGTATCGAGCACCGCCATGAAGGCTTCCTGCGGGATGTTCACACTCCCGATGGACTTCATCTTCTTCTTGCCCTTCTTCTGCTTCTCCAGCAGTTTGCGCTTTCGTGACACATCACCGCCGTAGCACTTGGCGGTGACGTTCTTGCGCACGCCCTTGATGCTCTCGCGGGCGATGATCTTGCCACCGATGATTGCCTGCAGCGGGATCTCGAACTGGTGGCGATCGATCTGCTTCTTGAGTTTGTTCAGAAGCGCACGCCCGCGCTTGTCGGCGGTGTCGCGGTGGCTGATGAACGACAGCGCCTCGACGATCTCGCCGTTGATCAGGATGTCCACCTTGGAAAGGTTTTCCTTGCGGAAGCCGATGATCTCGTAGTCCATCGTCGCGTAGCCGCGGGTGATCGACTTCAACTTGTCGTAGAAGTCATAGATGATCTCCGCCAGCGGCATCTCCCACGTCATGAACTGACGCATCTCGCTGACCGCCTGCTGCGACTTGAACTCGCCGCGCCGGCTCAGACAGAGCGCCATGATGTCGCCGACCGAATCCGTGTTGATCATCAACTCGACTCGGACGATGGGCTCGCGCAGTTCCAACCACAACGACGGGTCCGGCAGGTCGGCCGGATTCGAAATCTCGACGAGTTCCTTGTCGCGTTTGAGCAGCTCGTACGTCACATTGGGCGCGGTCTGGACAACCTCCACGCCGCCCTCGCGCTCCAGGCGCTCCTGGATGATGTCCATGTGCAGGAGCCCGAGGAACCCGCAGCGGAACCCGAAACCGAGCGCCTCCGAGTGCACCGCGTGGTACGTGAAGCTCGCGTCGTTGAGCGCGAGCTTTTCCATCGCCTCGCGCAGGTCTTCGAAGTTCTGGCCCTTCCCGTCCTCGGTCGTCGCCGGGTAGAAGTCGCAGAACACCATCTGTCGCGGCTCTTCGTAACCCGGCAGCGCCTTCTCAGCGGGTTCCAGTTCCTGCGTGATCGTGTCGCCGACGCGGACGTCCGCCAGCGCCTTGATGTTCGCAATCAGGTACCCCGTCTCGCCCGGGCCGAGCGTAGTCACCTTCTGAGGCTTGGGCGTGTACTTGCCCAATTCGGTCACCGTGTAGGTCCGCCCGGTTCCCATCATGCGGACCTTGTCGCCCACGCTCAGCTTGCCGTCGAACATACGGATGTAAACCACCACGCCGCGATAATCGTCGTAGTGCGAGTCGAAGATCAGCGCCCGCGTCCGCTTCGTCTGCTGTTCACGCGGCGAGGGCAGGACCTCGCAGATCCGTTCAAGCAGTTCCGGAATACCCTGGCCGGACTTCGCCGAGACGAAGATGGCCTCCTCGGCCGGAAAGCCGAGGACCTGTTCGACCTCCATGGCCCGCTCGTCCGGCTCGGCCGCCGGAAGGTCGATCTTGTTGATGACCGTGATGATCTCGAGATTGTTGTTCACCGCTAGGTATGTGTTGGCGACCGTCTGGGCCTCGACTCCTTGCGTCGAGTCCACGACCAGCACCGCTCCCTCGCACGCCGTCAGCGCCCGGCTCACCTCGTACGAAAAGTCCACGTGCCCGGGCGTGTCGATGAAGTTCAGCAGGTAGTGCTTGCCGTTGTGCACGTGACGCACCGAGACCGCCGAGGCCTTGATCGTGATCCCGCGCTCGCGCTCCAGGTCCATCGAGTCGAGAATCTGTTCCCGCGCTTCGCGCTCCGTGATCGCGTTCGTCGACTGCAGCAGCCGGTCCGACAGCGTGGACTTGCCGTGGTCGATGTGCGCGATGATCGAAAAGTTCCGGATAACCGGGTTTTCGGGGCACGAGCCCTCTTCGCCGAGGGTTGGGTCGAGGGCAAGGATTGGCTTGATTTCGGCCATCGCGGGGGTGCTTCACCGTCAGTGGGCGGCGGGGGAAAGTCCCATCGCCGGGGTCGATTGTTCCAAAACGAGCAAAGGGACCGACCCGAGGCCGGTCCGCAATTGTAGCGTCCGCCCGCTCGGAAGTCGCGGCGAGCCACGCCAACGCTCGATCCGGTCCGACCGAACTCGCGGCTACCGCCCCTCGCGCTGCCGACGCTGACGCTCCGCCGTCATCGGCGTCGCGAACGCGTGGAACCGCACACCCTGGTCCACATTCGGCGCAGACGGCTTGGGCAGCCAGCCCCAGAACGCCGGCGGCCCGGAATTCACGACCGTGGTCGGCGGGTGCCAGTGGAAGGAGATCACCGAGTAGTTGTGGCTCAGGTCGTGGTTCCCGAAATACTTCCAAGAGCGCGTCACATCCGGCGCGCGGCTCGCGAACTCGCGCTGCCGAATGATGTCCACCGGGATCCACTCACCACGCTGGTTCTCCTGATCGACCATCAGGAAAAACTCCACCCACGCGATCACCGGCGGCCGGTCGTCCTGTCGCTGCGCCTCGTGGTCGTACCCGATCACGACCCGAGCCGGGATGCCAGCGGCCCGGTACACCGCGCACAGCAGGTTCGCCATGTCCAGATTCGACCCGCGCTGCTCCCGAGCCGCTCGGACCGCGCCGCGCACGTTGTAGCCCGCGGTCATGGCCGCACCGCCGCCGGCACGGAAGTTTTCCGAATCGCGCTCGGCGAGGTACGGCCCCTCCGAGGGCTGGTACCACTCGATGACCCGTGCGGCGAGGTGTTTCGCGAGGTAGTAGGGCTTCACTCGCTTGGCGTTGCCGTTCGTCCAGACTTCGACGAGCCGCTTGATCTCCGGTGCATCCGCCTCGACATACAACTGCGGGCCGAGCGACGAGTTCAGGTCTTCTGGCAACTCCTGCTTCGGCCAGTCCACCGCGAACGCACGCTCCTCATCGACCACAGTCTTGAACGCCTGCATCGATGTCTGCACGTTAAGCCGAAGGCTCGTGGCCTCGACGTTCTTAACATCCCAGACAAGCAAACGCTGCCCCGACTGGTAGCCGTCAAGAGTCCGCGGCGCTTCTTGTATCTGGGTGCTCCCGATCTGCAGACGCGTTTCCGTCAGTGTCTCATCCATCACCGTGAACGCCGTATCGGTCGGGAGCGGGTACGCGATGACCGCGGCTTCGATCTTGAACGGGTCCGTTCGGTAGACCGGCTGGTCCACGTTGATGTCGCGGCGGTCTCTGGTCAGACCGAGCAGCAGGATCTCGCCGTTCAGCGTCCATTGCTGGCGATCAGCGTCGATCCGGAGTACCAACGGTTCGTAGGGCACGGCCTGAACCGGCGCCGGTCGGGGGGTCTGGGTCGAAGGCTGGGCGAGAGCGATCGCGCCGAGGGTCGAAACACCGAGGCCGACGAATACGAGAGCACGAGCAATCCGCGGGTTCCGCGGCATGGAAGAGCGACATGGCATGCGAGGACCCTCCTGAGGGTGTGCGTCCGTGCATTCTACGAGGCCCGGGTGCCCTCCCTCGGGTTTGTCGTCCGATCTCGACGGAAGTTCCCCGCCGCTAGCGGTTGCGCATGAAGTTCGCCGTGTGCGAGAACCGCTGTTCGAGAAAGTGGCGCAATCCACCGGAAATCTCACGGTCGTCCATGGCCAGCCCCATGCAGCGCAGCCATTCGTCCACCGCCTCCTGGGATACCGCAAACGGCATGTGGCGCATCCGCAGTCGGGGATGGCCGCGTTTCTCAATGTAGAGCTGGGGCCCGCCGAGCCACCCGCTCAGGAACTCGTAGAGCTTCTCTCGCGACTCGCGGTCATCCGGCGGGTGCATGTCTCGAAGCAGCGTCGATTCGTCGCGGATCCGGTCGTAGAACGCCTCAACCAGGCCGCGAACGCCGGAATCGCCGCCGATCGCGTCGTAAGGAAGGTTATCGGGCCCATATGCAGGGCTTGGATCATGGGGTCGGGGAAGGTCAGCCATTCAGAACCAGCAAAAAGATAGGTTTTTGTTCAGAATCCAGAAAAGGTTCTTGTTCGGGTATTGATGTTCGGGTAGCGTCAGGGCATGATCGCACATGTCCAGACGTTCCTGTTGCAGGGTATCTCCGCCGAGCGCTGCGAGGTGGAAGTCGACATCACCGAAGACGGCATCTACAAAGAGACCATCGTCGGCCTCCCAGACACCGCCGTCCGGGAATCGATGGAGCGGGTCCGCTCTGCCATCAACAACGCTGGCTACTCGTTCCCCGCCGCACGCCTGCTGATCAACCTCGCTCCCGCCGATGTCCGCAAGGAAGGCCCGGTCTACGACCTCCCGATCGCCATCGGTCTGCTCATGGCCGACGGGATCATCCGGCCACCGCGCCGTCCCGATGAAGCCGGTCTGGACCCGCGTCGGTTCCTGTTCGCCGGTGAACTCGCCCTCGACGGTCGCGTCCGCCCCGTTCGCGGCGCGATCGCGATGGCGACCTTGGCCAAATCCCTCGGCCTCGACGGCGTGGTCGTGCCCATGGAAAACGCCTCGGAAGCCGCGGTCGTCGACGGTGTTGCCGCCTTCGGCGTCTCCACGCTTGCCGAAGTCGTCGGACTGATCAACGGTGCGCTCCCCGCCGAGCCGCACCCGCCCATCGACGTCGAAGAACTCATCCGCGGCGCCGTTCCCAGCGTCGATTTCGCCGACGTGCGCGGGCAGGAATCCGTCAAGAGAGCTCTTACCGTCGCCGCCTCCGGCTCACACAACATCCTCATGCTCGGCCCCGCCGGTACCGGCAAGACCATGATGGCGCGCGCCCTCCCCGGCATCCTCCCGCCCATGACTTGCGAAGAGGCGCTCGAGGTCACCCGCATCTACTCCGCCGTCGGTCGCCTCGCCGACGCGCCCAGAAGCGAGCACGCCGGGGGCGGAACCATGACCGCTTCCTGCGCCGGCCTCGTCACGACGCGCCCCGTGCGTACCCCACACCACACCGCCTCCGCCGCCGCGGTCATCGGCGGCGGCGCGATCCCCAAGCCCGGCGAGATCTCCCTCGCTCATCGCGGCATCCTCTTCCTCGATGAGCTCCCGGAGTTCCCCCGTCCCGTGCTCGACACGCTCCGCCAGCCGCTGGAATCCGGCGATGTCACGATCTCCCGCGCCCACTCCTCCACGAGCTTCCCGGCAAACTTCATGCTCGTCGCCGCGATGAACCCGACGCCCAAGGGCGACATGCCGACCGACGCCGTCAGCCGCGCCGCGATGGAGCGATACCTCGGCCGGCTCTCCAAACCGCTCGTCGATCGCGTTGATATCCACGTCGAGGCTCCGGCAGTCCCCTGGAAGCAGCTGTCCGCGACCGGCATGCCTCCCGGCACCTCCACAGCAGAGATGCGCCAGCGCGTCGAGACCGCCCGGCACGCTCAGCACCAGCGCCAGGGCTCGGTTCTCAACGCCGACCTCCCCGGACGCGAACTCGATCGCCTCGGACGCTTTACCGAAGGTGCGAAGTCGCTCATGGGTCACGCGATTAGTGAACTCGGCCTTTCCGCCCGCGCCTACGACAAGATCCGTCGCGTCAGCCGCACGATCGCCGATCTTGAAGAATCACCGGATGTCCACGAGGCCCATGTCGCCGAAGCCGTGCAGTACCGCCTGCTCGACCGTCGCGTCTGAACGCGGCGCAGTCAGTCGTTGTCCGGCTCGCCGAAGTCCAGCCCAACGCAGTAGCCCGTCCGCCACATCGGGAACTCGACCTCGCAGCGGTAGCCGACGAAGTGCGAAGCGTCCGCGCCGATCTGCTCGAAAAGGAACCGCGTCAGATCGGGGTGACGCGCGTAGTAGGGGGATGCCGCGTTGCTCAGCCCACTCCCCAGCAGCTGCAGGCGCGGCCCGTCGGCGAACCGCGTCTGCCACCGGTCGCCGACCTGCTGCGCGAAATCCGGCCGCCACAGATGCGCATCGAGCGATGGAATGCAACCGCGGGCCACATCCCGGTGCAGATAGATGTCGAAGATCATCGCGCGCGTCGGAAAATTCACCAGCGCCCACGCCTCTTCCAGCGGCGGCTTCTGCGTGCGCGGGTGCACCATGGTCCCGCGCGTCCCGAACATCAAATCGACCGGCTGCCCGATCGTCTCCGGGTCCGCATCGATCGCCTGCACCATGAACTCGTTCGGCTGACGCGTCGAAACCACCGGAAGCGGCGAAGACGAAAAATCCCGGAGCACCGTCGCCGGAGACCCCGGGTCAGCATCAGCGACCAGCGGCGTGAATTGGCCGTGCGCTGGCGAACCGTCTTCCTTGTCCCGCGTGCTGCTCGTGAAATTGTGGAAAGTCAGCGGCACCGCATCCGGTCGTGCGACATGCCCGACCAACCCATTGACCCGGTCGATGTGCAGAGACTTCGTATCGCCCGCGACCGGGTGATACGCGTACACCGCGACCCAAGTTTCCGAGCACCGACCGGTCACTTCCGCGGCCGAACGAAACAACGCTTCACGCGCATCCGCGCCGCGGCCGGTCGCAACCGAATCCGATGCGAGCGGCGTCGCCTCGATCCGCCGAAGCAGTTCCGCCACCGAGCCACCCTCCCTCTCGATCAGCGAGGCGAACCGATCGACCGCGGCGCCCAGCCGATCGACCGCGTCCGAGTCGATCGCGCCGACGCCGCGCGCCGCATCCACCATCGCGCGGAGACCTTTGAGACCCGGCAGTCGCTCGATCATCCCGGGCCCCTCGTACGCCGAGCCCGTCGCAAACACCGCACGCTGGCATGTGGTTCGATCGATTCCGAGCACGCGCGACAGCCCACTGGCGTTCTGTGCTTCCCCCGGGCAGGCGTTGAGAAACGTCCGGATGCTCTCGTGAAGCCGACGGGCGACCCTGTCGGCGCTCTGCAACGCTCCCGGTTCCAGCCCGTCGGGTCGTCCGTTCCGCTTTGGTCCTGCGATCGCCATGCTGATTGGCATGGTATGGATCCCCCTGCCGCGCCGGGGGCTGACGCCGGAATCGGGGTCGGTTTTGCGGATTGTGCGGATTTCTCGAGGCATGCGCTTGACGGGCTCGAAGGCCGGTTACACTATGTTCAGAACAGTGTTCCGAACACTGTAGCACGGATCGGCACCCGTGCAACCCGCCTGCCGCGGATCCCGGGTGCGACACCACACAAATTCACGACCGGCCCGACCCCGCTCGCGAATCGAGCGCAAAGTGCAAGGGCCCCAAGACGACCGGAGAGACCAGATATGAAAACGACACTGATCAGCACCGTGGCCGGACTGGCCCTGAGCGCGAGCGCCATCGCCGGTGGCGGGGCCGCCATCACCTTCGACAATGGGCCCGAAGGATGGTCCATTAATGGCCAGGCCACCATCGTCCCCGAGGGCGGCAACCCGGGCGCCCACCTTCGCCATGTCCAGACCGACACCTTCGGCTGCAACATCCGCACCGACTCGAACACGGACTTCGTCACCGACTTCACCCAGACCGGTCCGGTCCGCATCACCGTCGACTTCAAGGTGAACTCGATTACCTTCTTCGGCAGCGAGGTCCCGCGTGACATTGTGCTCGAGCTGCGAGACTACGACGTCGACGGACCGTACCCCTATAACTCGGTTTGGTTCCTCGCCGGTGAACTGCCGGCACCGGGCGAGGGTTGGGTCACCTACGAGTTCATCATCGACAACGTCAACGACACCGAACTCCCAGCGGGCTGGGGCGGCACCGGCGACGAAGACCCCGACACCTTCGAGCCCATCCTCCCCGAGAACCGAACCTGGACCGACATGCTCCAGAGCATCGACGAGGTTCAGTTCACCACGTTCGTCCCCGGTTTCTTTTACGGGTTCACCAACTACGACTTCGAAGTCGACAACATCACCATCACGCCGCTCGAACCGGACTGCCCCGCCGATGTGGATGGTTCGGGCACGGTCGACCTCGCCGACCTCAACCTCGTCCTCAGCAGCTTCGGCCAGACCACCGACTCAGGCGACACGAACGGCGACGGCGTCGTCGATCTCGCGGACCTGAACGCGATCCTGGGCGCTTTCGGGCAGGCCTGTCCCTAAGGCCGCGCAGATCGCCGTTCTGGGCGAAGTTCTCGAATCGACACCGGATCTGACCCGCTCTCTCGCTATATTCGGCAGAGCGGGTTATTTCTTGTTTTCGCCGGCCCGCGTCGAGGAGGAGACATGAAAGAAACTCTCTTATGCGCTGTCGTCGCATGCGCCTGTGCAACCGTTCATGCGCAGGTTATTGATTTCGAGTCGCTGCCCGGCGGCCTGCCGACTGATGACCTGGCTCCGATTTCAGATCAGTTCCTTGCGGAGTTCGGCGTTCGGTTTGACCTTGTCGACCCGGTGACGCTCGCCCCGGTTGGCTCGCCGCTGATCGCCAAGGTCGGTGCACCACGGACAGCGTTCGACGGCTGCGGCCCGGACACTCCTTTCGCGCTGACCACAACTGGCGACACATTGCTCACCGACGATGCGAGTGTCTCCGGTGAGCCCGGCACGCTGCTCCTGACTTATGTCGACCCTGTGAGCGAAGCCGCCGGCGTCGTCCTCGATGTCGACCGGCGCTCCGGCGGCAACTTCGAGGAGTGGACCGTCGAGGCGCTCGACGATTCCATGCAGGTGCTCGAGGCGCGCGTGCTCACCGCACCGGTTGGCGATGATGTGTGCACTAACAACCACGGCCCCGGAGACGCGACGGCGTTGGGCTTCGCGTTCGACCGAGATCAGGCCGACATTCATTACATCGTGCTGCGGTACACGGGCAATGTCGGGAATGTCGGACTCGCGTTCGACAACTTCTGGCCCGACTCGGTGCCGCCCGCACCGTCCGTCACGCTCGGGGCCTCGCCGCCAACGGGCGCGTGCTTCGGTGACACCTTCCCGATCACGCTCGTGCCGGAGGGCGGTCTTTTGGCCCCGAGCGTGCAATGGCAACAGGCGAGCGAGGACGGAGAGTTTGCCGATATGGAGGGTGAGCGAGCGTTCAGCCTTGAGGCTCCGGTCGTCAACGGGCTGCGCTACCGAGCCGTCGTCCGCGACGCACTCGAACGGGAGGTGACGACCGATGAAGTTGTTTCGCCGTCGTCGCGTGCGGTGACCTGGTCGATCGCGATAGAGACCGCACCCGACAGCGGCGATTTCACCGAGGTCTCATCCAGCGTCACGCCGTTTGTTCTCCCAACCAGCATTGAGAGTTACTACGGTTGGAGTAACGGCGAGGAGTACTACCACGGAGCGGTCCCAACGCTGACTCTGGACCGATCGCACCTCTTCCTGACGGTGGGCGCAGGTGGTATCAACCTGCTGGTCGTCCACGACGTGGTCGGCCCAAACGGGGGCGGACGTGCCGAAATGGTGCTGGAGTTTGAAGGAATCATGCCGGTGGTCACCGCGACGGACGACCCCGGCGACCGATACCGAGGCGAGGGCACCTCGCTTCTCGAAGTTCGCCACGGCTGGGTGTCACCGAACACCGACGGCTTCGCCGCGGGCCCGCTTCCGGGGTCCTGGAGCGTGGACGTTCGTTTCAGCGACGTGTTCACGGGCAACCCAACCATCGAAGGCATGGATAGTTGGTTCTTTGTGTCGGCCGCGGGAGGCGAGATCGAACTCCCGCTTGAGGAAGACCGACGGGTGCGGCTCACCGCCAGCTGCCCCTGCATCGGCGATGTAACCGCGGACGGCCTCGTCGACCTCGCCGACCTCAACCTCGTGCTCGGCAACTTCGGCCAGACCACCGACTCCGGCGACACGAACGGCGACGGCCAAGTCGATCTCGCCGACCTGAACGCCGTGCTCGGCGCGTTCGGGCAGACCTGCCCGTAAGCTCGACCTGATGTTTACCTCGATGCGCCCGGGCACCGCTCCCGGGCGTTTTCATGCGCCCAAAGCGGGGAGCAGCACGCGCAAGCCGATCTGCATCGCGAGCATCGCGTACACGCCCGCCATCAGGTCGTCCATGAGCACGCCCCAGCCCTGCGGCAGCTTCTCCAGCCGACCGGCAGGCCACGGCTTTATGATGTCACTGATGCGAAACAGCACGAACGCCGCGGCGCAGTAGACCGCAATCTCGACGAACCCCGAAGGCAACGATGGCCAGAAGAGCAGCGCCAGGCACACACCCGCCGTCTCGTCGGCCACGACCTCCGGCGCGTCCTTGAGCCCGAAGCGCTTCTCGGCGTACCGCCCGAACACAACGCACGCGATCGAACTCAAGAGCAGCACGCCCACGACCGCGCCGTTCACGCTCGCGGCCCCCGCACCCGCCAGCAGCATCACGAACACCAGCGCGCACGGCGGCATCGATCCCCACGTCCCCGGCGCCGGGCGCAGGAACCCGAGCCCAAAGGTCGACAGGGCGAGCGTCGGCGCGTTCAGGGGCTTCACCGGCGCACGGTGCTTGTTCTTGTGGCTGAATCCCGGCGCATCCGTCATGCGATGCCCGCCTGTTGACGCAGGGCCGCGAAGCCGCGCGTGAGGTAGGGCACCGCCGAGAGCGCGGTGAGCAGTGTCGTCGCCAGCGCGACCCAGAAGTTCGCACTGACCAGCGATCCGGCCTCGCCCGCCCGTCCCGTCGCCAACCAAGCCAGCATCAGGATCAGCGGCACGCTCACCGACTGGGCGATCATCTTGAGCTTGCCCGCCTGCGTCGCCGAGAAGTTGATCCCCCGCGATTCGCACAGCCCACGCAGCGATGTGATCAGCAGTTCCCGCGCGATGATCACGACCACCATCCACGGCGCGACGCCGCTGAGCATCGTCCCATCGGCGTCGAACCGGAAGTTCGGACCGGCCAGCATCACGAAGGCCCCAAGCACGAGGATCTTGTCCGCGAAAGGATCCATCACGCGACCGAACACCGAGACGGCGTTCCATTTCCGGGCCAGGTAGCCGTCGAAAAAGTCCGTGATCGCCGCGACGATGAACAGCACCATTGCCAGCGGCAGGGTCCAGCGGGTGGAGCCGGTATCGATCGCCTCGAACATGGCGAGCGCCACGAAAAACACCGTCGCGAAGACCAGCCGCGCCGCCGTCAGCACGTTCGGGAACTTACCCTTCAGTCCGGGCGGTCCGAACAGCGGGATGACGGTCTCTGCTTCGGTCCTCGCGCCCATGACACGAGGGTACCCGGCGCGAGCCCATCGCGGTAGGGGACTCCCAGCGCCCCGACGCTGGTCGTGGTGGACGCTCCGCAGAGAGGCAATACATCTTGTAGTCGAATTACCAATGGGGAAAACTCACCCCCGACCCGAATCCGGTGCCCGCATCGGTTGCCGGTAGCCAGTGCGGGCCTTATCCTCCGCCCCTGACCCGCGTCGCGAGGGTGTCCTCCCGGCCCGGTTTTGCGTCCCGCACCGAGGGGCGAAATGGCACGAGAAGATGCGTCCGCGTCGGTCTTTCCACGCGTTTCGCAGACGGAGTCGGCCCTTTGGACCTGCTGATTAACCCAGTCATTCTGTACGTCGGTCTCGCGATCGGCGCCCTCGGGGTGCTGCTTGCGCTGCCGCGTGAGCGGGTGAATCCGCAGCTCATCGGCCTCATCCTCGCCGCCGGCGGCTTCGGGGCCGTCATCATCGCCCTCGCCTTGCGTGGGCTCGACGCCGCGGGCCTGCCCAACCCGCACTACTACATCTTCGCCCCGATCGCGATCCTCTCAGCGATCCGTGTGGTCACCCACCAACAGCCGGTCTATTCGGCGCTGTACTTCATCCTGACCATCCTCGCCTCCAGCGCCCTCTACCTGCTCATGGGCGCGGAATTCATGGCCTTCGCCCTCATCATCATCTACGCCGGCGCGATCCTGATCACCTACCTCTTCGTGATCATGCTCGCGACCCAGGCCCCGTCCGAAACCGAGGTCGGTGCCCTCAGTCCGTACGACGCCCTCGCTCGCGAGCCGCTCTGGGCGACCATAATGGGCTTCGCCATCGTCGCGGTGCTCACCGGCATGATCGCCCAGGGCCTTCCCGAGATCCGCCCCGCCGGCAACGAGACCGATCAGCAGATGCTCCTCGCCGAACTCCCCGGCAAGGTGCTCGACGACCTCGACGCCAAGCGCGTCTTTCGGGAAATGGAACGCCCCGAGACGGAGGCAATCGGCGATCTCTACACCATCGACGCCGCCTCTCGCACGATGACGCTCGCCGTTACCCCCGAAGCCGCCGGCGACCTGCTCGAACGCGCCGAGGCCGAGGATCGCCAGGTTGCCAAACTGCTCATCGGCGACGGAACCACGCTCGCGGACCTCCGCGCGGCATCCGGCGCGGGCGGCTCCGTACGCCTCGCCGTCGCGCCCGAAGTCCGCGTCACCAACCTCGACACCGTCGGCTGGTCGCTCATCGCTGGCCACCCGCTCGCCCTCGAGATCGCCGGCGTCATCCTGCTCATGGCGATGCTCGGCGCGGTCGTGCTCGCCCGCAAGCAGATCGAGATCGGCGAAGACGAGAAGCTCGCCCGCGCCGCCGAACTTGGTATCCATACCGGCCCGACCGATCAGATGGATTCGGTCTCCGGGGGAGGCGCGTCGTCATGACCATTGCCTCTCTGGCTCAGGACACCATCGCCGCGGGCATGCCGCTTGCCGAGCTGTACCACTACCTGTTCGTCGCCGGCGTGCTCTTCGGCCTCGGCGTCATCGGGTTCCTCGCGCGCCGCAACCTCATCATCATGTTCCTGTGCACGGAAATGATGTTCCAGGCCGCCGGCATCACACTCATCGCGTTCAGCAAGTACCACTTCAACCCCGACGGGGAAGTGTTCGTCATTTTCGTGCTCACGATTGCCGCCGCCGAGGCCGCCCTCGCGCTCGCGCTCGTCGTGCTTCTGTTCCGGCGCAAGGAGACGCTCGACGCGTCTGCCTGGGCCATGCTCAAGGGCTAGCGACTCCCGTCGCTGGCGGGTCCGACCGTCACCACCCGTCGCCAAACAGGCGACATGATCTGAGGAAGTGTTCTCCGTGCAGGAGCTCGCCTCGAATCTGATGAACATCACCACGCTGCTCGGTGCGAGCGGCGGGGAGTCACTGTTCACGTATCAGGAATCATCGGGCGGCCCCGGCTGGCTCGGCCTGATCCCGGTCCTCCCGGCCATCGCCGCGCTGATCTGCCTGCTCCTGCTCTTCCTCGCCCGAAAGGGCATGGCCAGCGGCAAGAGCCGAGGCCCCGCCTACCTCGTCCTCGGCTTCCTCGCCCTCTCGTTCATCCTCACCCTCTCCGGCTTCCTCATGTGGAACGGACAGGGCAAGCCCGCGTGGATCGTCACGCTCTTTGACTGGATCAACATCACCTGGAATTCCGGTGACGGCGAGCAGAGCCTCATCGCGAACTTCGGCTTCTACTTCGACGGCCTCTCGTTCCTGTGGATGCTCTTTGTCACCTTCCTCGGGTCGATGATCTGCCTCTACGCCTCCGAGTACATGAGCGGCGACAAGGGCTACGCCCGCTTCTTCGCCGCCTTCGGCCTCTTCGTCGCCTCCATGTCCTGCCTTGTCCTCGGCGACAACCTCGTCATGCTCTACCTCGGCTGGGAGGGCGTCGGCCTCTGCAGCTACATGCTGATCGGCTACTTCTACACCAAGCCCGAAGCCGTCGCCGCCGCCAAGAAGGCCTTCATCGTCAACCGCATCGGCGACCTCGGCCTCGCGCTGGGCCTCTACCTCATCTACACCACCTTCGGCACCGTCCAATACGACGAACTCTTCCGCGCCGTCGCCGAACGCACCGACGCCGCCGGCAGCCCGCTCGACTTCGCAACCATGTGGCAGTCCTGGGCCATCCCCTGCCTGCTCATGATCGGCGCCTTCGGCAAGTCGGCCCAGTTCCCGCTCTACGTCTGGCTCCCAGACGCGATGGAAGGCCCGACCCCGGTCTCGGCGCTCATCCACGCCGCCACCATGGTCACCGCCGGCGTCTACATGATCGCGCGCATGTTCCCGCTGTTCCTCATGGACCCGGACCTGCACGCCCTGCACGCCGTCGCCTGGATCGGCACCTTCACCGCGCTGCTCGCCGCCACCATCGGCATGGCCCAGTTCGACATCAAACGCATCATGGCGTACTCGACGGTGTCGCAGCTCGGTTACATGTTCGCCGGCCTCGGCTTCCTCACCACCACCGGCGGCGCGTACCACGTCTTCACCCACGCCTTCTTCAAGGCAACCCTGTTCCTCGCCTGCGGTGCCGTCATGCACGGCTTCGCCGGGCAGCTCGACCTCCGCAAGCTCAGCGGCCTCTGGTCCCAGCCCGGCTGGCGCATCACCTCCGTCGCCATGCTCGTCGGCTGCATCAACCTCGCCGGCCTGCCCCTCACCGCCGGTTACTTCTCGAAGGACATGATCCTCGCCGAGGCGTTCTACACGCCCGACTCGCTCATCCACTTCTCCGGCCTCATGGGCTGGATCCTGCTCTTCACCGCCGGACTCACCGCCTACTACACCTTCCGCGTGTTCTTCCGCGTCTTCGTCGGCCCCGAGCACTACGAGCCCGGTGACGAAGCCTACGATCACGACAGCGACGAAACCGGCGAAGAGTCGCACCACCCGGTCGAAGAGCACGGCGACCACCACGCCGACCACTTCCACCCGCACCCGCCGGGCTGGGCTATCAATCTGGTCCTCTCGGTGCTCGCCATCGGCTCCATCCTCGCCGCCATCCCGTACTTCGTCTCCGACGGCAACGACAAGTCCAAGGGTTGGGTCGGCGACATGCTGTACTCGTCTTCGGCCTTCTACAAGAGCCCCGCCGGCCACGCCGACAAGCACGGCAACGAGACCGCCGTTCTCGTGCCCGCGGATCCCGTCGTGCTGCCCGCCAGTTTCGCCGACGAACCGGCAGCCGCCGGTGCCGCGAAGGGCAAAGTCCCCGCCGCCGACGCGTGGCCCGTCCGCGATCAGGTCGAAGCCGGCTCCATCCTCGGCATGGACCCGCACAAGGCGATGTACTACATCTCCGCGGTCTTCGGCCTCATCGGCATCCTCATCGCCGCTTACCTCCACGGCCCGAAGGGCCCCGCCGGCCTGTTCATCGGCAACCGCACGCAGGCCGCGACCAGCCGCGCCGACGCGCTGCTTCCCAAGCTCGGTCCTCTCCCGCGATGGGCGCAGAACAAGTGGTACGTCGACGAGTTCTACGAGGCGACCATCCGCCTGCCGCTCTGGGTCTTCGCAAACATCTTCCACGCCATCGACAAGTTGCTCATCGACGGCGCGCTCGTCGACGGCATCTCGTCGCTCCCCAAGGCGTTCGCCCGCTCGATCCGTCCGCTCCAGTCCGGCGTGCTCCATAGTTACGCCGCCGGCATGGCCGCCGGCCTCGGCATCATTCTCCTCGTCGTATGGGTGTTCTCGCTGTGATCCTGTGGTCGCTCATCCTGATCCCCGCCGCGGCCTCTGTGCTCATCGCGATGCGCACAGAGAAATCCGCGCAGACCGTCGCGATGATCTCGTCGCTGATCGGCGTGGTGCTGGCCCTCGTCGCCGCCGCACAGTTCGACTGGTCGAACTCCGGCGCGATGCAGCTCGGCACCGAGTCGGGTATCCCGCTCATCCCCGCCCTCGGCGTGACCCTGTCCACCGGCGTTGACGCGATCGCTCTGTGGCTGATCATCCTCGCCGCCTTCCTCCAGCCGCTCATGGTCTGGGGCTCGTCCACCGCCATCAACGAGAACAAGCGGTCGTACTACGGCTGGCTCACCGCCCTCTTCCCGGCCATGGTCGGCGTCTTCGTCGCCCGCGACCTCATCTTCTTCTACGCGTGCTTCGAGCTCACGCTCGTTCCCATGTACGTGCTGATTTCCAGCTTCGGCTCGACCAACCGCAAGAAGGCCGCCACCAAGTTCTTCCTCTACACCTTCACCGGCTCCATCATCGCCCTCGCCGGTCTGGTCTACGTCGCGGTGTTCAATCTCAACCTCGACCCCGCGACCTTCGCCGGTGCCGGTGAGTGGAACTTCGACATCGCCGTGCTCCAGCAGGCAGCGCAGGCGATGCCCCTCGGCCAGCAGGGGCTGGTGCTCTTCGCGATGATGGCCGGCTTCGCCGTGAAGGTGCCGCTGTTCCCTGTTCACACCTGGCTGCCGCTGGCCCACACCGAAGCCCCGACCGCCGGCTCGGTCATCCTCGCGGGTGTCCTGCTCAAGCTCGGCACGTACGCCATCCTTCGCTTCGTCGTGCCGTTCGCGCCCGACGCGGTGCTCGAGTGGGCCTGGCTCATCGCCGTGTTCGCGATCGTCGGCATCGTCTACGCGGGCCTGATCTGCTGGGTGCAGCGCGACGTCAAGAAGCTCGTCGCCTACTCATCCGTCAGCCACCTCGGCTTCTGCATCCTTGGCCTGTTCGCGCTGAACATGACCGGCCTGCAGGGCTCGGTGCTCTACATGATCAACCACGGTCTTTCGACCGGCGCCTTGTTCTTCTGCATCGGCATGATGTACGAGCGCTACCACACCCGGTCGTTCAACGACCTCGGCGGCCTCGCCCGCAAGATGCCCATCTGGGCGTTCTTCATGGGCTTCTTCACGATGGCCTCCGTCGGCCTGCCCGGCCTGAACGGCTTCGTCTCCGAGTTCCTCTGCCTGATCGGGACCTTCCAGTCCGGTGCCGACGGCATCGACGGCATCGGCGGCACGTTCGGCCCCCTCGGACCGTGGTACGCCGCGATCGCCGGTTCCGGCATGATCGTCGCCGCCATCTACCTGCTGTTCATGATGGGCAAACTCGTCTTCGGCCCCTTCCGCGAGCCCGACGGCTACGAGCACCACGGCCCGCTCCCCGAAGACCTCTCGCCCCGCGAGATCGGCATCTGCGTCGCATTGGCGGTGCCCTGCCTCGTGCTCGGCCTCTACCCGAAGCTGATCACCGACTCGCTCGAAGCACCGCTCCAGCAGACCATCGACATCTACACGGGCGAGGACCCCGCGCTCGCTGACGCCAACAATCCGATGACCGTCGCTCTCGTGCCCGTCGATCGCACCCCCTCGGTTCTGTTCGAGGAGGCCACCCGATGAACGACCTCTTGCTGCACACGCTTGCCCAGACCGGCGCCGAGCAGACACCCGCCATCGTCGAGAAGCTCAAGTTCATCGTGCCCGAACTCGCCATGTTCGTCGGCGCGTGCGTGGTCATGATGCTCGGGCTCTCGAAGAACCTGCGCGTCCGCCACGCGTGCCGACCGGTCACGATCCTCACGCTGGCCGTCGCGGGCCTCATCGCCGCGTTCTCCTCGCCCGCGATGGAGACCTCGCTTCTCCCGAACCTCTCCGGGTTCGTGAAGGTGCTCACCGCGATCGTCGGCATCCTGCTCGCGATGCTCATGACAGGAGTGGTCGACCGCGACTACGAGGCCTCCGTCGCCAGCGGACGAGCCTTCGACGCCATCCGCTCCAACCGCGGCGAGTTCTACGCTTTCTTCCTCTTCTCGCTCACCGGCCTCATGCT
>JANSXG010000261.1 GCA_024743075.1 bacterium | reverse complement strand
CGATCAGTGGTCGGTGACCAGGCCAGCGCATCTGGGCAGCCGGTGTTTGCGCTGTTTCAGTCCGAGTGGAATCAGGCCAGACGGTCGGACGGCCTGCGGGAGCCGGAGGCCGTTCCCGCAGACGTGACGGACTTGTTCACATCGCTCGCGGCGGTGTGGCCGGCCGAGCCGGCTCGGCGCGTCCGGCGGCTCGAAGTTCTGCCCAATCGGATCGTGATCAGTGCGGCGACCGATGACAGCCGCGGAGCGGCGGACTTCCATGCTGCGTTCCGGGCGTTGGCGGGCTGGGTGCCGAGCGTACCCTCCGTCTCCTCATCCGACGCCGAATCACTGCTTAGTTTCGAATTGCGTCCTGCTGAAGAAGGTGGGCGCTGATGGTCCGAACTCCTGGCACTTCCTCGCGCCCGTCACGGCACAGCTCGGCTGCGATTGCTGCAATCGGAGCGAGCCTCCTGCTCTTCGCAGGAGTGATCAACCTGAGCCGCGGCCGTGCGGCGGACCGATCGGTGGCGGATGCCCGCGCTAGATTTGACCAGACCGCAGCAGCGGTCCAGCAGATCCTTGACTATCGCGAGCGATCGGCCGACCGCGGGCCGAGCGAAATGCCGGACGAAGACGTTCAGGCGATGGTCTTTCAGGCTCTCGACGACGCCGGGCTTCCAACCGCGCGACAGCAGCAATTGTTGGGGAGCGGCAGGATCCGTATCAATGCGGGCTCCACCGACTCGTCCCACGAGATCTACGAGGACCGTGTGTCGGTCGTGCTGCAGCCGATGAGCCCGGTTGAGGTTTGGAGTCTCTTCGCATCATGGCGTGCGCTGCGTTCGAAATGGCGACCGGTTTCGCTCGTGTTGAATCTGTCGAACCGAAGAGGCAGCGATCCGGTGTACAGTGCGACGATCGTGTTTGCGAACAGGTTTGAAGTCCCCCGTGATGAGCGCTAAGGCTGTACTGATGACCAGATTGAACCGCACTTCGACTGGCATGATCCTCACGGCGCTGACCGTCGCGGCAACGGGCGGCGGTTGCGGTTCAACCGCCACGAACGCGAATACGTCGCAATCGCAAGGCTTTATCGATGCCAAGGCATCGCAGCAGTTGCTCTCGGAAGCGCGTGCGCGGTTCGAATCGGGCAACCTGATAGAGACTGAGCGAACGCTGGAACTCGCCGCTGAGGCCAATCCATTTGACGGCCGCTTGCACTACAACCTTGGCGTGCTCGCCCTTCGACAGGGACGATTCGACAGCGCCGCGAAGCGGTTCGAGCGGGCCTCCGGACTGATGCCGCAGGCGGTCGAGCCGCAATTGGGCATCGCGTCGACATTGCTGCAGACCGGACGCTACGAAGCCGCGGCGGACGCGTTCAAGCGGGCTCTGGAACTCGATCCGACGAGCCGTACGGCATCGGAGGGGCTCACGATCGCTATGGATTGCGCTGCACCGGATCGAGCCTCGCGATCGAGTCGATAGGCGACTGGAAGAGTGGAAGCGTCCCGGTCGTGGTCCACCGGCGAAACGGTGGGGCCATCCAACACCTGCTAGACGGTGCAGATGCTCACGTCGGTCGACCCAGCCTGAGGCAAAGCCCCAAAGCAAGGCCGTCACCGACGCGCTTTCGCTCGCACCACGGCCCAGTGGAGCGAAGCCGATGACGATCCTTAAACAATCCTTTCAGGACACATCTCTCCAGAGAGCAGGATCGGCTCAACGATACTCTGGCCAGACCCCGCAGCGGGCTCTGGAGGGGAAGCCTTTGGGTACCAATTGCATGTTTGGCTATGCTCCGACAGCACCCTATACGCCGAAACCCGCTCAAGGGTTAATCGAACTTCCAAATCGTTGCCGGTGGTCGCGGCGGTGGGCGATCTATTCGAACCGTCGCGATTGTCCGCCATCCATCGGCTCGAGTCCATACTTCTCAAGATCCAAAATGGCCTGCATCGCTACCGACGCACTCTGTTGAAGACGGGCTCAAACTTCTTCGACTGTCGACCTGACCGCCCATGAGCGTCGCGGCCACGGGAACCGCGTTGCCGAAGGTCAGCAGGTGCAAATTGGCTCCCCAAGCCACGCGCGAACTACGTAGAGCGCGGTCGGAGCGTTCTTGTGGTCTATTTCTTTCGAGGACTCCGGAACACTCACGGCGGCAGGGGTCCGAGGCCGCCGCCGAACCCGCCGAGGCGTGCGAACGTTCGCGCGATAACTCCGCGTAACTCATCGCTGCTTCGGCCAGGTTAGGGTGCTTCATCCACCCCTCGATCCGGTCGCGTCCATGTCCTCGTACCGTGACGCGCTGTCGTAGTTCGCATCGGCCAGCACGATCGTCCCGGCTCCAAGACGCCGGATCAGTTCTTTGGCGGAGTTCGGCTCGTCTTCGTTCAGCGCCAGCATCCTGTATTCGTGCAAGAACCCGCTCGGTGTCGTCGGCGCGTGGAGCCTGTCGCCTTAGGCGCACCGCCCGTGCGCGATGCCGTTCGCCGCGTCGGGATCGGTCGAGTAGCCATTGATCAGCAGCGGCTTGCCATCGATAT
>JANSXG010000084.1 GCA_024743075.1 bacterium | reverse complement strand
GAGGGTCTGGATGGCCGCGAGGCGTTGGCGGTTGCGTTCGCGGGCGTAGAACGCGTCGAGCTTGGTGTCGCCAGTCGTCTGGATCGGCTTCATGCAATGGACGAGTGCTTCCAGCGCTTTCGTCTGCGCGGCGACCATGGTCACTTCGGACTCGAGGCGTTTGATGCGATACACGGCCTTGATGTGCGCGAGGGCTTCCTCGGCGGTCTGGGGGTTGAAATCTGTGGTTTCGGACGGCTGTTTTGCTGCGGTGTGCATATCACACTCCCTTCACCCTTAGGGCTGGCGAGCCCAAGCGGCGCGCGCAGGAGGTGGCGATGCGAAAAGGCAGCGTGAGAATCCGCCCTGTCTATGGGCGGAAAATTTTTTGAGAAAGTCTGAAAGCGGCGATGCGCCCGAGCCCACTCGGCGCGCGCCGGGGCGGACTCATGTGTTCGTCGTGGCCTGCGCTTCGCTTAGACCACGGCACCCATGGCACAGCGCCAAGTCTTGAATCGTGCGCGCGAACGAGGGCTCGCATAGCCGCCCGCGGAGGGTGGCCATGCCACCCATGGGAACGCCTTGCATCGCCGGCTGCGCGTGTCTGCTTCAGGGGCAGGACTGGCCGAAGTCGGCGAGGACGGCGTTGAGGTCGGCGAGGTCGACGGTGCCGTCGTCGTTGGTATCGGCCTCGGTTGAGTCGGTGCCGAAGTTCGCGAGGACGAGGTTGAGGTCAGCGAGATCGACCGTGCAGTCGCCGTTGAGGTCGGCGCGCATGGGCGGTGCGATGGGGATGAGCACCACAGCGCGCTCGGGGCTCCACGTGCCGTACTGGCCTCGCCCGATGATCCAGCCGTTGTCGTTGATCTTCTTGGCTTCGACGATGGCGAAGTTGTCGGGGATACCGGTGGTGATGTCGTTGAGGTCGCGGATGCCGGTGTCGGCGGTCCAGATCCAGGCGCGCCAGTCGTCGACGATCGCCTGGCCGACGACGGAGCCGTGGTTGTTGATCGAACTGGGGATGGAGTAGCCGAAGAGGGTGCCGGGGAGGTCGGGGAGGATGGTGACGCCGTCGGACTGGTTCCAGAGGAACGCGCTGCCGCCCATGGTGGTCGGTCCGTCGCCGACGACGGAGCCGGCGTCGTTGATATCAACGGCGTGGGTGATGCCGCTGGGGCTGCCGGTGAGGATCGCGTGGAGGTCGATGTACTGTTCGTTGTCGAGGTCGTAGTAGAAGGCCTTCTGGTCGCCGCAGTGGCCGGTGGAGGAACGGACGCCGACGACGACGTTGAGGTTGTTGATGGCCCACGCCTGGTCTGCGGACGGGACGCCAAGATCCTGCTCCAGGCGGATGGTGCCGGTGTCGGCGGTCCAGACGGTCGCTTCGCGGTTGACGAAGGGGGGCGGCTGGGGGCAGGTGAACACGCTGCCGTTGGACCCGGCGACGACGTTTGAGTCGTTGATGTCGGCGGCGCCGCTGATCGCGCCGTCGAGTTCCTGGAAGGTGCCGTCCGGCCAGCGGATGATGTTGGTGGCCACGATGACGCCGGAGTCATTGATGGGGCCGGCGAGATCGATCTCGACTTTGCCGGTGTCGAGGGTCCAGATGAAGCTGCAGGGGCCGCCGAGGGGCTGAGTCGAGGCGCAGCCGGTGACCCGGTTGAGGTTGTTGAGGCCGTCGACCCGGGACACGGCGAGGCTGTAACTGGTGTTCCACGGCTCGATGATGACGAGCTGGTACTCGGCTTCACCGGCGAGGGAGGGCGAGCAAGTGAGAACGCCGAGCATCGCGGCGAAGGGGATCAGGCAGCGGGCTGGCGATTTCATGCGAATCTCTTTCCGGTTCGAGGCGGTCGTCGGTCGTGGGCGATGTGATCGATCGCACGTCCGAGGATAAGGAGCCCGCCGAGGGTCGGGTGATACGCCGGACTCAAAGCAGCCGAGATCGGGGCGAAACTGGCGTCATCCAGCAAAAAAACCGCCCATACGGGCGGCTTAGGTGATCGGTCTGCTTGCTGGATCGGCTCAGCCCTGCGGGGGCTGGTTCATCTTCTTGGGGCCGAGGTCGATCTCGCCGTAGGCCTTCTCGTAGCCCTGGACGGCCTGGTTGAGCGAGCCGAGGAGGCGCTTGGCGCCGGCCCAGTTCATGACGACGCGGGTGCCGATCTGGAAGACCATGCTCGGCTGCTGACCCTGGCCCTGTTGCTGGGGGAGGTTGAGGCCGAAGTCCATGACCATCTCGTCGGAGGTGGTCGCGGTGCGGATGGTGTTGGCGTAGACGTTGACCATCTTGGATTCGTCGATACGGATCTGGACCTGCTGCTGGCCCTGCTGCGGATCTGCCATGGGTATGCCCTCTCTGTGCTGTGCGTACGGGAAAACTGAAGAAAAAAGAGCCCGCTGCGGCTGTTCGCGGCGGGTGAAGTACCGGAGGAGGGACTCGAACCCTCAAGCCCTTGCGGGCAGTGGATTTTGAATCCACCGCGTCTGCCAGTTCCGCCACTCCGGCGTGGGGGAGGGGCAGTGTACCAGCGGCCAAGGGCGCTGTGGGGGCGTCAGAAGCGGGTAGAAAGGAGGGATGCAATCGCCATCCGGAGCCCGCGTATTGCGTGGGAGATCCTCTGAAAGGAGTCGCCGCATGTCGCGCTTTGTCTGCTTGTTCGTTGCCGTGATCTGCCTCGTTGCCCCGGTTCGTCTGGAGGCCGGCTGGGACCCCGGACCGACACCGATTGCTGAGACGTTTACGGTCGATCTGACCGCCGGGGCGCACGAGGTTGCGGTCGCGGAAGAGCTTCGTTTCCAGCGCGACGGGCGTGAAATGCCACTGGTGCTGAAGGTGCGGTATCCGGTCGCGACCGAAGAGATGCCCGGGCCGTACCCGCTGGTCGTGTTCAGCCATGGCATGGGCGGCTACACGGACGCGTTCGAGCACCTGAGCGCGCATCTGGCCTCGCACGGGTACGTGGTCGTGCATCCTGCGCACACGGACTCGGTCCGTCTGCGGCGCGAGACCGGGGAGTCGGCGGAGAGTCTGCGCCGGACGTTCACGCGCGAGGGGACGAGCGTGGTCGACCTGCGATCGCGGGCTGAAGATTGTGAGTGGATCCTCGCGAACCTTGAAGGGATCGAGGCGGAGCTGGCTCAGCCCGGGCTGGTGGATCGGGACCTCGCGGCGATGGCCGGGCACTCGGCGGGCGCGATGACCACGCAGGCGCTCGCGGGGCTGCGGTTCCATCTCGGGTGGGCGGGTCGCGAGCGGTCGTTCTCCGATGGATCGTCGTTCGATGCGTACATCGTTATCTCCGGGCAGGGCACGACGCGCCCGTCGCTGAGCGAGACCTCCTGGAACGGTTTCACGAAGCCGACGCTCGTGTTCGCGGGGTCGGAGGATGTGAGCCGGGTGTCGGACGAGACGCCCGAGTCGCGCCGGCATCCGTATGAGTTTGCGCCGGAGGGGGATAAGTACCTGGTGTTCATCGAGGGGGCGACGCACAGCGCGTATCAGGGTGGGGCGGCACCGAACGGGGACGCAGCGCGGATGGAAGCATTGACGAGCCACGCGACGCTGGCGTTTCTGCAGCGGCATTTGAGGGGCGATGAGGCGGCCGGTCGTTGGTTGGCGGACTCGCGTCCGGACAAGTTCGCGGGGGTCAGGGCTGAGTATCTGGCAAAGTAGGTAAGTCTCGGATCACCGAACGAAACGCCCCGCCCGGCCCGAGAGCGGTGCTGCAGGCCCGGATTTGGGCCGGTGGGTTTGAATCGGTGAGCGGCCGCGCTGCGATAACGCCCGTACTGTGATGGGAGAGAGGCGGGCAGGTGTTCCGACTCGAACAACGATGCCGGTGAGGAGCGACCGATGAGCAATGGCGTGTGGAGTGCGTTGGCCCTTTCGATGGTGTGCGGCGCGTCGATCAGCGTGAGCGCTGTCGCGAGCGAGCAAGGCGCCGAGGCGTCGATCGAGTCGACAATGGATGCGATGGCGGCGCTTGAGCAGGAGCGGCGTGCGCGGATGGAGCAGGTGCTGTGCTACCCGTCGAACATCACGCCGGAAGAGCGTCAGCGGATTCTTGATCGGTACGGAGCCTTGCCTCCGACGTTCTTCGGCGATCCCGAGGCATTCCGGTTCTTCACCGCGCCGACGGTGTGGGTGGGCGATTTGTCACAGGGTGCTTCCGGGCAGGCTTCGAAGGCGCGGTTCACATACTCGTTCCCTTCCGATGGGACGATCTGGGGTTTGTCGGAGGTCGCCCCGACCGGCCCTTCGAACCTCGATGCGCGGCTGCTCGCCGAGTTCGGCTCCGAGAATCTGGATCTGGGACGCGAGTACTTCCGGCAGGCGCTCGCGAGCTGGCGCAAGTATTCGGGGAACACGTACTTCGAGGTCGCCGACGACGGCGCGCCCATGAACCAGAGCACGACGCGAGTGCCGACCCGCGGCGACATCCGCATGGGCGGGCGTGATTTCGGGACGGGCACGTTTCTGGCGTACAACGCGTTCCCGTCGAATGACTTTGCGAGCATCGGCGGCAGCGACATGGTGATGAACAACTCGTTCTGGGGCAGCAGCAACTTCGGTGATCCGGCCGACAACTACCGCTATCTGCGGAACACGGTCGCGCATGAGCACGGTCACGGTTTGGGCTTCATTCATGTCACGCCGTGCAACGAAACGAAGCTGATGGAGCCGTTCATCTCCACCCAGTTCGACGTGGTCGGCGTGGATGAGCGACGGAACACCGGGCGGAACTACGGCGACCGTTTCGCGGGAAACCACGGCCAGAGCGACGCCGCGCCGCTTGGGAACCTCAACGACGACGGCGGGCGGTCCGTCCGGTTGCTGCAACTGGCGACCAATGGCGAGAACGGACCCAACAACACAGACCAGGACTGGTTCAGCTTCACGCTGTCGGCGCCGACCGCGGTGCGTCTGCGGATCGAGCCGACCGGCGGGAGCTACTCGAACGGTCAGCAGTTCTTCAATTGTTTCGGTTCGAACAGCACGGTCGATGCGCAGTCGGCCGGGGACCTGACGCTGACGCTTTTCGATGCGCTCGGCGAGGTTGCTCAGGCATCGGCGAACGGGCCCGGGTTGGCGGAGGAGATCAACCGTCAGTTGGCGCCCGGGACCTACTTTGTTCGTGTGCAGGATATCGGCCCGAACCCGACTTCGGATCAGATCGTGCAGATGTACGACCTGAGCGTCGCGAACATCGGGAACCTGCTCTTCCCGAACCCGGTTCCCGCGGAGCCGTACGCCAACGCGGGCCTGAACGGCAAGCGAGTCGAAGCGAACACGAACGCGTGGTTCATCGGCGATATCAACTCCGAGGCGACCGAGCCGGGGGCGACGATCGTGAACTTTGATTGGGACCTCGACGGCGACGGCACTTTCGAGACGTTGGGGACTCCGAAGCCGGTGACGCAATACGTGTCGAACGGTTCCTACGACGTGGCGCTTCGGGTCACGGACTCGAACGGTAAGCGGGCGACGGACACGATCGTCTGCGAGGTGTTCGGTGCTGAGACCTCTCTGGCGTTCGAAGGCCCGTCGACGATCGAACAGGGAACGAGCGTGGAGGTCGTGCTGACCGGTACGAACCTGAAGAACGTTGAGTCGGCCTCGGAGTTCAGTGTGAGCGGTTTGGGCGTCAGCGTGACGGGCACGCCGGTCCCGAACGCGCTGGGCACGCAGGTGACCGGGCTGTTCTTCGATGTGGCGACGGATGCGCCGCTCGGCCCACGCTCGATCTCGTTCGCGAACGATGACGGCGCGGCGACGGTGGTCGACGCGTTCGAGATCGTCGAGGGGCAGGGTGTGCCGTGTCCCGGTGATGTCACGGGCGACGGCAGCGTCGATCTGGCGGACCTCAACCTCGTGCTCGCGAACTTCGGGCAGACGACCTCGGAAGGCGACGCCGACGGCAACGGGAGCGTGGATCTGGTCGATCTGAACATCGTGCTCGGGGCGTTCGGCGTGCCCTGTCCCTGAGTACGGGGCGTCCTTAGCCCGTTCTCAACCGGCTGAGCCGGGTCGCGGTACAATCCTGAGTCGAAGCTCGGGCTCCCGGCGGTCTGCTGCCGATGTCCGAACTGGCTTACTCAGGACGCCTCCTCCCCGGACCCGGCGTCGGCTCGCTTTGAATGATCGGGAGCATTGATGATCGGCACGCTTGAAACTGCTTCGCACGCCACACTCGCATTCCTGGGCATGCCGGGGAACATGGAGTGGATCGTTCTGCTGATCATCGGTCTGTTGCTCTTCGGGCGCCGTCTGCCCGAGGTCGGTCGCGGCGTGGGGCGTTCGATTGTCGAGTTCCGCAAGGGGATTCAGGGCATCGAGGACGAGGTCGATGAAGCATCGAGAAAGTCGAGCGCCAGCAAGGCCAAGGATCCGGAGCAGTTGCCCAGTTCCAGTGCTCGGACGGACATGGTCCAGCCCGACAGCCGGAGCGTGAGTCAGGAGCCGGTTGTGCCCAAGCACCCGGCGAGTAACGACCCGGAGCCTCAGGGGAACTGAACTCGAGCGTTCCGCCGCCGGTCAGTCCTGATCTGCGTCAACCAGCCAATCGGCGAGTGAGCCCTTGCGCAGGGCCGCGGCGCTGTCACGCAGGATGAGTGCGGAGAAGGCGTCGGGGCGACCCTGCGAGACCTGGCAGTTGTGGAGGAGGGTCTGGGCGTACATCGAGGCGTCGGGATCGTTGTCGAGCACGCCGATGGCGGCGAAGAGATGCACGGCCCAAGGATGGTTGGTCGCGTTGTCGGGCTGCAGGTTCTCGATGAGCCAGCGGGCGGTGTTGCGGACGAGCGGGCGCAGTGACGAATCCCGCCCGGCGAGCCAGGCGAGGGCGTGGAGGGAACTCAACTCGACTTCGGTCCAGACCTCGATAGCGATCGGGCCGGACTCGTTGCGCTGCGGGAACAGGCTGCCGGCGTCGAAGTTGCTCCGCCAGTCGGATCGCCTGTGGAGTCCGAGGACCGGCGCGGGGACGGGCTGCACCGACGCGAGGGCCGCCCAGAGGGCGACATCGGGTGAGTCGGCGTGGACGAGGGACGCGACCGAGTCGCCTCCGGTTTCGGATTCGTTCAGCCATGCGATGAAGGGACGGTCCACCGGACGCCGATGGCCGAACTCGTCAGCGAACGGACGCTGATCGTCCGTCGGGTGGGGACCGTCCACGCTTGAGGCCATGGCGTCGAGCAACTTTGCCCAGTCAGAGATAGTGGAAAGTTTCGGCATGATCAGGCGGTGGTTCCGGAGCCCAAATTCTCGAACGCGCGGGTTCGCGCTCGCTTTCGGCGATGCTGACTCTATGCTTGAAGAGCCCTATGACGCTGGTCACACCGACCAAAACGCCTTGGATGTTGCAACGCCGCTGCGTCGGCTGCGGACTTCGAGCGGACTCGTCACGGGTCGACGTGTCGGCTCGTGACCTGTGCCCGAGGTGCGGGATGGACTGGTCGCAGCGTCCGCCGCAGAGCTACGCCGAGCTTGAGGGTTTCGCCATCGACGAGGTGGTCGAGGCCGAGCCGGAGTCGGGACCGGCGGTGTCGCCGTCGATCCGCGGGCGGACGAGGGCGCTTCGCGTGCTCGAAGTGGGGCTGTTCGTGCTGCTGATCGTGACGGCGCTGGTGGTCGCTTCGGCGAACATCGTGGCGGCGTTGCGCGGCACGGGCGGGGCGATGTAACCGAGGAATCGCCGGTCTGTCGGGCGGGTATGCTGAGCGCTTCTCTTTGATTCGAAGCGGACCCGACCCCGGAGGCAGGCGTGAGCAAAGCGGCTATCGATCTCAACGGCATCTTCAAGGCACTGGAGCAGAATGAGCAGGCGGCGATCGACCGGCTGATTGAATGGCTGCGCATCCCGAGCATCAGCACGGACTCGAAGTATCGGCCCCAGTGTCGCGACGCGGCCAGGTGGGCCGTCGATCGCCTTGCGGAAGCGGGGATCGAGGCGGAACTGGTAGAGACGGGCACGCCGGAGAAGCCGGGGCACCCGATCGTCTGGGCGGAGTACGCCGGTGCGGACGATTACGCCGGGCCGCACGTTCTGTTTTACGGCCACTACGATGTGCAGCCGCCGGAGCCGCTGGAGTTGTGGGAATCGCCGCCGTTCGAGCCGGTGATCAAGGATGCGGACGGACCGATCGAGGACGATGTGCCACAGCGGCGTGTGGTGGCGCGCGGCGCGGTGGACGACAAGGGCCAGGTGGCGAGTTTCCTCGAAGCGCTGCGCGCGTGGAAGGACCAGCACGGGCAGGTGCCGGTGCGCTTCACGATCCTGCTTGAAGGCGAAGAAGAGTCGGGGTCGGTGCACCTCGATCAGTTCGTGCGCGCGAACCGCGCGAAGCTCGAACAGTGCGACATCTGCGTGATTTCAGACACGGGTCAACTCGGTCGGGGCAAGCCGGCGATCACGACGGGTGTGCGCGGCATGGCGTACACGAACATTGTGCTGCACGGGCCGGACCAGGACCTGCACTCGGGGATGTGGGGCGGCAAATGCCCGAACCCGATCAACGAACTCACGAAGGTGCTGGCGCAGCTTTGGGACGCGGACCGGAAGGTCGCGATTCCCGGGTTCTATGACGATGTGCGCCCGATCTCGGATGAGGAGAAGCAGGCGTGGTCGCGTGTGCCGCAGGACGCCGCGGCTTCGCTGAAGAAGATCGGTCTGCCTCCGGAGGCGGATGTAGGCGAGAGGGGTTACAGCGCGCTGGAGCGCGAGTGGGCGCGCCCGACGTGTGACATCAACGGCATCTGGGGCGGGTACCAGGGCGAGGGCGCGAAGACGGTGATCCCGTCGTACGCCGGCGCGAAGGTGTCGTTCCGGCTGGTGGCGGATCAGGACCCGGAAGCGATCACGAAGAAGTTCTTCGCGTGGCTGGAGGAGCGCACGCCGCCGGGCTGCCGGTGGGAACTGACGGACCTGCACGGCGGCCATCCGGGGAACGTGTCGGCGGATTCGCCGTACGTGCAGTCGGCGATGAAGGCGCTGGAGGTCGCGGGCGGGACGAAGCCGCACCTGATCAAGTCGGGCGGTTCGATCCCGGTGGTGGGGCTTCTGAAGGCGGAACTCGGCCTGGACACGCTGTTGATCGGCTTCGGGCTCGACGATGACCGGGTGCACTCACCGAACGAGAAGTTCGAGATCGACTGCTTCACGCTGGGGATGCGGACACACGCGGCGCTGATTGGGGAGTTTGCCTCGCGCTGACGCGATCAAGCCGCCTTGCGCTGCTGCGGTTCGACCTCGATGCCTTCAATGACTTCCTCAAGGTCCATGGCCTCGCCGTTGTCGTCGAGGATGTCGACATTGATGTCGCTGAGTTCGACATCACCGCCCTGAAGTGCGGCGATTCGCTTGGCGTACTCAGCGCGCAGGCGGTGGGCCTCGACGCGGAGATCGTGCAGGCCGATCTCCCAGGCGATGCGTGCCGCGAGGGTGTACAGGAAAGCACCGACGCCGGCGACGGCGCACCCGATGAACAGGAGATTGATCCACTGGCCGGTGGGCATGCAGGGCTTATCGGCCGGGAGGCGGGGCGGGTGAAGGCGTATACTGCGGACCAGTGCGTGATTTTCTGACGCGAGGATGCCCGAACCGACGTTCCGACGCCCCCTGCGGGCGGATGGTTGCGCGTCTGGCGACTGTCTTCCTGTCTCTTTTGATCGGTCTGGTTCTCGTGCCGGCGGCGTCTGGGCAGGACGCGGGTTCGCCAGTTCCGGGCGAGGCTTTGGACGGGGTCGTCCGCGAGCGGGCGGTGCAGGTTTCGGCCCGGCAGTTCGGGGTGGGCGGGATCGTCCGGCCCGGCGACTGGTCTGGCGTCGAACTGACGCTGAAGCAGACATCGAGCGGCGGTCCGCTGCGGGCGGCGGTGCAGATCCATCGGCGCGATCCGGACGGGGACACGCTGCTGGTCCGGCGCGAGGTGTCGCTGGTGCCGGGTGCCGAGCGGAGCGTGTGGCTTTACCTGCCGCAGGACTGGAACGTGCGGAACTCGCAGCAGTTCACGGTTTCGGTCCGTGCGCTCCCGGAGGAGGCGACGGGCGAGGAAGTGACGGTCGGCTCGCAGGTTGAGGCGACGACGCTGCTGCCGGGCGAGGTTGCGCGGGCGACGGAGTCGCTGATCGGCGTGATCGGGATCGAGACATTCGGTCTGGAGCAGTACGAACTGCTGACTGTTTTGCGTTCTCAGCCGGAGCGGGTTCGGACTGCGCACGGCGAGTGGCGGCTGGTGTCGGGGCTCGCCCCGGCGGACCTGCCAGACCGATGGATGGGGCTCGCGCCGTTCGAGGTTCTGGTGTGGGGCGAGGGCGACCTGCGGGCGATCTCCGGAGCGCGGGGCGATGCGCTGCGCGAATGGGTGCGTCGGGGTGGGCACCTGGTCGTGGTGCCCGACATCATCAATCCGCAGTGGTTCTCTCCGGACAACCCGCTCGCGGATGTGCTCCCGATGGGCGAGTTCGAACGGCGCGAGGACATCGATCTCGGCCAGTTCCGGAACCTGTTCGTTCGGCCTCAGAACGACCGCGAGTTCCCGGCCCGGACCGTGGGCTACATCTTCACGCCCGACGACGAGGCGCAGCGCTCGGAAGCCGGGGTGGTGATCGAGGGGCTTGAGGGGCCGGTCGTGGCGACGCGGAACCTCGGTGCCGGTCTGGTCACGGTGATCGGGCTGGACCTGCGCAATGGGGCCCTTGGGGGCGGCTCGGACCTGCGGGCGGATCATTTCTGGCACCGGCTGTTCTCGCAGCGGTTCCTGATCCCGGCGGCGACGGAGGTGGGGAACCAGGATATCCGGCGTCGTCTGCAGGGGCTGGCCACGCGCGGACAGGAAGTGTTCGTCGATACATTCGTCGCCAACGCGATCAATCGGTCGACGGCGGTGGGTGTCGGTCTGCTGCTGGCGATAGTGGTGTTCGCGGTGTACTGGATAGTCGCGGGACCCGGCGGGTTTGCGCTGCTCAAGGGGCGTGGGAAGAGTCATCTCGCGTGGGTGGCGTTTGTCGCGTCGGCCGCGGTGTTTTCGCTGATCGGCTGGGTTGGTGCGCGTGCGCTCAGCCCTGTGCGGGTCAGCGGCGAGCACATCACCTTCATCGACGGTGTGTACGGCGAGTCGGAGCAGCGGACGCGAACCTGGGTCTCGGTGCTGCTGCCGGATTACGGCGAGCGCACGGTTTCCGTGGGCGAAGCGGACGATGCGAACTCGAACACGATCATGCCGTGGAATTCGCCGGATCAGACGACGGCGGTGACGTTCCCCGATGCCCGGAGCTATGTGATGAGCGCTTCGGACCCGTGGCGGCTCGCGGTGCCGACGCGATCGACGGTGAAGCAGTTCCGCGCCGACTGGCTGGGGCCGGCGGTGTGGGAGATGCCGTTCCCGCCGACGCCGGCGGACCGGCCGAGCGCGACGGCGCAGGGTTTGCGTGGCAGTCTCGTGCACAATCTGCCGGGTGCGCTGACAAACGTGACGGTCGTGCTCAATCTCGGCCCGGTCAGCGAGCAGGCGATGCTGGATTCGTACACGAGGGACGAGGGGCGTGGGCAGGATCGGCGGACGCGGACCTACGCGTGGCGGAAGAATCCGGCGCTGACCGACGGGGCCGATTGGGCACCCGGCCAGCCGATGGACCTTGGCGTGTACCGGATCGTCGGCGACGAACTTCTGCAGCAGCGGCTGCGTAACCAGTTGCCGACGACGTCGATCGTCTCGGTGCCGACCGTCGATACGGCCCCCGGGATATCGCTCGTGAACTGGCTGGGCCACATCCCCGGTTCGGATCTTGCGGGCCTGGCGATGCCGAGCCCGACGGTGGCGCTGCAGCGGACGACGCACGGGCTTGATCTGACGAAGCAACTGATGCGCCCCTGCCTGATCATCACCGGCGAAGTGGTCGACGCGTGCCCGACGCCGCTGCGCGTGGGCGGCGAAGAGTTCGATATGTCCGGGCGGACGGTTGTGCGTTGGGTGTTCCCGCTGGAGGATGACCCGCTTCGTCTTGAGGGACTTGTGGTCGATGCGGATTCCCGCGGCACCGGAGGGGGCAGCTGAGTATGGCGATGATCGAGACGATCAACCTGTCCAAGGAATACGGCGAACTGGTCGCGCTGAACAATCTGAACTTGACCATCGAGTCGGGCGACTGCTTCGGGTTCATCGGACCGAACGGTGCCGGCAAGACGACCACGATCAAGATCCTGGCGACGCTTCTGAAGCCGACGCGGGGGCAGGCGATGATCGACGGGCTGACCGTGGGCTACCAGAACCGGCAGATCCGCCCGATCATCGGGTACGTCCCGGACTTCATGGGCGCGTACGAGGACATGGTGGTCAGCGAGTACCTGGAGTTCTTCGCCGCGGCGTACGACATCCAGGGCGGGCAGCGCAAGCGCGTGGTCGCAGACGTGCTGGACCTGACAGACCTGACTTACAAGACCAACGCCGAAGTGAACAGTCTTTCGCGCGGCATGCAGCAGCGGTTGTCGGTGGCGCGCGTGCTGCTGCACGACCCGAAGGTGCTGCTGATGGACGAGCCGGCCTCGGGTCTGGATCCGCGGGCGCGGATTGAGATCCGAGAGCTGCTCAAAGAGCTGAAGCGGATGGGCAAGACGATCATCATCTCCAGCCACATCCTTTCGGAGCTGGCGGAGCTGTGCAACGTCGTGGGTATCATCGAGCGGGGAAACATGGTCTTCCACGGCTCGGTGCGCGAGGTGATGCAGAAGGCGAAGCTGCAGCATGTGCTGCACATCACGGTGGCTGACCGGACCGAGGAAGCGGCGAAGATGCTGCACGGCGTGCCGGGTGTGAAGCAGGTGGATCTGGTCGAAGAGGATTCGAGCGGTGCGTTCGCTCGGGGCAATGACCAGCGGACGGTGATCCATTTGACCGTTGATGATTCGATGGTGCGCAGCATCTCGGACATCCCGAACCGGCTGATCAACGCGGGTTTCCGGTTGACGAGCTTCAGCGAGGAAGCGGTGAACCTCGAAACGGCGTTTATGAGACTCACGCAGGGCTTGGTTCAGTGAGACCGGCGACTGTTGAGGGAAGGATGCGAGTGATGAAGTACAGCGTGCTGCTGGGTTCCGGGATTCTGGGGTTGGGTTCGGCGTTCGCGTGCGCAGCGAGCGCACCGCTCGACTATCCCGAGACGAAGAAGATCGACGTCGTGGATGTGTACCACGGTGTCGAGGTGCCCGACCCCTATCGCTGGCTGGAAGCGGATGTACGTGAATCCGAGCAGGTCGCGGCCTGGGTCGAGGCGCAGAACGAGGTGACCTTCGGCGTTCTGGAGCAGATCCCGTATCGCGACGCGATCCGCGAGCGATTGATGGAGAAGTTGGACTACGAGCGGTACGGCTCCCCGTTCATCAATGCCGGCCGGTACTACTTTACGAAGAACGACGGTCTGCAGAATCACTCGGTGCTGTACACGACCGGCGAGTCGCTGGATGGCGAGGCGCGGGTGGTGATCGATCCGAACACGTTCTCCGAGGACGGTACGACCGCGCTGGCCGGGACGTTCTTCAGCCCGGACGGTCGCTACATGGCGTACTTCGTGCAGGAGGGCGGTTCGGACTGGCGGACCGGCTTCGTGCGCGATCTGGAGACCGGTGAGGATCTGGACGACCGCCTGGAGTGGATCAAGTTTTCCGGCGCATCCTGGAAGCGCGACGGCAGCGGCTTCTTCTACTCGCGGTACCCGGAGCCAGGGGAGGGCGAGGCGTTCACCGGTCGCAACACCAATCACATGGTCTATTTCCACCGGATCGGGACGGATCAGAGCGAGGATGTGCTGGTCTACGAGAACCGGGATCAGCCCGAGTACAACTTTTATTCCTCGGCGACCGAGGACGGTCGGTACCTGGTCATCGGTGTCTCGAAGGCCACTTCGAAGAACATGATCCTGTACAAGGATCTGAGCGAGCCGCTGGGCTACCCGGTGACGCTGATCGGCGACTTCGAGAACGATCACTCGTTCGTCGGCAACGATGGGCCAATCTTCTACTTCGTGACGAACTACGAGGCACCGAACGGACGGCTGGTGGCGGTGGACATCCGCGACCCGTCCAAGAACAACTGGGAGACGGTGATCCCGGAGACTGAATCGGTACTCACCGGTGTGAACTTTGTCGGCAACCAGTTCGTCGCCTCGTACCTCGAAGATGCCTCGACCCGGGTTCGGATGTACCGGCCCGACGGGTCGTTCGTGCGTTCGGTCGAACTCCCCGGCATCGGGACCGCATCGGGGTTCGGTGGCGAACGGACCGACTCGACGACGTTCTACTCGTTCTCGTCGTACGCCACGCCGCCGAGCATCTACGCCTACGACCTGATCACGGGCGAGTCGACACTGTTCAAGCGGGCGGGTGTGGACTTCAACCCCGACGATTATGTGGTCGAGCAGAAGTTCTATACCTCGAAGGACGGCACGCGCGTCCCGATGTTCATCACCCGCCCAAAGGCTCTGCGCCTCGACGGCCAGAACCCGGTGCTGCTCTATGGCTATGGCGGGTTTGATGTCTCGCTGACACCCTCGTTCTCGACGACCCGCGCGGCGTGGTTGGAGATGGGGGGCGTGTATGTCGTTGCCAACCTGCGCGGCGGCGGCGAGTACGGTCAGGCCTGGTACAAGGCCGGCACGAAGCTGCAGAAGCAGAACGTGTTCGACGATTTCATAGCGGCGGCGGAGTACCTGATCGACAACAGATACACCTCGCCGGAGAAGCTGGCGATCCAGGGTGGATCCAACGGCGGGCTTTTGGTTGGGGCGGCGATGACGCAGCGCCCGGAACTGTTCGCGGTGGCCTTGCCGGCGGTGGGGGTGCTGGACATGCTGCGCTACCACCTGTTCACGATCGGCCGGGCGTGGTCCAACGACTACGGGCTGTCCGAGAACCAAGACGAGTTTATGGCCCAGTACGCGTACTCGCCCCTGCACAATACGGTGCGGGGCACCGAGTATCCGGCGACGCTGATCACGACTGCGGACTACGACGACCGCG
>JANSXG010000118.1 GCA_024743075.1 bacterium | reverse complement strand
GAGCTCGACGAGCGTGAAGGCTCGAAGCACTCGGCGCCCGTGCTGAGTTGAGAGTGTTTGCAAGGCGGAGTACCTCCTGTGACGGATATCGTCTGGCTTGCGGTGCGAGTTAAAGCCGAATCGCGTCCGAGAAGTACCGTGCCGTCGCAAACCGCAAGGCCCGGACCCGATCGCGGAGGACGCGTCGGGGTTCGACGACACCGTCCCGCGCCGCGACCGATACCAGCGAGGTGCGACGGAGGTGACGCGATGAACGGGATTCCCAACGAAGACGTCGTCCGCCTGATCGACCGTTCCATGAACGCGGACATGCCTGACGGACGATCGCGCGGGCGGATGCGCTGCAACAACGTCGAGACGACGATCGGCCCGGTGCTCGACTTCTCCGCGACCGGCATGCGCGTTCTCTCGAAACGCCGGGTCAGGCACGAAGCAGAAGGCGAGCCCATCCAGATCGGTCTGATCTCGGCGTTCGAGATGGTGCGCCTCAAGGTGATGGTCCGCTGGTCGCGCAAGCTCGGCTGGCGCCGGCACGAAGTTGGTCTGGAGTTCGTCGATGTCTCCGACGAGGTGCGAACGGTGCTCAGCGAGATCGCCCGGAGCGTGCCCGCTGACTCGTTCTGCATGATCCACTCGATGAACCGAAAGACCGGCTGAGGTCCGGTCCGTGGACCAGACAAGCCAGGCCAAAGAAAAGGGCGATCCGCTTTGGATCGCCCTCGCTTCTATACTCGTAATCGGTGGGATCAGACCGTCGCGGGCTGACGCGCCTCGTTGAGTTTCTTGCGGATGACGGTCTGGAGGATGCCGCCGTTGCGGTAGTACTCCAGTTCGACGGGCGTATCGATGCGAACGCGTGCGCGGAATGGGATCTCCACGCCGTCGGGCTTGGTCGCGACGACCGTGATTTCCTGCCCCGGCTTGAGGTCGTCGGGCAGTTCGATATCGAAAGTCTCAAAGCCGTTCAGGCCGACGGTCTCGGCGTTGTGGCCGGGCATGAACTGAAGGGGCAGGATGCCCATGAACACCAGGTTCGAGCGGTGGATACGCTCGAAGCTGTCGGCGATGACGGCGCGGCAGCCGAGCAGGATGGTGCCCTTGGCGGCCCAGTCGCGCGATGAGCCCATGCCGTAGTCCTTGCCGGCGAGCACGACCAGCGGGGTCTGCTCGGCATTGTAGTTCATCGCGGCGTTGTAGATGTAGTCGATCTTGCCGCCGCCGGCCTTCGACATGTCCTTCGTCCAGCCGCCTTCGGGGATCTTGCCCTCGGCGTCGGCCGCGATGCGGTTCTTGATGCGCACGTTTGCGAACGTGCCGCGGGTCATGACACGGTCGTTGCCACGCCGGGAGCCGAAGCTGTTGAACTGGCTCTTGGGAACGCCCTTGGAGATGAGATACTGGCCTGCGGGGATCTCCTCCGCGATCGAGCCGGCGGGCGAGATATGGTCGGTCGTGACCGAGTCGCCGACGTAGACCAGGCATTTCGCGCCCTTGATGCTCGCGAAGCCCGGGGCGTCGTCGCCCATGCCCTCAAAGAACGGCGGGTTCTGAATGTAGGTGGAATCGTCGTTCCACTTGTAGAGCTCGCTCTTAGAAACGGGGACCTGGTTCCATGTCTCGTTCTCGGTGAACACGCCCGCGTACTTCTCGAGGAACTGCTCGCGGGTGACGCACTGCTGGCGGATCTCGACGACCTCGGCGTGGGTCGGCCAGATGTCCTTGAGGTAGACGTCCTTGCCGTCGGGCGTCTGCGCGATCGGGTCGTTCGCGAGGTCGATGTCCACGGTGCCGGCGATGGCGTACGCGACGACCAGCGGCGGCGAGGCGAGGTAGTTCGCCTTGGTCAGCGGGTGCACGCGCCCCTCGAAGTTGCGGTTGCCCGAGAGTACCGACGCGACGGCGAGGGTGGTGCCGTCCTTCTCCTTGGTGGAGACGATGGCCTCTTCGATCTCGGGGGGGAGCGGGCCGGAGTTGCCGATGCAGGTCGTGCAGCCGTAGCCGACGGTGTGGTAACCGAGGGCCTCAAGATCCTCGGTGAGGTTCGCCTTGTCGAAGTAATCGGTGACGACCTTCGAGCCCGGTGCGAGGGAGGTCTTCACCCACGGCTTGCGGGTCAGGCCGAGCGCCCGGGCCTTGCGCGCCACGAGGCCCGCGGCGATCATCACATCGGGGTTGGAAGTGTTCGTGCAGCTGGTGATCGCCGCGATGACGACGCTGCCGTTGTGGATCGTGTGCTCCGAGCCCGCGGTGGCGGGGTGGCTGGCCTCGGTGGCGGTGTAGGTCGCGCTCATGTCGATCTGGTCCTCGGTGTGGCCGAGACCCTGCGGGCCGTTCGGTGCGGTGAGCGCCTTTCGGAAGGCGGTCTGCATGTCGGTGAGCGCGATGCGGTCCTGCGGGCGCTTCGGCCCGGCGAGCGACGGCTGCACGGTGGACAGATCGAGTTCGAGCACATCGGTGAAGACCGGCTCTGGCGAATCCGAGGTCCAGTAGAGGTGGTTGGCCTTGGCGAACGCCTCGGCGAGAGCAACCTCTTCCTCGCTCTTGCCGGTGAAGCGCAGGTAGTCGATGGCGACCTGGTCGAGTGGGAAGAAGCCCATCGTCGCGCCGTACTCGGGCGCCATGTTGGCGATGGTCGCGCGGTCGGGAAGCGAGAGCGTGGCGAGGCCGTCGCCGAAGAACTCGACGAACTTCTCGACCACGCCGTAGGAGCGGAGCATCTGCGTGACCGTTAGCACGAGATCGGTGGCGGTCGCGCCCTCGGGGAGCTTGCCGGTCATCTTGAACCCGATGACCTCGGGGGTGAGCATGTAGACCGGCTGGCCGAGCATGACCGCCTCGGCCTCGATCCCCCCGACGCCCCAGCCGACGACGCCGAGGCCGTTGATCATGGTGGTGTGGCTGTCGGTGCCGACGAGCGAGTCGGGGTAGACAGTCTTCTCGCCGCCGGCACTCTTCGTGAGGGCGCCGCGGGCGAGGTACTCAAGGTTGACCTGGTGCACGATGCCGGTGGCCGGCGGGACAACGCTGAAGTTCGCCAGCGATTGCTGTCCCCACTTGAGGAACTCGTAGCGCTCGTTGTTGCGCTCGAACTCCTTCTCGGCGTTGATGGTCAGGGCCACGCGGGTCGCGAAATCGTCCACCTGCACGGAGTGGTCGATGACGAGATCGCACTGCACATCGGGGTTGATCATCGACGGGTCGCCGCCGAGGTTCTTCATCGCGTCGCGCATCGCCGCGAGGTCGACTACGCAGGGCACACCCGTGAAGTCCTGCAGGACCACGCGCCCGGGCATGAACGGGACTTCTTCCTTCACGACGTTCCTCGCGTCGTACGACGCGAGTTTCTGGATGTCGTCCTCGGTGACCACGAAGCCGTCGACGTTGCGCAGCATCGATTCCAGCAGCACGCGGATCGAGTACGGCAGCTTGGCGATGTCGCAGCCGAGCTTGTCCTCAAGCACACCGAGGTCGTAGTAGGCGAACGAGTCGCCCTCAACAGTGAGTGTCTTCTTCGCGTCGAACGGATGGGTCTCGGCCATGGCGATGCTCCTTGCGGGTGGTGTACTGCAAGAGTATCGGCGCGGAACCATGATTGTTCAAAGCGATGAAACTTACTGTTTCAATCAATCCTCGTTATGACTTAAGTGTGGCTTGATGAGACTCGGTCGCAGCGATGGTCAGCGTTCTCGCCGCTCGCCGATGGCTCTCACGAGATCCGGTTCACCCTCTTCTGGGGCCAGGCGCACGAACCGCCGGCTGCCGTCGCACGGGACCTCGATGCGGAGCACGCGATCGCCGCGCGACACGAGGAGATCGAGCACGCCGGGGGTGTCCGCCGTTCGATCCACCGCATCGAGCAGCGCCGAGCGCGAGAAGATGCGCTCACCGATCGCGAGCACGCGGTCGCCGTCTTCGAGACCGGCGCTCGACGCACCCGAGTCTTCCACCACTCGCGTCACGCGGCCATCGGCCGTGGCCGCGAAACCCGCGGCGTAGCGGAGATTGACACCGGAAGCCGAGCGCTCGGATCGGCGCTGCAGTTCGGTCGGTTGGTCACTGAACGCCCGCTCCTGGCCGAGCAGGTCGATGAGGTACTGCATCGAGAGATCCTCGACCGGACGCTCGATGCGGACCCGGATGAGCTCGTCCCAGTCCTGCCCGGCGTGAACACGACGCAGCGCACGGACCACATCGTCGCGGTCATACGTGGTCTGTTCCCCGACCGGCTGTACACGCACATCGAAGAAGGCCTTGCAGAAATCATCGAGCGAGCGACGACCGTTCGAGCCTCGGCGGATGATCGCGTCGGCCTCCATCCAGAAGAGCGCTGCCTCGCCGTAGTAGTCGGCTCCGCGTCGCAGTTCGTTGCCCGCTGGGCTGGATCGACGCACGCTTACCACATCGCGGGCGGTATCCAGGACCGGCCGCCAGGCCCGACCCGGCTGGTTCTCGTAGCGCTCGATCGCGCCGAGCACCTTTGCGCGGTACTCGTCGGGCGTGATCATTCCCGAGCGAGCGCTGAGCACGTCGTCGTAGTAGCTCGTCAGACCCTCGTAGACCCAGAGCAGCGAGGAGTCGACGGGGTCATGGTAGTTCTCGCGGACGAGCCCCTCCGGGGCGGCGAGTTTGCCGCACCACGCGTGGATGTACTCGTGCGGGATCACGCCGAGGTGGTCCATGCCGCCCTCGTACTCGTCGGGGCGATCGGCACCCGAGAACGCATCGGTCCGCGTGCTGATGAATGTGGACTCGCCGTGTTCGAGCCCGAAGCGGAGCGAGGAGTCCACCATGGCCAGGTAGTGGTACTCGTCGCGCGGGAAGTCGCCGAAGATGAACCGGCCCTGACGCGTCAGTTCGGCGAGCGGCCCGATCATCCAGTCAGGCAGTTCGGCGTCCGACGCTTCGGCCGAGACGAGGTGTATGAAGTGCGGCGGGTAGCCCTCTTCCGGCGCGGGCAGTTCGTAGGTGTTGAGGTGGCGCCCGAAGATCAGCGGGCTGTCGACGAGTTCCATGAACGGCACCTCGCTGACGGCGGTGTCGCCGAGCGCCCACGCGTGGGTGTGTCCTTCCGGAAGCATCACCTCGACATCGACCGTGACATCCCGGAGGTCTTCGCCTTCTGGATACCAAAGCAGCGTGTTCCAGTTCACCGCCCCGAAGTTGTCGAAGCCGTACGAATCGCTCGAACGGCTCATGTGCCACGGCTGTGAGGCGAGGTAGCTCATCCGAACCGTGATGTCGCCCGCGAGCGATCGGGGTATCTGCGCGAGTATCCGGGCCGGCTCAGTCGCGTCGCGCTCCCAGGCGATGACTTCATCACCCGCCCCGAGAATGCGGAGTTCCGCGAGGTTCTGGATGGGTCCGGAAGGCGCATGATTGCCTGGGATGAACAGCGGGTACCAGAGCGCGAGCTCGCCCGAGTCGACGTCGCGGAGTGTGATCGTCGAGTGCATGATCTGGCGATGCGAATCTCGCAGGTCGGCCACGACGCGCATATCGGCGTCGGACCCGGTGAAGACCGGTTGCGCGAAGGCGCTCGACGAAAGCGTGACGAGTGTGAGGATCTCGGCTAACTGGTTCACCGGGGGGTTCTCCGCTGCTTGAGGTGATCGAGGAGGAGTGCTTCGAAGGCCGCTGCGGCGGGGCTCGGCACGCGGTCGCGCCGGCGGATGACCGCCAGCGACCGAACGATGCGTCCGTCTCGACAGCGTAGGCCCGGCGCATCGTTCTGGCCTCTGCCGACGGGCAGCGCAAAGCGCGAGACCAGCCCGACGCCGATCCCGGCACGCACCATCTGCTTGATCGCTTCGATCGAGCGCAGTTCCATCACGACATCGAGCGTCACGCCGGCCAGCGTCGACGCTTCGTCGATGACCGAACGCACCGCCGTACCGGCCTCAAAGCCCACGAAATTCTCTTCTTCCAGATCGCTCCAGCGGAACGACTTGCGGCCGCTCAGACGGTGGCCCGGCGGCACGATCAGCAGGAGCTCGTCTTCGAGCGACGCGACCGGCATGAGGTCCGCGCCGCCGGGGACCTCGGCAGGCACCGTCACGATGCCCAGATCGAGCGCACCCGAGAGCACCGCTTCGGCGACGGTCCGGCTCGCCGCCTCGCGCACCGAAAAGCGGATGCCGGCGTGCTGCTTTCGGAACTGACCGACGACGGGTGGGAGCAGGTAGCCGGTGGCCGTGGCGCCGCCTCCGACCGCGATCGAGCCCCGCTCGAGGCCCGCGAGCTGGCGGACCGCGCGGATGCTCTCCTCGGCCCGTCGGAGCACATCGTCGGCGTGCTCGAGGAACACGCGCCCGGCGCCGGTCAACTCGACACCCTTCGCGGTGCGGTGGAAGAGCTCGGCCCCCACTTCCGCTTCGAGGCGCTTGAGCGCCGCGGACAGAGCCGGTTGCGTGACGCCGAGGCGCTGGGCCGCGCGGGTCATGTGACGCTCGGCGGCGATCGCGACGAAGTAACGCAGCGGCGTGAGTTCCATCGGTGACTAGCGTACCGATTGACGCGAGCGCGCGGAAAAGCCGGACGCGATCGGATGACCGCGCCCGGCTGCGTGGGGTCGTGATTCGGCCGCGAGATCAACCGGGCTGCGACATCTGGCGCATCAGGGCCTGAAGCATCTCCTCGATGCGTTGGTTGGACTGCTCAAGGCGATCGAGGCGTTGTTCGAGCGACTCGATGCGCCGGACGGTCCTGGGATCCGGAGCGATCGCCTCTGCTCCCGGGGCGCTGCGGAAGCCGGGCGCCGCCGGGGGAGACGGCGGGGTTGGCGCACCGGGGATGGTGAAGACGCGCGGGCGTTCCCCATCGCCCAGACGTCCGACGATTACCCCGCTCCCGTCCTGGGCGCGGAGCCGATCGACCATTGCCCTCTGGACGCGCTGCTGGATCTGCTGCTCGCTGAGCTTGCGGACCTGTGCTTCGAGTTGGCGAGCGACCTCCTGGATCTTTGCGGCGATCTCCTCCGGATTGCCGGAGTTCGCCATCTGCTGCGCGAGATTCTCGATCGCGGCTCGCTTCTCAGCGATCTGCGCTTCAAGGCGCTCGGTCATCGCGTCCAGTTCCGCGAGTTCCTGCGCATCGCGCTCGATCGTGAAGAATCGCTGACGCGGCGCGGCCTCGCCTGCCGTTCCGATGCGCCCGAAGACGTTGGCCTTGTAAGGAGCGAGTTCGAGGGTCTTCTCAACCTCTTCGCCCTCGCGCAACACGCGCAGCTTGACGGTCTGGCCCGGTTCGAACTCGCGCGTCACCTTGCGGATGTTTTCCTCGGTGCCAAGCCCGATCTTCTCGATCTCGACGATGCGGTCGCCCGATCGCAGACCGGCCTTGGACGCGGGCATGCCGTCCATGACGTCCTCGATGATGACGACCTCGCCGTCGGGCGTCGATTCGATCGACATCGTGATACCGATCATGCTCTTGGGCTGGCCTTCCAGCCGGAACTCGGCCACGCCGGGGAACCCGCGAGCGGCTTCGCCGAACATGAGTTCGATCTCACGCAACGCCTCGGGGCCGAGTTCGCTTTCGAGTTCGAGTTGGAGTTCCTCCATCGCCGGGAAAAAGAAATCCTCGCCGAGTTCCTCCAGAACGCGGTAGCCCTCGATCTCAAGATCTTCGAGCCCCTCGACCTCGACGTTCCAACGGGCGACGCCCTTCTTGGCCTCGGCGAGTTCTCGCTCACGCAACTCGATGTTCTTCTTCGCCTTCTCGATGTCCTTCCGCTCGGCGGTACCGGCCATGACAACGACGCGGTCGTTCTTGCCGTCGCGGATGATGGTGGCGATCGGCTTGTCGCGCCCTTCAACGGTGATGGGGAGTTTCTCCCAGTCGCCGGAGAGCTTTCGCGTCGGGCGCTGCTCGCCGTTGACCTTAATGAAGACCTCACCGTCGATCACGCGAACCTCGACGAGGTTCTCGCCGTCCTTCACGGTGATGTTCTGCACCGAGACGGTCTCGGAGGTGGACTTCACCTCAGGGGCGGAGGCGGATTCGGTCGCCGCACCGGCGATGCCGGCGCTCGCGAGGAGCATCGCAGCGGTCAGGGGAGCACCGAGGCGGCGCCACACGGAGCGGTTGTTCAAAGTGTTCATGGGTAGATTCCTTCTCAACGGATTGCGGATGAAGTCGAGCATGAGTCAGAGGGGGAAGACGGTTCGGCCGTCGCTGTCGGTTGCTCCCGAACCGCCGAAGTTCGGCTCAGGGTTCGAGATGAGCACAGGACGCCCCTGCTCATCCTGAGAGACGCGCACCTGGGCCATATCTGTCAGCGTGGCGCGTTCCAGCGAGCGTCGAACGAAGAAAACTTCCTGGTTGCCACCCGGAAGCGGGGTTGTGCTCACGAGAACCGGGGACAGTTCCGCCACGAACGAGTTCGCGAGCCGGGCGGTCTCGACGTAGTTGTTCCAGGCGTCATCGGGCGTCGATTCGGTCACAACGACGGGCTCGAAGCCGCCGGGCACGCCGGCCCGATTCTGCACCGAGTTTTGATTCGAGACGTTTCGCGAGAGGAGCCAGGCCAGGCAGAGTGCCGCGGCGAGGGCCCAACCGCTCCATCGCTGGAGACGCTCGCCGATCGTCAGGTGCAGCGGCTCGGGGTCGGGCAGGTCAACCAATTCAGAAATCAGCAGTTCGTCTTCGACCGCTTCGGTTAGGCGCGCGTGAGCACGCTGGGCGCGCGCGAGGCGTCCCCACAGGTGCGGGTCTGCATCGGCGAGTCGTTCGAGTTCGCTCCAGTCGTCGGAACTTGCCTCGGAGTCCACAACACGCCCGATGAGGACATCGATGCGACCGGGCTCCCAGGCAGCGTGGTGGTTCGTGGGGTGCTGATCGTTCATGATTCTTCTCCCTCGGTCGCGACTCCGGATGGTCCGGTGCGATCGGAGGTGCTGGATTCGAGTTCCTCGCGGAGCATGCGTCGGGCTCGGGCGAGGCGGGTCTCCACAGTGGTCATCGGAATCCCCATCGTGTCGGCGATCTGCCGGTAACTCATGCCCCGGACCGCCCGGAGCAGCAGCGGCTCCCGGTAGTGCTCGGGCAACTTTCGGGCAGCGGCCATGGCCCGATGCGCTTCTTCCCGAGCGCTGAGTCGGTCGGGTGCCGGAGCGTCCCCCAAGTCGCTCCGCTCGGCCCGATCGCTGACCCGGTCCGCGACGTCCCGAGCTGCGGCACGACGCACGCGGGTCTTCCGCCCGGCGGTCCGGGCGACATTGATCGCCACGGTCCGCAGCCAAGGCCGGACCAAAGCCGGATCTCGCAGTTCGTGCCCGGCGCGAACAAGGCGAAGAGCGACTTCGTGGAGCAGATCCTCAAGATCCTCGTTGGCCGGCTTGTGGGCCAACAGGATCGCGCCGACCCAGCGCCGGTGCGCGAGCCAGAGGTCACGCAACTCGGCGTGGTCGATCCCCCCCGTGGCGCGCGCTTCGGCGGTGTTCTGGGCGAACGGGATCGGATCGCTTCGATTCATGCGTTGCGTCCGGAAACTCATGCAGGACCCAAGGGATTCAGACGGGCCCCCGCCCGACATACGAGACGCGCCCGAGCAGACGATCGGTCAGCACCGGATGAAATTTTTCGCGGCGGGCCAGCCAAGGCGAGGTCGACATCCCCGGCGATACCGCTCGGGCGAGCGTACGATGCCCGCCCTGCCCTGAAACCGGGTCTTCGACGAGATCATGAACCGCACCCTCTCCAACGATGGCTTCCCGATGAGCTTCGGCGATCACCTCGAAGATCTCCGCCGTCGCGTGCTTTTCGCGATCCTCGGGCTAGTCCCCTTGCTCATACTGGGCTTTTTCGTCGGTGGCCCCCTGCTCGAGGTGCTGACCGTCCCGGTCATGGAAGCGATGCGCGACGCCGGCGAACCGGGCGGCCTGCTGGCAACCGGCCCGCTCGAGTCGTTCGTCAGTTACCTCAAGGTCTCGCTGGGGGTTGCGGTGCTGCTCGGGCTGCCGTGGATCTTCTACCAACTGTGGCTGTTCGTCTCGCCGGGGCTCTATTCCAACGAACGCCGGTTCGTCTACTTCCTGCTCCCGATGAGCGTCTTGCTCACCGCGGCCTCGGCGGCCTTCCTCTATAAGGTCCTGCTCCCGATCTCCCTCTACTTCCTGATCATTTTCGGGGCCAACCTGGCGACCTCGGATGTGCCACAGGGAGATTTGCCGGCCGAAGTCACGATCGCGATGCTCAACGACAACGCGATGCCCGTGCTCGAAGCCGATCCGCCGCTGGCGGATCTTCAGCCCGGCGCGATGTGGCTGAACCCGAAGCGGAACGAGATACGCACATTCATCGGCGAGAACACGGTCCGGGTCATCCGGCTGCGATCGGACGGGCTGATCGCGCAGGAGTACCGCATCGGCGAGTACATCTCGCTGATCTTCGGCCTCGGGATCGTCTTCGCGCTCGCGTTCCAGTTGCCGCTGGTCATGCTGCTGCTGTCGTGGGTGGATCTGCTGCGCCCGGAAGCGGTGACCCCCTACCGTCGCCACGCGTTGTTCGGCTGCGCGGTCCTGGGCATGCTGCTGACGCCGCAGGACCCCTGGTCGATGCTTCTCCTGGGCACCGCGCTGTACATGCTTTTCGAACTCGGCCTGCTGATGATGCGCTACCTCCCGGCATCGCTTATCGCCGGGAAGTCCACCGACGGCAACGAAGAGGCCTGAGACCGTGAAGCCGTTCAGACGCTACCTGCGCAACCGTCGGAGCGACGGTCCACCAACGCCGACCGATGTCGCGATGATGGAGCGGGCGCTCGAACTCGCACGGATGGCCGCGGAATCGAGCGAAGTCCCGGTCGGCGCGGTCGTCTACGAAACCGAGACCGGCCGAGTGCTCGGCGAGGGCTCGAACCGCAGGGAGTGCGACGCCGACCCGTCCGCACACGCCGAGCACCTCGCGATCGTGCGAGCCTGCAAGG
>JANSXG010000013.1 GCA_024743075.1 bacterium | reverse complement strand
CTTCCTGCAAAGCCAGGGCGATCCTGCTCCCTCTCCCCTTGCGGGAGAGGGCTGGGGTGCGGGGTCAGCGGCGCAGCCGCTGGTTGTGTTGCTCGGTTGGTCGGAAGGTTCGGGCCGCCCCCTCATCCGGTCTTGTGCTGAATCCGCACAAGACCACCTTCTCCCGCGTTGGGGAGAAGGAGCAGGGGTTGCGACGGTCGAACCGTTGTCAACGTGGCCATCCGCTTCGCTCCTGACCACGCCACCCTTGGCGGCGCGTTCGGCTTTCGCTTTCGCCTTGGCGCGCATGGCTCGGCGCAGGCGTTTCTCGCGTTGGACGGTTCGGATGTGGAGGAGGGTTTGGATGGCCGCGAGGCGTTGGCGGTTGCGCTCACGTGCATAGAACGCGTCGAGCTTGGTGTCGCCGGTGGTCTGGACCGGCTTCATGCAGTGGACGAGCGTTTCCAGCGCTTTGGTTTGCGCGGCGATCATCGTGACCTCGGACTCGAGGCGCTTGACGCGGTAGATGGCTTTGACCTGCGCGAGGGCTTCTTCGGCGGTCTGGGGTGCGGTGGAGTTGGTTTCGGACGGCCGGTTCGCTGCGGTGTGCATGTGCATTGTCCTCTCGTAAGAAGGCGAGGACGGGCCCATGCGGCGCGCGCAGGAGGTGGTGATGCGCAAAGGCATCGCGAGAATCCGCCCCGTCTACGGGCGGAAAATTTTTTGAGAAAGTCGGAAAGTGAACATGCGCCCGAGCCCGCTCGGCGCGCGCCGGGGCGGACTTGTCCGCCTCGCGGGGCCTTCGCTTTGCTCAGACCCCGGCACCCGTGGCGCGTGGCCAGGAACCGGATTGGAAGTCCTCGCATAGTCGCCTCAAGGGGCGACCATGCCACCCGATCGCGTGATACGGTGACTGCATGAGCGAAGCGTTGGAACTGGTGTGCGTCGGCGGCGGGAACATGGCGAGCGCGATCCTTTTGGGGGCGTCCGAACGCGGGGTGTTCGAGGCGGCGCGCGTGGGGGTGGTGGATCCGAACGAGGCGAAGCGCGAGGCGTTCGCGTCGGCGGGGTTCCGGGTCGGGGCATCGCTGGGCGAGTTCGCGGACGCGATCGGGGACCGGACGCAGGTGATGCTGGCGGTGAAGCCGCAGGTGTTGCCGGAGGTGAGCGGGGACCTGCGCGAAGTGCTGGATTCGCTGGCTCGACCGGTGGTGTGGTCGATCCTGGCGGGGGTGCCATCGGGTGTCGTGCGCGAACGGTGCGGGGGGAGGGCGTCGGTGGTACGTCTGATGCCGAACACGCCGTCGCGCGTCGGCAAGGGGGCGACGGCGATGGCCCTGGGTGAGGGTGCGGAGGCGGGGGACGAGGGGCTGGCGCGCCGGGTGTTCGAGGCAATCGGCGTCGTCTACCCGATCGAAGAGGATCAGATGGACGCGTTCACGGCGGTCGCGGGGTCGGGGCCGGCGTATTTCTTCGCGATGGTCGAGGCGCTGGCGGAGGCGGGGGAGCGGGTCGGGCTGCCGGGCGAGGTCGCGCGTGGGGCGGCGGTGCAGACGGCGATCGGTGCCGCGGGGCTGTTGGAGGGGTCGGGGCTGGGCCCGGGGGAGCTGCGTGAGGCGGTGACGAGCAAGGGGGGGACGACGGCGGCGGGGCTTGGGGCTCTGGCGGAGGGCGGTTTCGCGTCGGTGATCGGGGCGGCGGTGGAGGCGGCGCGGGATCGCGGGGCGGAGCTGGGGCGTGCATCCGCCCGATAGAAGGCGACGAATTCCTCGGAGCGGGCGGGTGAATCGTTGAAACCGCGTGCGCTATCGTGGGTAGGTTGAGTGCGAGGGTCGCGCGGAGCGCGGTGCTTGCGGACGAAACTCGGTTTTCACGAGGGACGAGGTTATGCAGAGCAAAATCGCCCGTTTGGGGCTTCTGGTCGCGGTTCTGACGTCGCTGTGCCTTCCTGGCGCGGCTTCGGCGCAGTTTTTCCGTGGCGGCGACTCGGTCAACAACCCGCCGGTGAACCAGCGGGAGTTCAACATGATGGTGAAGATGCTGAACTTCGACGAGGTGCAGCAGGAGATCGCTTCGGACATGTTCGCGGTGCTGCAGGACGAGTTCGGCGAGATGTCGTCGGTGGCTCAGGAGATGCAGCGGGGGGCTCGGGAGGAGTTCCAGCGCAATCGCGACCCTTCGGTGTGGCGCGAGTACGGCGAGCGGATGGCGCGGTTCGAGGACCGGCGCGAGGAGCTCGGCGAGCAGTTCTGGGCGGATGTGAAGATCCTGCTCACTGAGGAGCAGGTGCCCTTGTGGGAAGACTTCGAGCGCCGGCGGTTTCGCGGGCGGGCGATCACGCGCCAGGAGCAGGTGCTCAGCGGCGTGGGCGTCGACCTGGTGATCCTGACAGAGGAAATGGAACTCGACCCGGAGCAGCAGGAACTGATCAAGCCGACGATGACGCAGTACGAGGTCGAACTGGACCGGAAGCTTCGGTCGTACCGGCGGATCGCAGACGAGCAGGCTGAGAGGGCCGAAAAGCTGGGCCAGGACGGCAACTGGATGCAGAACATGGACGCCTACAACGAGATCTTCGCGACGGTTCGCGACGAGCTCGTCGGTGTCCGCGCGATCCACGAGAAGTACCTGAAGCAGCTCACGGCGATGCTGGGCGAGGAGCCGAGCGCGGAACTGATGGAGCGGTTCAACAAGGCGGCGTACCCGGACATCTATCGAGACTCGTATGTGGACAACGGGCTGCGTCAGGTGCTTGAGCTCGACAGCCTGAGCGCCGAGCAGCGCGAATATGTCACGGCGCTGAAGCAGAACTGGGAGCAGGAGTCGCAGCGGATGCGCGAGACGCTTGTGCGTGCGCAGCGCGAGCGCGAGGAGAACATGCGCCTGCAGGACATGTGGGGCGGCAACCGCAACCCGGAGGCGCGTGAGGCGCAGTCGAACCTGCGCGAGACGCAGCTTCGGTACTACGACCAGCTGCTTGAGGTGTTGAGTGAGGACCAGAAGGTCGGCCTGCCCGAGCGTCCGGCGACGGACTGGCGCGAGCGTGACTTCGATTTCTAAGCCCGGCTGGGATCCGGCGTTTCGCCACTGGAGGACAGGTATGGCCCGGCGACTGGTGTGGACTGTGTTCGCGGCGATTGCCGGGCTTTTCCTGACGGCTTCGGCCTCGGCGCAGGTGTTCCGGCCCGGCGGCGACTTCCTCGAGCCGGGGTTCACGACCAAGGATCTGGAACACGCGGCGCAGTTGTTCGGCTTCGATGAGGTGCAGCGCGACATCGCCGGGGAAATGGTCAACGAGTACCTGACGCGGATGGCGGTGGGCGTCGAACAGATGACGATCGTTCTTGATGCCGCGGAGCGTGAGTTTCAGGAGACGCGCGACATCGCGGTCTGGAACGACTTCCGCGAGCGGACCGAGCAGTTCGAACAGCGCAAGGAGGCGATCACCGAGCAGCTCATGGCGGATTTGCGCCTGCTGCTGACGCCTGAGCAGGATGCGCTGTGGACGCGGTTCGAGCGCGACCTGCGCCGCAACGCGACGATCGATGAGGGCGGGCTGCTCAGCGGCGAGACGGTCGACCTGGTGGACCTGCTCGATGAAATGGGTGTCGACGGTGAGGTCCGCGAGGCGATCTGGTCGCTCGAGGACCAGTATGTGACGGAACTGGACCGGGCGCTGGTTCAACGCAACGAGGTGTACGACGAGACCACGAGCAAGGCCTTCGAGCGGTTCACGGCCGAGGGCTTCGACGACATGGACTCGGTGATGGACTTCTTCCGCGAGCTGCTGGGCGACGCGATGGAGCAGGCGGCGCGGGTGCGGGACATCAACCTGAAGTACGCGGCGACGATCGGGCGTGCCCTGCCGCCGGACCAGAGCGCGGAGTTCGAGGACCGATTCAACGAGCTGGTGTTCCCGCGCGTGTACCGGGCGTCGACGACGGACCGGGCGTTTGAGACGATCCTGTCGTTCGAGGACCTGACCGAGGATCAGCGGGGGCGGGTGCTGGAAGCCAAGCTGCGGTACGAGCAGAGCCGCGAGCGTCTGGACGCGAACTGGGCGCGAGCGATCGCCGAGCAGGAAGAGGAGCGCGACGTGATGCGCGTGATGGGCATCGAGCCCAGCACGGAGGCGACACGGGAAGCGCGGACGGCGCGTCGGGACCTCGACCGGACGTCGTACGAGCAGGTGCTGCAGGTGCTGACGGAGGAGCAGGCGAGTCGCCTGCCACCGCCGGTGCGACGCGATCGCGACGAGGATTGACCGCGGCAGCGGAATCGCTCGTCCCGGCGACCGAAGATTGATTTCAGATCCGTGACGGTGTGGAGCCGGGTGCGCGTCATAATGGCTATCGCGTTCCCCACACCGGAAAGGACTGTGCTATGGCATCGCTTCGCACGCTCGGGTTTGTCGGTTCGCTCGCGGTCCTTGCAGGTTTCGGGGCTGCAGTGCCGTCGGCCTCTGCGCAAGACATCGAGATCGTGGGCGAGCCGATGGGAGAGTTCGTAGTCGAGCTGTCCGACATGGAATTCGCCTTTGAGGGCGGGTTCGAGGGGGTTCGCAAGCGGGAGCGGCAGCGTCTGCAGCCGGTCACGGCGGAGGAGTTGGAGCGGTACAACCGGCGGCTCGGGCTGGATACGGCCCAGAGCGTGTTCACGATGGAGCTGTTCGCGGAGTTTCAGGTCCGGCTGACCGAACTCAACGGCTCGGAGCAGGCGCTGGACCAGGCGTTCATGGAGCGGTTCAGCAAGGGGCGCGGGGACGGTGAGGCCCAGCGGCCGGATCCGGAAGAGATGCGTCGGATCATTGAGGAGAACGAGGCCAAGCGTGCGGAGATCCGCGCACAGCGGGTCGCGCTGGCGGACGCGTTCTTCGAGGACTACAAGCTCATCCTGACGCCGGCGCAACTGGAGGAGTGGCCCGCGATTGAGCGGATGCGCCGTCGGGACCGCGAGCTCGCACCCGGCACTTTTCCCGGGGAGGAGATCGACCTGATCGCGCTGTGCGAGCAGATGGAACTCGGCTTCAACCCGGAGCGGGTCTCGGAGGCCGGTGAGGCGGCTCTCGATGAGGTGCTCGGGCGGTACGAGCACGAGGTTGATCGGCTGCTGGTTGCTCGTCTGGAGGTCGGGGCTCGCCATCCGCTGTCGACGGGTGCGGATCGCGGGGCCTTTGCGATCGAGATCGATGGCGAGGCGATGGAGGATTGGGAGAGCGAGCATCGGGAGGCGGCTCAGAGGCTGCAGCGGGCCCAGCAGAAGTACGCCCGACAGATCGCGGAACTGCTCGACGAGACCTCTCGGGCGGCGTTCGAGGAGGAGGTGATGCGACTGAGCTACCCGCGTGTGCTCGCCGAGTCGGGGGTGGACCGTCAATTCGAGGCAATTCTTGCGCTCGAGGACCTTGACGACGAGCAGAAGGCGGAAATGGAGCGGATGGCTTCGGAGTACGCGAAGGCTCGGGCACGGCTGGATCATGCCTGGATGAACGCGATCGATGCGGAGTTTGCCGATGGCGGCGGGTCTTCGCCGATGCCGGCGGGGAATGTTCAGATCTTCATTGCCGGAGGCGGATCGGAGTCGGATGTGGCCAAGGCCCGTGCGGCACGGCGGGCGTTCGATCGGGAGTGGATCGATCGGGTTCGGGGCGTGCTGAGCCCGGAACAGGCCGAGCGGGTTCCGGCCCCGCGTCGTCCTCGCGGCGCGTTCGTCACCACGTTCTCTGATTTTGACCCGGTGACGGGCGAAGAGAGCGAAGTGATCACGATCGAGATCGATGAATCCGAGTCATCGGGAGGAAATTGAGCGATCCCGAATCGGAACGAGGCGAGGGCACGAATAATGGGCCGTGTCGCGTCTCGAGTCCGGGTCGTTGATCCGGCAACTTCGCTCGCCGCGTGCAATATCAGGAATGGCCGGGCGTTCTGCGGTCTGCCTCGGACGGCTATCCGGGATCTGTGCCATTGCACAGTGCCGTTCAGTTGGGCCCATTGATTTGGCGCCGGGCGGCATCTCGACGGTGACGAAAGGATTTCGCGAGTGACCACGATTGATTCCCGACCTGATGTACTCTCCCAGCCTCTGTCCGCTCAGGAGGAATCGCAGGTGGGGTCAGAATCGGTCTACGAGATCATCGAAGAGCTTCCGGAGTTTTCGCACGAGGCAACCTCGCTGATCACAGCGGACCAGGCGATGCGACTGCGTGCGGTGCCGCTGCGTCTGCAGGGCTCCCGTCTTGTCGTGGCGATGCTGGACCCGGACGACGACGCGGCGGCTGACGAGTTATCGGTCACGGCGGGGCGCCCGATCACGCGGAACCGCGTCGATGAGAACCTGCTCCGCGAACTGCTTCGGGTCGGGTACGGCACGACGGCGGCGGATATGGCGGCCCAACTCGGCGGCGAAGAGTCCGCCGACATGGACTCGACGCTTGCCAACCTCGAGGCGATCGACGCGGACGAACTGCACCGGATGGCCGAGCAGCCGACGCTGATCAACCTGGTGAACCTGATCATTCTGGAAGCGATCCGGTCGCGGACGAGCGATATCCACATCGAGCCGTTCGAGCAGACGCTGAGCGTGAAGTACCGGGTGGACGGCGTGCTGCACGAGCAGAACCCTCCTCCGAAACGATTGCAGCCGGCGATCACGAGTCGCATCAAGATCATGGCGGGGATGAACATCGCCGAGCGGTATGTTCCTCAGGACGGTCACATCACGCTCCGGTTCGAAGGACGCAAGGTCGACATCCGCGTGAGCACGGTTCCGACGATCTACGGCGAGTCGGTCGTCATGCGTATCCTCGACAAGGACGCGATCAAGCTCGACCTCGAAGCCCTCGGGATGAGCGAGGACCACCGCAAGACGATGGACCGGATGATCAACCTGCCCCACGGCATGGTGCTGGTCACGGGTCCCACGGGTTCGGGTAAGACGACGACGCTTTACGCGAGCCTGATGCGTTTGTTCTCGCCGACGAAGAAGATCATCACGATCGAGGACCCGGTCGAGTACGAGCTGAGCGGGATCAATCAGATTCCTGTGAATCCGAAGCGGGGATTGACCTTCGCGACGGGACTTCGCTCGATCCTGCGTCAGGACCCCGATGTGATCATGGTCGGCGAAATCCGCGACGGCGAGACGGCGGAGATCGGCGTGCGCTCCGCGCTGACCGGTCACCTGCTGTTCAGCACGCTGCATACGAACGATGCGGTATCGGCGGTCGGTCGCATGATCGACATGGGCATCGAGCCGTACCTGCTGGCGAGCGTGCTCGAGGGCATTCTCGCGCAGCGGCTGGGGCGGCGGATCCGCCCGGATGCGCGTCATGAGATCGAACTCGACGAGGCGACGCAGCACCGACTCATGCCCGACGAACTGAAACTCTTCGAGCGCGAGGACGGGCGGTACGTCGGGTACGAGGGTCGCGGCTCGGGCAAGGACGGCGATACCGGGTACGAGGGGCGTATCGGGTACTTCGAGCTGCTGGAACTGAACGGGCCGCTGCGCGCGGCGATCAGCGACCGGAAGAACGCGGGCGAACTGCTCCGCCTCGCGCCGAAGTCACACCGCACGATGCGCACGGACGGTTTGCTTAAGGCGTCGCGCGGTCTGACGACTGTGGACAACGTGCTCCGCGCCACGCAGGACGCGGACATGGGCGAGGCCTGATCCGCTACCATCGCGCGAGCCACCGATGCCGACCTTCCAGTACCAGAGCATGAAATCTTCCGAGGCGGGGCCGGCGACCATCGACGCGCCGGACCGCGCGGCCGCGGTGCGCGCCCTGATGGCCAAGGGCATCACGCCGACGCGCGTGGAGCCGGTCGGCAAGAAAGGCAACGGACGGGCAGCATCGCGCGGAGCTTCAAAGCAAAGCGCTGGGCTGTCGCTCAGGATCGGCAACTCGCCGATGACGCGCAGCGAAATGGCGTCGTTCATCGGCGAATTGGCGACGGCGGTGCAGGCAGGGCTCCCGATCGTGCCCGCGCTGCGCACGATCGCCGGTCAGGGGCGAACCGACGCGCAAAAGAAGATGCTGGACACGATCATTCAGGACGTCGAGCGCGGTCGGTCGCTGGCGGACTCGATGCGCGCGGTCGGCCCGCCGTTCACCGCGCTCGTGACGAATCTGGTCCAGGCGGGCGAGGTGTCGGGGCGGCTCGGCGAGGTGCTGGGTCAGGCGGCGGTGCTGCTGGACCGGGATCTGAAGCTGCGTCGGGCGTTGACCTCGGCGATGATGTACCCGGCGATCCTGACGACGTTTATCGTGATCGCCATCGTGATTCTGGTGACGTTTATCGTCCCGAACATTATGAGTTCGGTGAATCTGCCCCCGGACCAATTGCCGCTGCCGACGGTGATCGTGATGGGCGTCGCGGACTTCATCGGTTCATACTGGTGGCTGCTTGGTCTGATGATCGCGTTCGCGATGTATTTCTATTCGCGTGCGATGCGGACTCCTTCGTCGCGCCTGAAGATCGACCGGTTTCTCGTCGGGACGCCGGTGCTCGGGCGGCTGCTGCGCGACATCGCGGTGGCTCGGTTCACGCGCACCTTCGGTACGCTCGCGGGCGCCGGATTGCCGGTCATCACCTCGCTCAAGATCACCAAGGGCACGCTCGGCAACAGGGCCCTCGAGGGCGTGATGGACGATGTGTGCGACGAGGTGAGCCATGGTCGCACGATCTCGGAGCCTTTGGAGAAGAGCGGGTACTTTCCGCCGCTCTTGATTCAGCTGATGAACCTCGGTGAGAAGACCGGCACGCTCGACGAGATGCTGCTGCGTGCGGCGGACGCGTTCGAGGAGCGGACGCAGGCGAGCGTGAAGCTGTTTACGCAGGTGCTGCCGCCGCTGCTCATCGTGGTGCTTGCCGGCGTGGTCGGCTTTGTGATCCTCGCGGTCATGCTGCCGCTGATCGAGATGCAGAACGCGATCGGCGGGGCGTGAATCACATTCTTGCGCGGAAGGGCGATGCCCGCCGCTTGAACTAGGAGACTGTTTCTTGAATCACTCGAAGCACATCAAGCGACGCGCGGCCCGGCGCGGTTTCACCCTGATCGAGGCGATCGTGATCGTCGTCATCCTCGGGATCCTCGCGGCGGTGATCGCGCCGCGTCTGCTGGGTCGCCTGGGTCAGGCGCGATCGGCGGTCGCCGAGCAGCGTGCGAGCGTTCTCCGCGGCGCGATGGACCGTTTCCTCATCGACCACAGCAACAAGCTCGGGCGCGAGACCCTGACGCTGCGCGTGTTGGTCGAGCGCCCGAGTTTCATCGATGAGGCCGATTACCAGGCGGAGCTGCAGAGCGCTGAGGACATCGTTGATCCGTGGGGCAACGAGTTCATGCTGGAGTATCCCGGACGAGACGGGAAGGACTTCAGCATCATCAGCTACGGCGCGGACGGCCAGCCCGGCGGCGAGGGCGAGGCGGCGGACATCATCGTCCCCTGAGTCAGGCCTTTGCGGAAGGAAGCCGTGCGCAGGCACAGCCCGAAAACCCGGTTCCGGTCGGCGTTCACGCTCATCGAGGTGATCGCGGTGCTGCTCATCGCGGGCATCGTGGTGGGTCTGATCGCGCCGCGGGTGTCGACCTCGACACGGCGCTCGACCGAGAACTCGGTGCGTGCGGCGGCTTCCATGGTCGCGATCGTGGCGCAGCGGGCGGCTTCGTCTTCGGAGTTGTCCGCACTGGTCTACGACCACGAAGAGGGCACGCTCTCGGTCGAGGTGCTCCGGCAGCAGCAGGGCGATTACAACCGGACGGAGCGGGTGTGGCGTCGGGACCCGTTCGCGCCGGAGGTCGTGCTGAGCGGTTGCCGGGTGAGCTCGTTTGTGACCGACGGGATGCGGGTCTCCGAGGACTCGTTCCGACTGGTCTTTGAACCGGGCGTATCCAGGCCGCAGATCTCGATGACGCTGACTGAGGCGACGGGCGGCGCGACGCGCACGATGGTTGATGGTGGGCGGACCTGGCAGATCGATCTGCCGTCGTACGCGCTCCGCCCGGTGGTCAGCGGGTTGATCTCGGAACCGAACGCCCGCGAGGTGCCGGAACCGATTGACCTGGATCAGCTCGGGCGGGTGGAGCAGGACTGGTGAGACGGCTACGGCGTTCATTTCGACGCGGCTTCGTTCTGCTCGATGCGATCGTGGCGACGATACTGCTTTCGATCGCGCTGGTGACGGTGATCGGTCTGAACTCATCGGCGATCCGGGCGCAGCGCGATGGCGAGTACCTTCAGGATGCGGCGATGCTGGCTGACGAGCTCCTCGAACAGGTGATCGCGGTCGGCCCGGAGCAGTTCCGGCGGGTGTTCGGGTTGCGCGGCGAGTGCGAGCCACCGTTTGAGTCGTACTGGTACGAGGTCGAGATCGACTCGGTCGGAGCGGGGGATCCGTATCAGGTCACGGCGACGGTGTTCTGGGACGATCTGGGGCAGACGCGGAGGCTCGTCGTGCAGACGCTCGTCGCGCCGCGTTTGGGCGATGACCCGGATCCGGATCGCGAGCCCGAGCAGTCGCTGGAGCGTCCGTGATGACCAGACGCACTCGATCGATGAGCCGTTCGGGTCTTACGCTGCTCGAATTGATCGTCGGCATCGTGATCGTCGCGATGGTGAGCATGGCGACGGCGGCGGCGGTGAGCCAGTCGGTCAAGGCTTCGGGCGCCGCGGAGAGCCGCGAGCGTGTGCGCAACGCTGCCAACCTCGCGGTGGAACGCGTCGCGCAGGATGTTGCGGGAGTGCTGCGCGACGGCGACCTGTACTACGCGCGGGTGCTGTTGACCGACGGCGAGGCTGAGGTACGGGGCTTTGACGGCCGGCGCGAAGTCGTGCGGGCCGATGAACTGCTGTTGTTCACCCAGACCCCGATTGCGGCGCGCAGCAGCAACCGCGGTGAGCTCGGGGAGCGGTCCGAGGGCGGCGAGTTCGAGGTCCAGTACCGGCTCGCGACGCGGAGCACGGGTGTCGGCGGGCGGCAGTTCTCGGATCGCGGGCGTGTGTTCTACGAGGACGCGTCGGAGGGTGAGCTCGGCGTGCTCTGGCGACGGGTCGATCCTCAGCCAGACGAAACGCCCGAGGGCGGCGGCGTGGTGTTCCCGGTGATGGAGGGCGTGACCGAGTTTTCGGTTGAAGCGCTCGATGTCGACCGATGGGTCGGCGACTGGGATTCCGATGAGCAGGGCTACCCGCACGCGCTGCGGATCACGGTGCGCGTGACCGAGCCCCGGACCTACGGCTCGCCGCGGCGCGAGGCGTACGCGCGCCGGACGGTGGCGATCGATCGGGTTCCGCTCCCCTACGTGTTTCTTGCTCCGGAAGATCGCGTTGAGGAGGAAGAGGAGTGAACAGCCGACCTCGCGCAGCCCGGTGCGCTGATCGCGGCTTCGCGGTCGTGGTGGTCCTTCTGGCTATCGGCATCGCGGGTGTGGTGCTGGTGTCGCTGCAGGTCAGCGCGCTGCGTCAGGCGATGTCGGGTCGCGAGGCGGTGTCGAAGGTCCGCGCGAAGTGGGCTGCACGCGCCGGTCTCGAGGCGGTAATCGCTCGACTCGGGAACGCGACGCAGTCGCCGAACGAGGCATCGGGATACGGCACCTACGACGATCTGATCCAGGTCTCGATCGGCGAACTGGAGGGCGTGACCTGGAGCATCGAACACTGGGAGGGTGACACCCAGTACGAAGGGCCGGAGGACCCGCACGCGAAGGTCAATGTCAATCTCATGGAGTTCGATGACCTCATGGAACTCCGGGGGATGACCGAGGATGTGGCCGACGCGATCGTGCGTTGGCGAGGCGGGGATCCCGAAGCGGGCGAACTCGGCGGCTATGAGGCGCTGAACATCACGCCTCGGAACGCGAACTTCCGCTCCATCCGCGAACTCGAACTGATCATCAATGTCGATCCGCAGTTATTGCGCGGCGAAGACTGGAACCTGAACGGTCGTCTCGACGCGAACGAGGACGACGGCGACGCGACGTGGCCGCCGGACGACGGGGACGGGATCCTTGACGCCGGCTGGTCGGAGTTCATCACGGCGGCTTCGATCGACGAGGGGCTGGCGTTCTCGGGCGAACCGCGTCTGTACCTGCCGCAGGCGGCCGAGAGCGACCTGCAGCAGCGTGTGCCGGGGATCACGAGCCTGCAGGCCGCAGCGATCCTCGCCCACGCCCGGACGACCGAATCGCTTGACGACTTTCTGGCGACCCCGCTGCAGACCCTCGCTCAGCAGACCGGAGAGTTCAACCAGGCGGAATTGCGTGCGATCATCGCGCTGACGACGGAGCAGCAGCGTGATCTGCTCGCGGAAGCGACGATGCGAGATCCGCTCGATGGTCCTGCACCGGGCAAGGTCAACATCAATCTGGTTCGGCGCGAGACGCTGGATTACATCTCGATCTTCCGCGATGCGCCGGGATTCGCCGACCAAATTGTGTTCATCCGCAATCAGCGTCCCCAGGGCTTCGTACACTTCACAGATCTCTTGCAATATTTTCCCAGCCCGCAACAACTCGCACAGATTCGTCGGTATATCGACGTGCAGAGCAACGCCTATGTGGTCACCTCCAAGGGGGTGGATGTGGCTTCCGGCCTCGAAGTCGAGATTCAGGCGACCGTCGCTCGTACGGGCCTTCCGATCGTGATAACGGAGATGACCATCCGGTGAGTTCCCGCTCAGATTCGACATCTTCCAAGCGATCGGCTTCGTCCAAGGGCTCCCCGCGCGCCCGGCGCGTGCTGGTCGCCCATCAGCGTAGCGGCGTCTGGGGTCTGCTCGTCGCCGAGGCCGCCAGCCCGGACGGTCGCAAGGCACGCGTACTCGAGGCAACCACCGTTTCAGGCGATCTCGCGAGTGTCGTGACGGAGATGACCGAACGGCATCGCCCGGACGCCACGATCGGGGTATTGACCTCCGGTGATGCCGTTTGCCGGGCGGTGGAGGTGCCCGAGGGGCATGATGCCGAACTCGCCGATGCTTCGGCACTGCTCGCGGATGCCGAATTGCCGCCGTCGATTTCTTCATACCGCAAGGTCGGCGGGACGGTGCCGCTTCCAGCCTCGCCCGGATTCCGGACCGCGCTGCTTGTCGGCTGGCCGGATCGGTCGGACCCGGCGGACCAGCCGGTTCCCTGGACATCGTGGTCGGCCGAGATGGTCGGTCTCGCCGAACTGTTGCTGGTTGCACGGGTCGGCGGTGCGGGCGGTCCTCGCGCGGTGGCAAGTCTCGATCGGCAGAACGGGTGCATCGGCGCGGTAGGCGCGGGCGTTGATGCCTACGCCATCCGTACGGTCCTCGAGGACGCGTCGGAACCCGAGTCGTTCGAAGACGCCGCCGACCGCTGCCTTCGCGGCCTCGGCCAGAAGATCAACGCCGGCTCGGTTCCTGCGGCCGGTCTGAATCGCTCGCTGCTGCTGGATGCGGATTCGCGGAGCGCGATAGCGACGTCGGTCGCCGGCGCTCGCGACGACAACGAGTGGTTCGACTCGTTCGGCGTCGCGCTCGGCGTTGCCTGTGCGGCGCTGCGGTCCGGGCTGGCGTCTGCTGCGTTGTTCGACCTGCGCACGACTCCGCCGACCGTGAAGCGTGGCGGAGTGGAGCGTGTGCTGCTGGCCTTGCAGCGTCCGAGATCGGCCGCTGCGCTGCTCGCCGCCGGTCTCGTGTTGGCGCTGCTGCTTCCGCTGCTGATCTCGTACCTGCATCTGAACGGGCTGCGGTCTCGCATCGCCGAGGCCGAGTCGTTCCTCGCCGAATCTGCGCCGGTCATAGCCGTCGGTTCCGATGAGGACGGCGAGCCGCTGGCGGTGCTCACGCTGAAAGAACAACTGGCGCTCTATTCGGAACTGGACCGCACTCGCCTGCCCATGGCTAAACTCCTCGCCGATCTGAGCGCGGGTCTACCCGCGACGGATCGTGATCGATTGACGCTTGTGCGCGATCTCGAGATCATTGCACCCGAGCAGTTCAAGGTGCGCGGCATCGCGGACTCTCTGTCGCTGGTGCCGTCGATGACGCGGCTGCTCAATGAGTCGAGCGTCTTCGCATCGGTCACCACGCCCACGACACAGAGCCTGGGCGATGGCGCGGGGGTTGAGTTCACGCTCGAAGGGCTGATCTCGCGCCCGTTCTTTACGCCCAGGTACCCGGCGGATGTGAACTACGCCGAGCGGAACCTTGCTGAAAAGATATACGGCGAAGAGGGCGCAGAGGTCTGGCGTCGCGGCGCTCCCATCGTCAGCGCAATCACGCGGACCGAGAGCGGTTTGCCACGCGGCGCGTCGACTCCCCGAACCGTATCGAGCACCGATCGCACGCCGACGCGCCCGAGCGGTGGTTCGTCATCCGGCACTGACGCAGGTGGCGGGACCGAGGTAGCTTCGGCCGGGAGCAGCGGTTCCGAGGCTCGGACCGAGCGTCGCGACATGTTCCAGGGCGGCAGCCGGTCCGGCGGCGAGGAAGCCCCTCCGCCGATCCCCGAGGCGTTGACCGACGACCAGATCGCCGCCCTCGGCCAGCAGGAGGCGATGCGCGAGATGGTGAATCGACGTCGTGCGTCCGGCCAGGAGGGCATCGCCGACGACGTCAAGCGTCGCCTCGACGAAGAGGTCACCAAGCTCCGCAACCGGGCGCGAGAAGCACAGCAGGAAGGGGGTGGCGAGTGACACTCGAAGAACGATTCCTCGGTCTGCCTCGGGCGATGCGATGGGCGATCTTCGCGCTCGTCGCGTTTGTGCTGTACTTCGCTGCGGTCGAACCGGCGCTCAACCTGTATACGAGACTCGACGACGACGTGCAGGGGGCGAAGTTACGCCTCGCTGAGCTCGAAGAGCAAGTCAAGGACCGCGAGGCGGACCTTTCGAATTTCGAACGCGGCCTTGCCCGCCACGGTGAGGTGCTCCCTCCTCGTCCGCTAAGAGAAGTCGAGCCCGACGTGTACGCTCTCTGGCAGGAAGTTCAGCAGGAGTTCGAGTCGGTCACGGGTGTGCGCTTGCAGAGCGGCGAACTCGGAATGAGCAGCGACGCAATCCGCAACGCTCTGGTGCCGCCCGGCGCGCAGCTGTCGCGCGTGCGGTTCACGGCGAACTTCGATGCCTCGCCGGAACAGATCATCGCCATCGTGCGCCGGCTCGAGGCTTCACCGCTGATCCACTCGGTGAGTGCGGTTCGCCTTCGGCTGAACTCCGCCGACCAGCGTGTGCTGACTGCCCAGATCGAGACCGAGTCTTGGGCACACGCCGGCCAGGAGAGTCTGCGATGACCGAACGAATCGTTGACTATCGCGGCCTCGCGTCGGGACTCGGTTGGCTCGGCTGGCTTGCCGTGCTTGCGTTGGGGCTTGCGCTCTACGCGGGCGTGGCATCGGTTGTTCCTGCCGCGAAGGATTTCTTTGGTCGCACGAGCGGTTCCGCGGTGTCGATCGACGCGAACCTCCGCGAGCGTGGTCTGGAGAGATTCAGTTCGGATCTCGAACGAGACGCGACGCGATTCACGAACCGATCGGCGTTTTTTGTGCCACCCGCCCCGATCCCGCCGCCGCCTCCTCCCCCTCCGGTGCGCGAAGTGGACGAGGATCCCGAGCCGGTGGTCCCGCGCGAGCCGCCGCCGCCCAGCCGTTATGGCGGGCCGTCCATCGCCTACGTCTGGGACGACCGGGTGACCTTCGAAAACGACATGACCCTCACCGCCGGGGGCGAAGGCCAGAGCGGTGTGGAAGTGCTCTCGACCAACCTGCCTTGGTCCGTGAAGGTCCGCTGGCGCGGCGTCGAGTTTGATGTGCAACTCTTTGAACGAACGACCTCCGACTTTCTGGTCAAGCCCGAAGATGAGCCGGCGGAAGACCAGTCGGGAGACCTTTGAATGATCCGTACCAGTTTTCGCAACAGCTTCGCCTCGATGACCGCCGCCGCGATGCTTTCGGCATTCGCCGGGTACGCCGTCGCGCCAGCGTCCGCCCAGGACGCTGACCCTCCGTCGGGGCAACCGGAGGCCGAACAGAGTCAGCAGCCGGCGCAGACGGGTCCGAACGGCCGGCGCATGACCGACGGGAAGACGACGACGCTCGCGTTCGACAACGTGCCGGTGAGCCGTCTTATCCCGTTTATCGTGGAATCGACCGGCAAGGTCGTGCTCCCGCGTCCGGAGATTCTCACCCGCCGGGTGACGGTGATCTCTGACAAGCCGCTGCCTCAGAATGTCGCGCTGGACTACGTGTTCCTCGCGCTGCAGCAGGACGGCGTCGGCATCGTCGAGACGGAAGATCTGATCATCCTTCGGCTGATCGAGGAGATCGATCGGCAGGATGTGCCGGTCATCGGCCCGGACGAGTCGGTGCTGGGACGCACCGACCTCGGCACGATCGCCGAGAAGGTGTACCAGCTCGACTACTCCAGCGCGGAGAACCTCGAGGATGTCCTGACCGACGATCAGGCGTTGCCCGACTACGCGCGCATCGCTTTCGATCCGGATTCGAATTCCGTGGTCGTGCGGGGGAACATCGCGTTGCTCCAGCGCATGGAGCGGCTCATCAGTGCGCTGGACCGGCCGGCGACTGCGAATCTGGTGTCGGCGACGTTCCGACTGCGTTACGCCGACGCGACGCAGCTCGCCGAGAACATCACCGAGCTGTTCCAGGCCGACGATCGAAGCGAGGAGGAGATCGCTCGATCGTTCTTCAATCGCCAGCGCGGACGCGGCGGAGACAACGAAGACGACTCGAGCGCTTCAACCTCAGAGAATCTCCGCGTCACCGTCAACGTGCAGCAGAACTCCGTCACGGTTCTCGGCGAAGAAACCGTTGTGCAACAGATCCGGGCCCAGATCGAGAACGAGTGGGACCTGCCGATCCAGCCCGACGATGTTGTGCCGAAGACCTACGAACTCAAACACTCGGACCCGGTGAAGGTCGCGGATCTGCTGACCGAACTCTTCGGAGCGAGCAGCGGGACGACCGCGACAAGCGGGACCGGTCGGAACGCAACGTCGGCCCCGAGTTCGGGGCAGGGCGTTGGGCGTCTGGCCGGACAGTTCAGTTTCGTCGCGATCCCCGAAGCGGGCCGGATCATGGTGATCGCGAAGAGCCCGGACAACCTCGTGGCCATCGACGAGATCATCGCAAACATCGACCAGCCGGTCGATGCGGGCTTGCCGGAGATCATCGAACTCAAGCACGCGAACGCCGAAGAACTGGCCGAGCAGCTCAACACGCTGCTCGCGCAGGAGAACACGATCGCGCAGTTGCCGCGTCAGGAGTCGGGGCTGTCGAGCACCGGCGCGACTTCGAGCCCGTTCGCCAGCAGCGACGACACGGCGACCAACAACAACACGCAGCAGGACGCGAACCTCGTCACGTTCTGGTGGCAGCGCGCCCAGCCGCCGACGGACGTGCGCAACTCGTCGAACCTGATCGGTCGGATCCGCATTGTGCCGGTCTGGCGTCAGAACGCGGTGATGGTGCTGTCGCCGCCGGAATACCGCTCGTCGATCGGCGAACTGATCGGTTCACTTGACAAGCCGGGGCGTCAGGTGCTGATCTCGGCCGTCATCGCCGAGGTCTCGGTGAGCGACGACCTTTCGCTGGGCCTGCGCTGGGGTTCGGGCAACATCAACCCGGCCAACGGTGACAACGCCATATCCGTCGGGACCAACACCACCGGCACGCAGAACGATTTCCTCAGCAATCTTTTCGATACGTCTGTCCTGAGCGCCGAAGCCGATCTGAACCTGGTGTTCCAGGCGCTGCAGCAGGACGGCGATGTCAAGATCCTTTCCGAACCGCGCATCTTCACCTCCGACAATCAGGAGGCGGTGTTTTTCGACGGCCAGGACGTGCCGATCGTCACCGACACGAACACCACGCAGGACGGGAACATCATCGCGACGCGCGAGTACCGCGCTGTCGGCATCAGTTTGCGGACGCGCCCGCGGATCACGACGCAGGGCGCGGTGGACCTTCGCGTGAACCTCGAACTGAGTTCGATCCAGCCGACGCAGACCGCCGACGGTTTCTTCATCTTCGATCGGCGTGAGACGACCACGCAGCTCATCGTGCAGAACGGCCAGACCGTCGTGATCTCGGGCATCCTCCGCAGCGAGGAGTCGGATATCACACGCAAGGTCCCGCTCCTCGGTGACATCCCGATCATCGGTGCGCTGTTCACCTCGGTGGAGCGGAGCACCGAGAACGCCGAACTCGTCGCGTTCATCACGCCGATCGTGGTGCAGAACGACGAAGAGGTTCAGAATCTCAATGAGCCGTACCGCCAGCGATTGGAAGACCTGCGTCGGCAACTGAACCAGTTGAAGGACGACGACCAGCCCGAGAAGCCGTCCGAGGAGGACTCCTCGTGGTACGGCGACTGATCGCGGCGGGTCTCTGCCTTCTCGGGGGGCTCTCCGGTTGTACGGTGACCGATGTCAAGCCGGTCACGCCAACCCGCGCGGACGCTTCGACGCCGTCGGTGACTTCGAGAGAAGCCGCGGAGATCCCGTTCGACACTTCCGCTGTCGCGGCCGTCGTGAACTCGCGGGTGGTGCTGGCGACGCGCGCGCTCGGAGACATCCCGTTCGACGGGCAGGTCCTTCCGGTGTTCTCGCCCGATGGCCGCTTTCTTGCGACACAAACCGGCGAGGCACCGGACTGGGCGTCGTTGCTCGCCGAGCCGGGGCAAGCCGTCTCGATGCGGACCGGTGTTGAGGCCTACGACCTCAGCACCACGCCGCCCCGGCGGATCCGTTGGGTCGAGGACCTTCCTCCTGGTTGCCTCCTCGGGCGCTCGGCCGACGACGCCGGGTTTCTGATCGAGCGGATCATGCCCGACGGCAATCGTCGAATCGGAAAGGTGAACTGGGCGAGCGGCGGAGTGACTTGGCTGACGACCGTTGACGTCGTGTCATCCAGCGCAACGCTGACCGGCGCCGGGCCCAGAAGCGCGTTCGTGAGCACCCAGCGGTCGAGCCTCAGCGAACGCCGGGGCCTGCTGGTACGCAGCGGGGCCGGTTCGGATCAGCGAGCCGAGCCCGGCGTCTCGTACCAGATGCCGACTGCGACGAGCGATCCCGACATTCTCCTCGCGATGACCCAGTCGACCGCGGGGTCGGACCTGGTCGCGATCCGGCTGGAGTCGGCTTCGGACGCCTCGGTCCGTTCGATTGTTCTGGCACGGCGCCCGGTCAGTTCGTCATCGGATCCGCTGGTCGCCTATCAGGCGATGTCGCCGCTCCAGTCGCCCATGCCGCTCAGCCCCGAGGCGGGCGACGATCAACCACCGGGGGTGCTGTTCTTCCATCCTAGCGCCGGGCGCATGGCGGTCTTCGAGATCGCCAGCGGGGCGGTGACTCTGCTGGAGAATCAATCGATCGCTGGGGCCTGGCACGTCCGGCGTGCGTCGGGCGGAGAGCCGGTATGGTCGGTCTTCCTGACGACCCCCGATGGTCTGAAGCACCAGACGCTGGTGCGACGCGGGCGCGTGCTGGAGGCGCTGCCGGCATCGAGCGTGTCGGATGAGGTTTGGGTGCCGCGTGCGACGACCGATGCGGTTCGCCCGTTCATCCTCGTCGGTCCGAGCGCTCGCGATCCGCGCTCGCTGACGCTTGTCGAAATGCGCCCGGTCGAGCCGCCGCGCTAAGCATCGCGTCCGAAGTTCAACGCGATGACCTCGCCGTCGGCGATGACGGCAAGGCGATCTCCCTCGGCGGGTCGGACGCCGGCCAGCCCGGTGAAGCGACCGAATGCGGGCAGGACGGCGCAGTTGGCCCCGAAGACGAACGCCGGGAGCTTCGCGGCTGTCTTCCGACCCAGCCCCCCGGAACCGCCGAGTTGGACACCGGGGTGCAGGTGGCCGGACAGCGCGTAGCCATTCCCGCTCGCTTCGTCGGGTTCGTGGACGAGTTCGAACGGGCCGCGTCGCTCGCCGGGGGAGACGCACTTCATGTTGAGCTGCTTCGGGGGATCGCCGGCCGAGCGGTCGTGATTGCCGCGGACCAGCGTGACGGCTAGCGATCGATGTCGCGTGCGCCACGAGCCCAGAGCATCAATGACCGAATCTCGGACACCGGACCGGGAGTGCAGCAGATCGCCAAGGACGACGAGCGACGCGGCATTGGCGTGTTCGATCAGGAGCGAGAGAGTCTCGAGGTCTGCGCTGTGTGACCGTTCAGGGGCGGCGATACCGGCGGAGCGGAAGGTCTGGGCCTTGCCGAAGTGGGGGTCGGCGATGAACAGCGTCCGCTCACGAGGCCAGTAGACTGCCCGCTCGGGGAGCAGCCGCAGGTCCTCGCCGGCGACTGCGATGCCAATGGATCCGGCGGTTTCCATCCGTGGAAGCGTCATCGGCGAAGTGTATCCTGTTCTCGCGACGCGGCGTCCTCGAGGCGCAGCACCAACCGCTCGATCCGGTCGCGCCAGCTCTCACTGCTCATCGTTTGGGTGCGCAGGCGCTCGGCGTAGAGCGGGAAGGCCAGCGGCGTGAGGCGCTCCGGCGAGACCATGACGATCCGGGCACCTGCTATCCGTTCGAGTGCGCTGCGCAGGCGAGTGACTTCGAGCTGCTCACTGAGTACCTCGCGCTTGGCCTGGTCGAGCAGCAGGTTCGCCGGGTCGAACTCGGCGAACACGTCGAAGAAGAGCTCACTCGACGCCTGCAGGTGGCGAGACGGCTTGGACTGGCGACCGGGGAAGCCGGGGTGGATCAGCCCGGCGATGCGCGCGATGTCGCGGAAGCGTCGGCGGGCCAGTTGGCTGGAGTTCAGGCATTCGAGCAGCTCGCTCAGCAGGTCCGCGGGCTGGAGCATGCGTCGCCACCGGGCACCGTCGAGCTCGATCGCCGTTTCGCTGAGCAGTTCGACGCCGTAATCGTTGACCGTGACCGCGAGCGACCGCGGGGCATCGCGCGTGAGCCGGAACGCGAGCAGCGCGCCCAGACCCTCATGGACGAGCCGTCCCTCGAAGGGGAAAAGGAAAGTGTGGTGGCCCTCGCGCGTGGTCGTGGTCTCGATCAGCAGGTCGTCGGGCCCGGGCAGTACCGACCAGCGGGTCTGCAGGTTCAGCAGCGGGGCGATGGCCCGCAGTTCGGGTTCATCCGCGCCACCGAGGCGGAACGTTTCGAGTTTCTCTCGGACCGCCTCGGAGAGTTCGGTCGAGAGCGGGCTGCGCCCGCCGCCCCACCGGGGGACGATGCCCTTGCTCGACTTGGCCCTTCGCACATACGCCGTCATCTCGCGGACACGGGCCAGTTCGAGCACGCGTCCCGAGAACACGAACCGGTTGCCGGGAGCGAGTTTCGAGATAAACGATTCCTCGATGGTGCCGAGCGACTTCCCGCCGCCGCTGGCCCATCGGACGGTCATCGCGCTATCTGATGTGATCGTGCCGATGGCGACACGGTGGTTCATGGTCACGGAGCGATCGCGGACGACATAGCGAGGAGTGTCGCCCGACTCGTCGATCTCGACACGCTTGAACTCCGGGTACGCCCCGAGGGCTGCGCCGCCCTTCGTCAGGAAGTCGATCGCCCAGCCGAGTTCGGTCGCGGACAGCTCGGCGTACGAACTCGCGCCGCGGACCTCGTCGAGGATCGCCTCGCGCTCGAACCCGCCGCCGACAGCGCAGGTCATCAGGTGCTGCACGAGAACATCGAGCGGTTTGTCGAGCGGGATCCGGTGTTCGATCGTCCCGGCGGTCGCCGCCGAGCGGGCGGCGGCGAACTCGATCAGTTCGAACGCGTGCGTGGGTACGCACAGCACCGTGCTGACCGCGCCGGGTTGGTGGCCCGAGCGCCCGGCCCGCTGGAGCAAGCGGGCCACACCCTTCGGCGAACCGACCTGCAAAACAAGATCGACAGGTGAGAAGTCTACGCCGAGGTCCAGCGAACTCGTGCAGACCACGCATTTGGCCCGACCCTCGCGCAGCCCGGCCTCGACCTTGTCGCGCAGCTGCTTGTCCAGCGAGCCGTGGTGGAGAGACACGCGACCGAGCCAGTCGGGTCGGGCCTGCATGATCGCGCCGTACCAGATTTCGACCTGCGAACGCGTGTTGCAGAACACCAGCGTCGAGTTCGCCCCCTCGATCGCGCGGATGACTTCGGGCAGGATCTTCAGACCGAGGTGCCCGGCCCAGGGGAACCGCTCGATGTCGTCGGGCACGATGCTGCGGATCTCGACGCGCTTGGTGTGCTGGCCCCGGATGAGCACCGGTTTCGAGGTCGGCCTGCTCCCGACGAGAGTGGATGCCGCCTGCTCGACGTTGCCGAGTGTCGCGGACAGCCCCCACGTGCGCAGGCCGGGGTTCCATCGCCGAAGTCGCGCGAGGCAGAGCTCGGTCTGGGTGCCTCGCTTTGAGGAGAGCAGTTCGTGCCACTCGTCGACGACCACCGAGCGGATGCCCTTCAGGCGCCTGGCGGCGTCGGGGTAACTCAGCAGCACGCTCAGCGACTCGGGTGTGATCACGAGCGCGGTGGGGTAGCGCTGGCGCTGCTTGGCCTTGACGGACTGGGCGGTGTCGCCGGTGCGCTTCTCGATGGTCCACGGCAGGCCGAGGTCGCGAATCGGCTGCCGGAGGGCATCGAGCGTATCGTTGGCCAGTGCCCGCAGCGGCGTGATCCAAAGCACGCGTAGTGGCTCGGCTTGGGTGCGATCAACCTCTGCCGCCGCGGGATCATGCTCGGTGTGCTCATCAAGCCACTGCGAAACCGGACCGAGCCAAACGCTCAGTGTCTTGCCCATGCCCGTGGGTGCGTGGACCAGCCCGTCGCGGCCGGCTTGATACGCCTGCCACGCTTCGCGCTGGAAGCCGAACGGCGCCCAGCCACGCTGGTCGAACCACGATTCAAGCAGCGGGTGCAATCGGAACGGAGACTTGCCGCTCATCGGCTCAGCCCCGGTGGACTGCGATGGTATTCGAGCAGCGCCCGCGCCGTCGCCATCGTGTCCGCCTGCTCCGGCGTCTTGTCGGATCGGATCCGCGCCATGCGAGGGAAGCGGAGCGCGAGCCCGGACTTGTGCCGGCTAGACTCCTGTATCCCCTCGAACGCGAGCTCGAAGACCATCTCCGGCTCGACGGTCCGCGTCGGGCCGTGTCGCGCGACGGTGTGGTCGCGGACGAATTTGTCCACCGACTTGATCTCCTGGTTCGTCAGCCCGCTGTACGCCTTGGCGATCGGGACGAGCGCGGCAGCCTCGTCCTGAGGATCGCGGTCCCAGAGCGCGAAGGTGTAATCCGTGAACAGCGAAGCCCGGCGCCCGTGGCCGAGCTGGGCGCCGACCATGACCGCGTCGAGCGTGTACGGCTCGACTTTCCACTTCCACCAGTCGCCGCGAACCCGACCGACGCGATAGGGCGAGTCGGCGAGCTTGAGCATCAGCCCCTCGACGTTGCGCTCACGCGATTCCGACCGCGCTCGCTCCAGTTCTTCCCACGTGGAGTGCTCGACGGGCTCAGAACGCCGGAGCAGATCGGATTGCGCCCGATCGAGCAGGCGGTTCAGCACCTCAAGTCGTTCGGAGAGCGGACGCTCGCGCAGGTCCTCGCCCTCGTGTTCCAGCACGTCGTAGGCCATGAACACGACCGGGACATCCTGAAACAGCAACGCCTCGCGCTGCTTTCGCTGCAGGCGGCGCTGCAGCGCCTGGAACGGCAGGGGGCTGCCGTGCTCGAAGGCGACGATCTCGCCATCGAGCACGGTACCGTGAGGCAACTCGCTCGCTGCGCTGAGAATCTCCGGGAACGATTCGGCGATCTCCTCCTCGCCGCGCGACCACAGCATGGCCCGGTGGATCGAGTCGGAGCCGAGACCGTCGCGACGGATGAGTTGGGCTCGGATGCCGTCCCACTTCCACTCGGCGATCCAACCCCACGCCGGGCCGAGCTGGGCTTCGATGGTCTCGACCGGCACGGTGTCGGTCGAACTGGCTCCGGTACCGAGCAGCGTTTCGATCGGCGAGGCCAGATAGAAGGGGTATGGGCGCGCGGCGTCCGAGCCGGGGTCCTCGCCCTCGGGGGCTTTCAACGCATCGAAAGCCTCGGGTGTCGGCTCGAACCGGCCGCTCAGCCGGTGCGCCATGACGCCGGGATCCACCTCAAATGCCTCGGCGAGCGCACGCACAACCGATCGCTTCTGCACGCCGATGCGGAAGTTGCCGGAGATCAGTTTGTGGAAGACATAGCGCTCGTCGGCGTCGAGCTCGGACCACGACTCGCGCAGGATGCGTGCTTTCCCGGAAGTATCCGTGCGCTGCATCGGTCGGATCCGCTGCTCGAAGATGTCCGTGAGCGTTCGTTCCGGAGCGTCGTCGCCTTTTTGCGGACGCGGCAGGATGAGCGAGATCGTTTCGGACAGATCCCCGACCGCGCTGTGGCACTCGCGCACGAGCCACTCGGGCAGGCCCGATGCCTCAGAAGCCAGGGCCCGCAGCTCCTTGTAGGGCACGACGCGTTTGAGCCGGCGTCCGGTGAAGATCGCGACCGCCCACGCGCCGTCGGCCGGATCAGCTTCGCGGAAGTACGACGCGAGCGCCGCCTGCTTCGCACTGCTTTTCGTCGTCGAATCGAGTTCGGTGACGAGCCGGCTGAAGCGCTTCACGACGCACCGCCGGACGCAGGGACCTGCTTGGAGGGGACCTGTTCGTCTTCCGACTCCGACTCGCCCTCGCCGGAGTAGCGTGTCGCGACCGGCTCGGCGTCGATCCCCAGTTCATCGCGGAGGTAGCGCGAGAACTGCCGGGTGTAGCCGTGAGTCACACCGACGAACTTCGCTCCGGATCGTTGCACGGTGTCGAGCAGCCCGTCCCAGTCGGCGTGATCCGAGATGACGAACCCGCGATCGACCGCGCGCCACCGACGCGTACCCCGGACCGCCATCCACCCGGAGGCAAAGGCGGTCGAACACGGCGTGAATTTGCGCATCCACGGCGTGCCGGCAGCGCTCGGCGGTGCGATGATCAGCGCGCGACCGGCGCTCTCCTTCGCTGCCTCGACCAGCGCCTTGCGGGTTTCCGGGAGCCCGATCCCCGCCTCGTGGTACGGCGCAAGCATGTTGTCCACCGCGCCGTGCACGAGGATCGGCCCGATCGATGCGTCCACGCCGGCCAGCACCCGCTGGGCTTTGCCGAGCGAGTACGCGAACACCACCGAGTTCATGCCCTGCTCGACGTTCCCGCGCCACCAGCGGTTCACCGCATCAAACACATCGGCATCGGATGGCCACTTGAAAGCCGGAAGACCGAACGTCGACTCGGTCAGCAGCGCATCGCACTCGACGCACTCGAAGGGCGTGCACGTCGGGTCCGGGTCGGTCTTGTAGTCGCCGGTGACGACCGTGACCGATCCAGATGCCTCGATCCGCACCTGCGTCGAGCCGAGGATGTGCCCCGCGGGGTGCAGGGAGACGCGAGCCGATCCGACATCGCGGAATTCACCGGGTGCGAGCTCGTCGATCGGTGCCTTGATGCCATAGCGAATGCGAAGGATGCTGGCGGTTTCGGGGCTGGCGATGTACCGCCCGCAGCCGGGCGTTGCGTGGTCGGCATGGCCGTGGGTGACGACCGCAGCTTCAACGGGACGCCAAGGGTCCACGTGCACGCAGGCACTCTCGCACCAGAGGCCTTTCTCGGTTGGTTCGACCAGCAGCTTTGCCACGGCCGTACTCTAGATCGCGCTTCAGCCGCCGTCCTCACCGAGAGCCGCACGGACGATATCCGGCAGCACAATCTGGTCGGTGCCGAAGATCCAGGGCGTCGGCTTCTCGTTGACGAAGACCGCAGGGCGCGACCGGATTCCAAGGCGATCCATCGCTTCCAGAGCGTTGCTGTCGCGAACGATGATCTCGGAAACGGTCTGCGATTCCATCATGTCGATCGCCTCATCCGGGTCGAGCCCGATCGCGGCGAACTGTCCGGGCAGCTGCGACGGGTTGAACGACGGACCCGCGTCCATGATCCAATCGTGCATCGCCCGGTGGGCGTCTGCTCCGCCGAGCAGGCCCGCGGCGATCGCCGCCTTGGCCTTCGGGCATGCCTGCGCATAGCGAGAGATGTCCACGCGCGGATTACAGGAACTGTTGATCGGGTAGAAGCGGAATTCGTACGACGCGTCGGGGTACTGCGCGACGAGGTCGCGTGCGATCGAGTCCGCCCGCTGGGAGTTCGGCTCGTCGTAACAGCCCCACACCACGATCCGAGCCGGCGAGGACGAATCGCCGCCTCGCATCCAGTCGCGATCGCTGAGGACGCCCGGGATCGTCCGCTGCGCCCGCCAGTTGTCGGCCAGACGCTCACTGCTGGTCGGAGGCTGATCGTTCGCCGAGGTCGATCGGGGCGGGCTTTGCTGGGCGAGCGTGCGAACCGTCCGAGTGAGCGCGCCCTGCGAGTTCCAGCCCTTGAACTCCACGCCGTTGATGAACACCATCGGCGTCTGCGTCGTGCCCACCGAGCGGGCGAGGTACGCGTCGCCGGCGATCAGGTCGGCGACCTCTGGCGTCGCCATCACGCGCCGCAGCTCGGCCGGATCGATCCCCGTTTCGCGCGCCCACCGGTCGACCACGGAGTCGGGAACGTCGCGGGGGGTACGCCCGACGCTGTCCCGCTGCGACATGTAATCGAACAACCGGAACGACATCGCCCAGAACGCATCCGGCCCGGCGAGGATTCCCGCTGCTTCAGCGATCGACGCCGTGCGGCACGCAGCGGGGTGCATGTTCAGGTTTTCGAGCGTCGGGTTGCACGAACTCTGCGCGGGGAATTGGATAATCGAGAGCGAAACATCGTCGCGCGTTTCGAGCAGGCGCTTCACCTCGGACTCGACGGTCTGGCACGCTCCGCACTGGTAGCCTGCGACCGTCACGATGCGGATCGGCGCATCTTCCGCTCCGATGAGATAGCGACCGGTAAAGCCCGGGCGACCGTCGCCGAAGGTCGGGCCGGGAAGGTCCACATCGACCCGGGTAACGCTCGGCGCAGATTGCGCTCCGCCGGGCTGCGATGGCGTGTTGCCGCTGCCCATGATCTCGTTGATCAGATCTTGCCCCTCTGCATCGGCCTGACGGGCGAGCTCATCGCTGCGCGCCGACTGCACACCCATGAGGACGCCGTTGCCGACGATCAGGCCCGCGAGCCCGATGCCAATGGAGCGTCCACGCAAGGCGGCGGTCGCCGGTGTCGCGAACTCAACCAAGCCGAGCAGCGCAAAGTTGAGGATGTGGGTGGAAAGGCAAAGCGGGCAGACGCCGCCGGCGAAACCGCCGAGCATCACGATCACATAGAGCAGCGAAGCGGCAGCACCAACACGGACGACGTTGCGCACAACATGGTTGAGCCCGGCTCCGCTGGACATCACCCAAACGATCAACAGCGACGCGAAGTACGCGAAGCCGACGTACGCCACGGGCCAACCGGTGACCCGCCCGTTGTTGGTGGAATATGTGAACGGAAGGTAGGCGAACTTGGTCTGCTTGACCGCGTCGCACGAGCCGCCTTCGCCACAGCCCGGTGTCGAGTAGCCGAGGTGGCTGAGCGAGAGGTTCAGACTCAGCGCCAGCATCGCAAGGATGAGCACGGCACCCGACCAGAATACCCACGCCGGCATCGGTGTTAATTTGGGCGAATTGACCTCCGGCTTCTTCGTCGAAGTGGGACCCTGAGACTTGGCCTGCCCCATCCGAGCCCGTTGGGCCGCCGTGAGTTTGCGCTTTCCCTTTGATGCCATGACGGTGCGTCTCTCCTTGCGGTTCCGGGTCGTTTCTCGCCCCAGACAGGGTACCGATGATGATCCCGCCGGTTGGGTCCGTGACCGGTCCGTTTCGGCAATGCTGGACCCTGCTCTCAGAAAGTCCGACAGATTCTCGGACACGATCGTTGCATTAGGCTGAAAAATCGTCAGAATCCCTTGTGTACAAAGAACTTATCGCGGCGGCCCGTCGCGTTCCGCGGTTCCGACCTCACTTGGGAGAGTTCGATGGTGAATCTTCGTTTCGGTTTCTGGGTAGCGCTCGCGGGCGCGGCCCTGTCCCAACCTTGCCTCGGCATGGAGAGTGAGGCCGATGACGCGGCGTCGCGCCTTTTGCCGATCCCGGTGCAGCTCGATTCCATGCAGCGCCTGCACATCACGACGCGCGGCGAGCGCATCGATGGCGGCATCGTTGAACTCAATCGCGGGGACTGCCAGGACATCGTTACCCACACCGACGCCGATTTCGAGGGTGGATCGTTCACCGCGCAAGGGGGCTTTTCCGAGAACGAATGGGCCGCGGCGTCGTACACGCTCGCGCCCAGCGAGTTCCCGCTCACGGTGAACCGCATCGAGATGATCTTCGCGACCGTCGGCACGACCGTGACGACGACGACCGAGTGGTCCGTCGGGGTGTGGGAAGGCACGCCGAACAACGGCACGCTCGTCGCGCTGTTCAGTTCGGACGGCCAGATTCTTCCGCACATCGTGATGCCTCCCGGCAACAACGGCACGAACGTGCTGGTCGAGGTGGACCCCGGCGATCCGGATCAGATCGTGGTGACGAACAACGGGTCCAACACCTTCACGGTCGGATACCGCATCGACGAGCACAACAACCAGACGCAGAACCCGTGCTTCTTTGCTCCGCCGCAGGCGTCGAACGCGTTTCCTGTGACGGATACCTCGGGTCTGGCCAACAGCACCGGCAACTGGCTTTTCGGGCTGAATTGTGGTTCGTTCGGATGCCCGCCAAACGGTGGCTGGGTGAACTTCGCCGGGCTCAATTCCCTCTGCCGCCCGAGCGGCGACTGGGTTATCCGCGCAACCTATACGCCGACGACCTGCACCGACGATCTCGGCGCGTGCTGCGTGAGCGACGGCGTCTGCTTCGAACTGACGCAGGCTGAATGCCTGAGCGTCGAAGGGGTCTTCAACGGCGTCGGGACCGTCTGCGCCGACTTCAACTGCGTAGCTGGCGCGTGCTGCCTCCCCGACGGGAGCTGCCTCGACGGAGTGTTCCAGTCCATCTGCGAGACCGAGTTCAACGGGACATATCAGGGCGACGGTACCGCGTGCGCGGATGTCACCTGTCCCGAAGCGGTCGAGGCCTGCTGCTTCCCCGCCGGCTGCGTCAATCTGACGCCGACCAATTGCATCGGTGCCGGCGGCACGCCGGGAGGGCCGGGCTCGGTCTGCGCGACATTCAACTGCAACCCCACCGGTGCCTGCTGCCTTCCAGACGGAGCGTGCGTGGACGCGCTCTCGCCGGAGGACTGTGCGATCGCCGGCGGCACCTATCAGGGTGACAACGTGCAGTGTTCGACCGTGAGCTGTCCGGAACCGTTCGGTGCTTGCTGCTTCGACACCGGCTTCTGCATCGAACTCGAGTCGGACTGCGTGATCGCCGACGGCGAGTGGGCCGGCCCGCTGACCGATTGCAAGACCGCTTGCATCGCCTCGTGCCCGCCGGATGTCTCAGGCGACGGCAACGTCGATCTTGTGGACCTCAACATCGTGCTCGGTACATTCGGCCAGAGCGGCCCGGATCTGCAGGGTGATGCGGACGGCAACGGATCGGTCGATCTCGCTGACCTTAACCTCGTGCTCGGCTCGTTCGGAGAGAGCTGTTGACGCGTCAGGACGCCGGATCGCGCAGCCTGCCCGGCGAGGCGCTCTCTTTCGAGGCGTCCGCCTCGGGATCGACATGCATCGTCGCGGCCGGGAGGACGATCCCGAACGTCGACCCCGTCGTTTGACCGGAGTCATCGAGGTTTGTTTCGGCCCAGATCCGGCCGTGGTGGGCTTCGATGATCGAGCGGCAGATCGCCAATCCGAGCCCCATCCCGTGGGTCTTGGTCGTCGTGAAGGGGTCGAAGAGGTGCTCAAACGCCTCGTCGGCGATACCCGGACCGCGATCCGTCACCCGGATCTCCACCCGGTGCGCATCCGGACTGTCGGTCGCGATCCGGACCGTTCGTTCGGACTCCGGCACCGAATCCATCGCGTCCGCCGCGTTGCGCACCAGATTGATCAGGACTTGCTGGAGGTGGATCGCGTCGGCGAGCACGACCGGCAGATCGCGTCCCAACCGCGGTTCGATGCGGATGGATCGACGCCTCGTGTCCTCGCCCACCAGTCCGATGGCCTCCTCGACGATGTTGTTGACGCATCTCGGCTCTCGTTGCAACTCGGCATTGCGCGAGAACCGACGCATCCGCCGGATGATCTCCGCGGCCCGGTTCGCCTCGTCGAGCGCGTGCTGCATGGCTTCCAGCACCTCCGACGTCACGCTGCCACCGACTTTCATCCGTCGCACGCACCCCGAGGTGTAGTTCGCAACCGCCGACAGCGGCTGGTTCAATTCGTGGGCGAGCGCGGCGGACATCTCGCCCATCGTTTCCAGGCGTTGGACATGGCTCAGTCGCTCCAGATGCTCACGCAGCCGGCGCTCGGCGATCTTCGCCTCGGTGATGTTCTCGTGCGAGATCACGAGCCGGTCCTCGTCGCCGACGCTGAACCGGGCGACCCGCGCCTGGAACCACCGCTCGTCCGACGGGGCGTGGCAGGGGTACTGAAGGTAGAAGTTCTTTCGCTTCTTCTGCAGCACCTCCGTGATCCCGCGCGCCATCAGCGCCGCTTCCGGTGCATCGGGTGATCGCGACGAGCGCTCACAGACATCCAGGTAGTTCACGCCGATCGTTTCGATGACCTCCCCGTTGGAACTCCCGGCGCCGAAGTCTCGCCACGCCTGATTCACGGAGATAATCGTCCCGTTCTCATCGAGGATCGCGATGTGCGCCGAGAGCGAGTCGAGCGCGGACTGGAGGAAGGCCTGTGACTTGCGGAGTTCGTCACTCAGACGCTCGTGTGATTCAATCTCGGCCTTGGCCAGTTTGTGGCGCGTCACATCGTGCTGGACACCAATGAAGTGTGTGAGCTCTCCCGCGTCGTCCTTGATCGGCGTGACCTCGAGGTTGACCCAGTACGGTTCGCCCGAGCTGTTGTAATTGAGCACCTCGCGGTCGAAGCCCAGGCCCGAACGGATCCGCTCGCTCATGAACCGCACACAATCCGGGTCGGTGTCGGGGCCCTGAAGGATCTCACCCGGCTTACGCCCGCGAATCGAGCGCAACGAGTATCCGGATATCCGTCGGAAGCCCGCGTTCGCCCACACGATGCGGCCAGACGCGTCGGTGATGAGCACGCTGACATTGGCCGTGTCAGCGAGAAACTGGGTCAGATCAGGGAGGGGGGCCATCGGTGCCTTCGGTGCGGGGAGGTCGCTGGGCATTATCGCCGAAGGGTCACTCGAATTCCGCACCGGATGCGTGGATTCCGGGGATTCCCGATGTCTAGACTCTCGCCCGCTCGTCAGGAACCCCAGAAAATGCTCCGAAAAGTCCTCCACAGCAAAATCCACATGGCCACCGTGACGGCGGCTTTGCCCGACTACGTGGGCTCGATCACCATCGACGCGGACATCCTCGACGCCGTTGGCATGCGAGTGAACGACGCCGTGCTCGTCGCCGACTGTCGAAACGGCAACCGCTTCGAGACCTACATCTTTGAAGGCGAACGCGGGAGCGGGAGGATCGAGATCAACGGAGCCGCCGCACACCTCGTCGAACCCGGCGACATGGTCATCATCATGCACATGGCCCTGATGAGCGATGAGGAGTACGCCTCGAACCGGCCTCGCGTTGCCCTGATGAACGCCGACAACTCCGTCGCCGAGGTGATCCGGTATGAGCCGGGTCCGAACTGAAGTCTGTCGTCGGCGGCCCCTCCGCCCGCCAGTTACCCTTCCGCTATGAAATCGCTCTGCACCGTCGCCGGACCCGCCGGCACCATCGAGATCGGACCGGGTCGCCCGCTGACCATCATCGCCGGGCCGTGCGCCCTCGAATCGCGCGATCTCGGACTGCGCATCGGTGAGGCCGTGCGAGATGCCTGCGCCGAAATGGGTTTCTCCTACATTTTCAAGGCGTCATACGACAAGGCGAACCGCACCTCTGTGGACTCGAAGCGAGGCCCCGGCCTCGAATCGGGTCTGCGCGACCTCGAAGCCATCCGTGCCGAGCTCGGCGTCCCCGTCACCACCGACATTCATGAGCCCGCCCAGGCCGAGGCCGTCGCCGAAGTCGTCGATGTCCTGCAGATCCCCGCGTTCCTCTGCCGCCAGACCGACCTGCTCGTGGCCGCTTCGGAGGCCGCCTCGGCGCGCGCGAAAGCGGTGAACATCAAAAAGGGCCAGTTCCTCTCTCCGGAAGAGATGCGCGGGCCCGTCCGAAAGTGCACCGCCGCCGGCTGCTCCAACCTCATGCTGACCGAGCGCGGGACCTTCTTCGGCTACCACCGACTCGTCACCGATGTCATCGGCCTCGGCGACCTGATGGCGCTCGATACCGAGTTCGACGGCGGCCCGGCGCTCGAATCGACGCCCCCGGTGTGCTTCGACGCGACCCATTCCGCTCAGTTGCCCGGAGCGAGCAAGACGACCGGAGGCCGACGCGATCGCATCCCGATGCTCGCCGCCGCCGCGGTCGCCTGCAGCGTCGATGCCGTGTTCATGGAATGCCACCCCGAGCCCGAGCGCGCGCTGTCCGACGCCGCGACCATGCTCCGGTTGGATGCCGTGCCAGCGCTCCTCGCCCGCCTGAAAGCGGTGCGTGAAGCGATCTCCTGATCGGGGCTCGATCTCAGATTCGGGCTTGACCGCGGGTGCCTCAGACGCGCTAGTATTCGCGGATATGCCCAAATGCGACATGTGCGACAACGAGGCCACCGTTCACGAAGTGATCGTGCGCAACGGTCAGCGGATCGAGCGTCACCTCTGCGAGGACCACGCGAAAGAAGCGGGGGTGTTCACCTCCCAGTCCTTCTCCGCCGCCGGACAGGTCGTCAAGAAAGTGGTCATGTCGCAGAGCGGGCTGGCCGAGCAGGCCCAGTCTTCTCGGTCCTCCTGCCCGGACTGCGGGCTATCGTTCGCCGAGTTCCGCCAGGACGGCCTCCTCGGCTGCGCCAAGTGCTACCAGGCGTTCGCCGACAAACTTGTCTCGCTCCTGCGTCGAGCGCACGACGGCGGCGATCATCATGTGGGTAAGGTCCCCAAGCGGGCCGGCACCTGCTTCGCCAAGCAGGAGCGCCTGACCGCTCTCCGCAAACAGCTCAAGGAATGCGTCGATCTCGAGCAGTACGAGAAAGCGGCATCCATCCGCGACGAGATCGCCGAGATCGAGTCCGCCCCGGCCGAACGGCTCCACCGCTCCGACTCGGGCGAGCCCGCCCCGAGCCATCGGTCGTCCGAAGAAGGCGAGGGCGACTGATGGAGCAGTACCAACCGCCTGATCGCACCTCATGGCTCACGCACGATGGCTCCGACACCGATGTGGTCGTCACATCGCGCGTCCGACTAGCCCGAAACGTCGCCGGCATCCCGTTCGTGAGCCGCTGTGTCCCCACCGACCTGCGCGGCGTCATGGAACTGGCAGAGCAGAGTCTCCTCCGCGAGAGCATCGCCCCCGGCATGACCTGGGTGCCGCTGCACCAGCTGTCCCAGCTCGATCGCCAGGTCCTCGTCGAGCGTCACCTCATCTCCGGACAGCACGCCAAGGGTGAACTGCCACGCGCCGTCGCCATCAGCAACCCGGACGAGTCGCTCTCCGTGATGGTCAACGAAGAGGACCACCTCCGCATCCAGATCATCCGCCCCGGCCTCGCCCTGCAGGACGCCTTCAAGCGGATCGACGCCGTCGATGACGACATCGAATCGCGCATCGACTACGCCTACCACCCGCAATTCGGCTACCTGACAGCCTGCCCGACCAATGTCGGGACCGGTATCCGCCTTTCGGTGATGCTCCACCTGCCCGGTCTGAAACTCGCCAACGAGATCGAGAAGGTTCGGCGGGCCGCACAGGCGATGTCTCTGGCCGTCCGAGGGATCTACGGCGAGGGTTCCGAGGCCTCGGGCGACATGTACCAGATCTCCAACCAGACCACCCTCGGTAAATCCGAGCACGATCTGCTCGACCAGTTTGAGAACCAGATCATCCCGCAGGTGATCGAGTACGAGCGTGTCGCCCGGCGCAGCTTGCTGGAGAAGCGCCGCGTCTTTCTCGAAGATCATGTCTACCGGGCTCTCGGCGTCCTTCGCAACGCCCGTCTGCTCAAGGCCGATGAGGCCCTCGCCCTCATCAGCCACGTCCGGCTCGGCGTCGCGCTGGGCCTGATCGAGGATGTGCCGGTCCGCACGCTCAACGAACTGATCCTCGTGTCTCAGCCTGGGCACCTCCAGCGGACCATCGGGCGCGAGATGGACCAGGCCGAACGACGCATCCAGCGGGCGTCGCTGGTCCGCGAGCGTTTGGCCCCCGCCCGCCCCAACGGAGCGTAGGCAGAAATCTCTTGCCCGCCCGCGGCCGGCCAGCGATGCTGGTGCCTGACGTGACGGACGACCATCCCAATCCATCGCATTCGGTTCCATCGACAGACCGCTTCATTTGGCCGCCTCGCGCGGTCGAAGTCGAAGGGGCTCTGACGATGGACGCGTCCGCGAACGACGCTCCGGCGGGCAAGCCGCGGACGAGCCATCTTCGGGACCTGCTCGTCGGCGCGGAGCGTGAACTGCTCCGTCCGGTGGTCGAGCCCATCGAGCGCCAGATCGCCGATCTCGGCTGGTCACGCGACTCGCTCGATGCCTACTGCCAACGCTGCGGGCGTTCCATCGGTCCCCACGAGGAAGACGAGTTCGGCTGCGCCGGCTGCCGTGAGACTGCTCTCACGTTCGACCGAGCCGTCCGCCTCGGCGAGTACTCCACCCCGCTCGATCGGTGGATCTGGTGCCTGAAGTTCCGGCAGATCCGCAGCTTCGGCGTCCGGCTCGGGACCGAACTCGGCCAAGCGCTGCGGGAAGCGGGGGCCCTGCACAGCCCGCCACCGGGCGGGGTCGTCGTTCAGGCGGTCCCGACCAGTTTCCGGCGTCGATGGTCACGAGGCATCGACCACGCCTCCGTCCTCGCCCACGCCTGTGCAGAAGAAATCGGCGTGCCCTGCGTGCGGCTCCTGCGCCGGACCCACCGGCGCAGCCAGCGATCGGTGGCGGCATCGGATCGCTGGGCCAACGCGCAGGGCAGCGTTCGCATCACCAAAGCGGGCCAACGGCATTTGATCGGGCGTCGCGTGATCGTGATCGACGATGTGATGACCAGCGGCGCCACTGCTCGGGCCGTTGCCCTGGCCCTGAAGGGGCAACCGGATGCCCGATTCCGCCCGGCGCCATGGGGAGCGTCCGAGGTTTGGAGCGCAGTCGTCGCGTCGGCTGAGTAGGATCAACACGCTCGGAGTGATCTGTGGAAAAGTGAGTTCGTGATTCTGGGGTCCAAAACGCCGATTTCTCGGGGTTTCTGGCGACACGGAAACGAAATCCGCAGGAAATCTTCAAGCGCGAACCTCTACCCGTTGACACCAACTTGGAGGTTGATACAATTTCGGACCCCCAAGAGCGAGCCGCACGGCTGGCTCAGCGGGTATCTGCACGCCTCGCCGGACGGCTTGGTACGCAGGGCTTCTTTGAAAAGTGAACAGTTGGTGAACCGCGAGAATGTGCGGCTCAGTCTAGGTTTTCGAGACCTAAAGCCCGTAGCTGGGTTGGCTGAGTCGAACAGCTGCATCTGAGTGCTTCACAGCCTCAGTTGCTTCTCATAGGTTCCTCGAAAATTCATGCCATTCGGTCAATCGACCGGGTGGCGCCCTATTGAGTAAAGATTCTCTCCCGCGTCTAGCCGACGCGGGGGCACCCGAGACTGGCTTGACCGTCAGGATCGGGTGGGACCGGCGCCCTGCGAACGCAGGGCGGGTTGTCCAGGACTGGCCCTTTATTTGAAGCGATCGCCGGCTTGCCGGCGTAAGCAATAAATTTCAAGTGAAGAGTTTGATCCTGGCTCAGCCTGAACGCTGGCGGCATGGCTAAAACATGCAAGTCGAGGGAGAAGGGGGCTTCGGCCCCTGGACACCGGCGAAAGGGCGAGTAACGCGATCGAACGTGCCCCGAGGTAGAGGATAGCCGTGGGAAACTGCGGGTAATACTCTATAAGTTCCAAGGAAGAAAGCTCCGGCGCCTTGGGAGCGGCGATCGTCCTATCAGGTTGTTGGTGGGGTAAAGGCCTACCAAGCCGAAGACGGGTAGCGGGTGTGAGAGCATGGCCCGCCGCATCGGAACTGAGACACTGTCCGGACTCCTACGGGAGGCTGCAGTAACGAATCTTCCGCAATGCGCGAAAGCGTGACGGAGCAATGCCGCGTGTGGGATGAAGCGGTTACGCCGTGTAAACCACTGTCAGGACTTAGGAAGAACTGACCGAGTCCAAAGGAAGGGCCGGCTAATCTCGTGCCAGCAGCCGCGGTAATACGAGAGGCCCGAGCGTTAGGCGGAATCACTGGGCTTAAAGGGTGCGTAGGCGGATCAGTAAGCATTTTGTGAAATCCCTCGGCTCAACCGAGGAATTGCAGAGTGAACTGCTGGTCTTGAGGTAGGCAGAGGTCATCGGAACGTACGGTGGAGCGGTGAAATGCGTAGATATCGTACGGAACGCCGAAGGGGTAGCCAGGTGACTGGGCCTTACCTGACGCTGAGGCACGAAAGCGTGGGGATCAAACAGGAT
>JANSXG010000120.1 GCA_024743075.1 bacterium | reverse complement strand
GTGAACAGCGTGTCCGAACAGGAGTTGTCCGAGATCCTTCGCGATTTCGGAGAGGAGCGTCAGCACCGCGCGATCGCCCGGAAAGTTGTCGCCGTTCGCGAGGGCTCGCCGATACAAACGACAGCCGAGCTCGCGGAGATCGTTCGCTCGGTGGTTGGGAGCCGTCCTTCTTCGGGACCGGGTGGCGGTCGCAAGACTATCCACCCTGCGACGAAGACCTTTCAGGCCCTGCGGATCGCGGTCAATGACGAACTGGGCAACCTGGATGCCCTGCTCGAGGCCGTGCAAAGGGCCGCTTCGGCGATGAGGATCGAAGGCGGGACGGCGGCTCGCTGGATCCGGCGTGGAGCGCGGATCGCCGTCATCTCCTTTCACTCGCTGGAAGACCGGCGCGTGAAGCGGGCGATGGCGGGGCTGGAGGATCGTGGGCTGGGCAAGGTGCTGACCGGCCGACCGATTTCGGCGAGCGATGAGGAGATTTCGCGGAATCCGCGTTCGCGGTCTGCGAAACTCAGAGCGATCCGTATCATGCCCTGACCGGGGCGGATCGCGTTTCTCGGCCGGCCGAAAGGCCCGTTTGAGGGTTTGCCGATACGGAACGGATTCCGCTGCGGCGCTCGGCGATGCACATATTCTGATCAATCGAAGGGCAGGGACGCTCTCGACATGACCCGCGAACACAAATTGGCTCTGATCCTCGGTTTTGCCCTCGTTTTGGTGGTCGGGGTGTTGGTCTCGGACCACATCTCTGGTGCCGAGCGGGGTGTCGCGTCAACGCAGTCGATGGATGACCCGATCCGCGCGATCGAAACGGAACTCGGCCCGGGTCTCGGCCAAGTGGCGAGCCGGTCTCGGGATCGCGCGCTGCCGGGCCTGCCTGTCGAGGAGGACCCGGTCGCCATCGCAGGAGACGAGGAGTCCAGCATCATCGATGATCTGATCGGCGGCGTCCGAAGCGGAATCGACGAGATCCGTCGCCAGCCGCCCCCGGTCGCGGGAGCCACCGACGGTCGCGATCGTGTCGAGCCGGGCGAACTGGAAATGGGGCGCCCGAAGATCGAATCGCCTCGTGATGAAGTTCGGCGACCCGACGCAACGGTGCGACTGCACCGGATCGAAGAGGGCGAGACGCTCTGGGCGATCGCCCAGCGGTACTACGGTGACGGCAACCTCCATGCGAAACTGGCCGAGTGGAACAAGGATCGAGTCGGCTCCGGAGGGACGATCCGTCCGGGTGCGTCGCTGGTGATCCCGTCCCGGGCCGAACTCGATGGCGGTGACGTGCGAGACGTTCCGCGCGATACGCGCCCCAGTGACCCGGTCCGCGCCGATCCGCCAAAGCCGTCGGGCGGCCAGTGGGTGTATGTCGTCAAGCGTGGCGACGTGCTGAGCACCATCGCCCAGCGTGAACTTGGCACCGTGAAAAGGATGGACGAGATCCTGCGGCTGAACTCGGACAAGATCAAGAGCGCCGACGAGATCTGGGTTGGACTGGAACTGAAAATGCCGGTGCGCTGAGCACCGGCTGGAGGAGGCCCGGCACGGATGCTGGCCAAGCTCTGCATCGTGATCATGGCGGTCACGCTCACCGCGGCGTCAATGCTCACGGTCCGCCAGCAGCGTCTGGACGCGGTCTACGACATGGCGCGCTCTCTTGAGCGAGCCGCGGCTCACGATCGCCAATTGCAGGAAGTCCGAATCGATATCGCCCGGCGTGTGACCCCGGAGGCCGTTCTGCAGATGGCGGGGCGTGTCGGTCCGTTCGAGCCTATCCCGCTGGAGTGGTGCGACCCGTTGCCGTCGGTGCTGAATGCCTCGGTGATTCAGGAGCCCGAGCGGGTGACGGGTCTGAGCCCGCTGGCGCCAACTCCCGAGGAAACGCAGCCCGAAGATCGCGACCGGACCACGCTCGGTCCCGCGTTCGGCGAGTCGGAGCACGCGGAATGAGCAAGGTCCTCGGTTCACTGAGAGAGTCGCAGTGCCGGCGTGCGAACCGTGTCGCGCTGATCGGCATCGTCGCGGTGATGGTGCTGTTCGGGTCCGTTCTTGTTCGCGTTATCCAGTTGCAGGTCGCGCCGAGCACCGAACTCGCCGAGTTCATCCAGCAGCGACAGAGCCGCGCGCTGCACAGTGCGCCGCGCGGTGATTTACTGGATCGCCGGGGGCGTGTGCTGGCCGCGACGCGACCCGGATACCGGGTCTTCGTCGATCCGTACGCGCTCGCTGATCTGGATCTCCCGCCGTCAAAGCGAGCGACAGCGGAAGAACTCCAGGCGCGATACTCGCAGACCATTGAGGATCTCTCGCGCATCACCGGGCTTTCGCCGGGTGAGGTCTCCGATCGCGTGTTGGAGCGCGTCGCCGAGAACCGGCACCGTCTGCTCGAAGACCGTCGTCCGATCCGGTACGTCTCGGTCGGGCTGACGCTCGACGATGCTCAGCTCGCGCAGGCCCGCGACCTCGATATCCGCGGCGTCGCGCTCGAGCGGCGGAGCGTGCGCGAATCGTCGGCCGGCGAACTGGTTGCCAAACTGATCGGCGATGTTGGTGTGGACCACAACGGTCTGCTGGGTGCGGAACTGCGGTTCGACGACGATTTGGAGCCGGCGTCCGGCTACATGGATTACATCCGCGATGCACAGGGACGCCCGATGTGGGTCGAGGCGGGTGGCTACGCCATGCCGCAGCGCGGCAGCGATGTCCGTCTCTCGATCGATCTGGCGATCCAGAAGATCGCGATCGAGGAACTCGAGCGTGGCATGGAGGACGCCGACTCCGCCGGCGGGCGCGTCGTCGTTGCGGATCCGATGACGGGCGAAGTCCTTGCGATGGCGGATCTGACACGTGATGTGCGCGGGCTCGTTCCGTTCGATGGCGAACTGGCAACGAAGATCAAACGCGGTGAGGCGCCGGCGGTTCGCTTCGTCACACTCCCGGAGGATCCCGGCAAGGAGATCCACCCGGCGCTGTCCCGCAACCGGTGCGTCGAGGATGTCTACGAGCCCGGTTCGACTTTTAAGAGCTTCATGTGGGCCGAAGTGCTCCAGCGTGAGAAAGTCAGGCCCGACGAAATGTTCAACACGCACAACGGGCTCTACAAACTGCCGTACGGACGCCGGACGCTCAACGATGTCACCAAGCGTGCGGAGCAGAGTTGGTTGCAGGTGCTGATCAACTCGTCGAACATCGGTATGGCACAGGGCACAGCGCGGATGAGTTTCCGCGAGATGCGCGAAGCGGTGCTTCGCTTCGGCTTCGGAAGCAAGACCGACATCGGGCTGCCCGGCGAGTCGGCGGGAATCGTTACCAATCAACGCAACTGGTCGGACTACACGCAGACTTCCGTCGCGATGGGCCACGAGGTCGCCGTCACGCCGGTTCAGATGGTGCGGGCGTTTTCCGTCTTTGCGCGTGACGGCGAGCTGGCCGGCACGCTCCCCGTGCTCACGCTCCGCGCCACCGACGATCGGTCGCCGGCGCTGTCGCTGCGTCGCCAGGTGATCGACGCCTGGATCGCGCAGCTCGCGCGCGAAACGATGGTCGACGTGTTCGACAACATGGTCCGCATGATGAAGCGGAACTTCCCGGACGACGCGGAGCCCGCGTTCGTGATGTTCGGCAAGTCCGGCACCGCCGAGATCCCGCGACCCGACGGGCGTGGCTACTTCGAGGGGCAGTACAACTCGAGCTTCATCCTCGGCGCTCCGGTTGAGCGGCCTCGCGTCGTCGTGCTCGTCGTGATTGACGACCCCGGGCCGGAGATGCGTCGCCAGCGTCGCCACTACGGTTCCCAATGCGCTGGTCCGGTGGCCGCCCGGGTCGCCGAGCGCGTCCTGCGCTACATGGGCGTGGCTCCCCAGACGCAGCAGGACCTCGCGGACGCGTCTACGATGTCCCGATGAGCGATCGGCCCCGACCCACCCTGTCCCCTCGCCTCCAGAAGGCGATGGCCCTCAAGGCCGCCGCGTACGCCGCGCTTTCCGGTGGCTGCTATCCGATCGCGGGAATGGTCGCTTCGCCGGATCTCAAGCCGTTGCTCGCCGCGTTCGGTCTGTCGTTTTCAGCGGCATCGCTGCTGGCGGTCGCGATTTACCGCAGGAGCCTTCGCCCCGAGCAGCGATCAGCGCAGATGTCGAGCCGCCTCGCCGCGGGAACGGTCGCAGTGGTCTGCCTCGCGGTGGCCCAGATCGTCATGATCGCCGTGACCGTGATCAACCGGTCGGGTTGACCTCATCCCGCGAGCTTGTCGAGCCCGTACGCCTTGATCTTCTTGTAGAGCGTCGTCCGGTTGATGCAGAGGTCATCGGCGGTCTTTTGCCGGTTCCACTCGTTCGCTTCGAGGGCCTTGAGGAGAATCCGCTTCTCCGGTTCTTCGAGCGCCTCGCTTAACGGGATCGGTGACCACGACGAATCGTCGTCGGGATGGGAGCGATCGGCTGCGCTCCGCTGCATCGGTGCGTTGCCTTCGAGAACATGGACCGGAAGGTCGTCGGCGGTGATCGTCGGGCGAGACGACAGCACGACGGCCCGTTCGATGATGTTCTCGAGCTCACGCACGTTGCCGGGGAAGGAGTACCGCCGGATCGCCTCTATGGCGTCGTCGCTGATCGCCACGACGGACTTGCCGTGTTCGGCGCTGTGCTTGGCCATGAAGTGTTCAACGAGCGCAGGGATGTCGGACATCCGGTCGCGCAGCGGGGGCAGGTCGATCTTCACGACGTTGATGCGATAGTAGAGGTCTTCGCGGAAGGTTCCTTCCCGGACGAGTTGCTCGAGCGACTGGTTCGTGGCGAGCACAACGCGGACATCGACTTCGATCGTGTCGGTCGAGCCGATCGGCTCGAACTTCCGCTCCTGCAGCACCCGAAGCAGCTTGAGCTGCATCGCGGCGGAAGCGGAATTGATCTCGTCGATGAAAATGGTGCCGCCATCGGCGGCGAGGAACTTGCCCTGCTTGTCGGCGTGCGCTCCGGTGAACGCGCCCTTGACATGGCCGAACAGTTCGGACTCCAGCAGCGTTTCAGGGATCGAGCCGCAGTGGATCTCCACGAACGAGCCCGACGCACGCGGCGAGCCGCGATGGATCGAGCGCGCGAGCAGCGACTTGCCCGTGCCGGATTCACCGGTGATCAGCACCGTGGCCTTCGACGGTGCGACCGCCTCGATCATCTCGAAGGCCTTGGCCATGCGATAGTCGCGCCCGATGACAGAGCCGAGTCCGAACTTCGTATCGAGCTGTTTTTTGAGATTCGTGTTCTCCGCGAGCAGGGTCTGCTGGCGGAGTGCTCTTTCGAGCGTCATGCGGAGTTCATCATCGACGACGGGCTTGGACATGTAGTCGAACGCCCCGTCGCGGATTGCCCTTACCGCTGACTCGATCGTGCCGTATCCGGTCAGCACAACCGGCACGATGCTCGGGTGCTCTTTGCCGATGGTCTTGACCAGTTCGAGGCCCGACATGCCGGGCATTGACACATCGGTCAGCACGATGTTGAACGGCTCCGGCCGTCGAGTCGCGCTGCCTTCGGGAGCAGACGCCTCGCGCAGGAGTTCGAGCGCTTCGGACGCGTTGAAGCAGACCGCGGTGCTGTAGCCCTCTGCGCCAAGAAACTCGCTCAGAGACTCGGCGACGATCGGGTCATCGTCGACGATGAGAATGCGACCGCCTGCCTTGGACTTGGTCTGCCGGCGCTTCTCAGCCATGCCGCCTGTCCTCCTGCGCGGCCGCGGAACCGGACCCGATGGGGATCGAGAGATCGAGCACCGCGCCTTCGGGTTCGCGTGATCGGAGCGCGATCGTGCCGCCGAGCGATGAGACAATGTCGGCGCTGAGCGCGAGACCGACACCCGAGCCGTTCGGTCGGTCGCTGTAGCCGAGTGAGAACGCGAGGCTGGTATCTGCTCGGAGGCGATCGGAAAGCCCGCGGCCGTTGTCCTGCACCTCGATTCGGAGCGTCGGTTCGCCCGCCGGGCACCACGCTTTGACGAGGATCCGGGAGCCGTCCGGGCGTTCATCATCGGGAACGAGGCCGCATGCCTCGATGGCGTTGCGCAGGGCGTTCGCGATGACCGGGTAGATCGGCAGCGGTGGCGCGCTCAACGCGGTGACATCGACATGAACCTCGACTCGTGTGCCTCGCTCCGCGGCGAGGTGTTGTGTGTGTGCGACGGCAGCATCGATCGCGACGTGGACCGGCTGCGGGGCCACCATGTACCGGGGGTGCGGTCGGTCCGAGGCGTGATCGCGCGTCGTCTGCACCATCCCGGCCATGGTCGTCAGGGCGGATTCGACCGCGCAAAGGTGGTTCATCACCGCGGCGGCGCCGACCGAACTCAGAGACCCGCCTTCGAGGCCTCGCTTCGCAAGACGCAGGAATCGCGTTGAGCCATCGAGAAGGCCGGCCAGTTCGTGAAGCAACGCCTGTTCGAGGCGCTCGGCCTCATCGAGCCGGGTCAGCGCGTGCTCGGGCGACCCGGTGGGTCCGCCGGGCAGGTGATGGCGCGGGCGGATGGCCGGCTTTGGCGTCTTCTTCGGCTCTTCGCTGGGCGGCTGTTGCATACCCGCGACACATCGGCGCTTCTTGAGCCGGGGTCGAGCGCGATGTTGCCCGATCGCAACATCGGGTCCCGACGGTTCGTTTTGTGTTGATCGGGGGCAACGTCCGAGCTGATTATCCGGTCGCCGGTGCGACGGCCCGGGGCTCGGCCCCGGAGGCCTCGGGAGCACTTGAGGATGTTGCCGCGATCCACATCCGGGTTGCGACGACGAGCATGATCGCGCCGAACACGAGACGGAGGGCGTTGGCCGGTATGCGATGAGTTAGCGAGGCACCGATTACCGACCCGACGATGGCGGTGGGGGCCAGGCATAGAAACAGTACGAACGGCTCGACGATCGAGTGCCCGTGGCCGGGTAGCAGTGCGACCTTCAGAGCGGCGCCGACGCCGGCGGTCAGGCACATGACCATCGAGCTGACCGCGATGCAGTTCTTGAGCCGGAGCTTGCAAACGACGTGAGCGAGCGGCACGGCGATGCCGCCGCCGCCGATGCCAAGCAGGCCGGAGAGGAAGCCCATAACCGCGCCAACAAAGCCACCTCGCAGACGCGTGACGCGTTCGTTGTCCGGCTCGTGGGGTTGCCGCTTGCGCAGGGCCTTTGCCACGCTTGTCACTGAGACGTAGACCAGAAAAATCGCGAACAGCCGGCGCAGCCACCCCGAGTCGAGTTGGTCGGACACGAGGACACCAACGATGATGAAGAGCATCGTGGCGGGGAGCATCGCACGAAACAGGTCGGCCCGAAACGCGCCCATTTTGTAGTGCTTGCGTGCCGCCGGTACGGCTACGGCGACGTTGACGAGCATCGCAGCGGCTTGGATGAGGTGCTGGTCTGACCAGTCTTTGCGGGCGAACAGCATCGCCATGGCCGGTATCATGATGATCGAGCCCCCGATACCTAGCAGGCCACCGAGCACGCCCGCGGTGAGCCCGGTGAGCAGGAGGGGGAGGATGTCTGCGGCTTCGATCGAGAACATCGGGCGGATGCTAGCAGACCGGAACATCGCCCGGATGCGGGCAGGAGCAGCACCAATCGAATCCCGCATCATCACCATCACGCTCAACCCCGCTGTCGATCGTGTCATGCGTGTCGAGCGGTTTCGCGTAGGCCAGCACTGCGCCGCCAAGCGGACCGGGCACTACCCGGCCGGCAAGGGTGTCAACGTCTCGCGTGTGCTCGCGGTGCTGGGCGTGCGTTCGGTCGCGACCGGATTCGTCGGCCAGCGAGAGCTCGGGATGTTCGAGGAGTACCTGGAGCAGATCGGCAAGGGGCGGATCACGACGCAGTTGCTCGTCGTCCGCGGCCGGACGCGTGACAACATCACGATCGTCGATCCGATCGACGATACGGAGACGCACCTCCGCGATGAGGGATTCAGCGTCACGCGCGACGATGTGGTCCGCGTGTCGAGCAAGGTCGGCATGCTCGCACGCGCCGACTCGATCCTGTGCTTCAGCGGCTCGCTTCCGCCGGGTGTCTGCGTCGGCGACTTTCGGTCGATGCTGCATCGGTGCGATGACGCGGGCGCACGCGCGGTCGTCGATACCAACCGGAAGGTACTGCGCGCGATCCGAAACGAACGGTTCTGGATGCTCAAGGCGAACGCCGAGGAACTCGCCACGATGACGGGCATGCCTACCGAGACGGAAGACGAGGCCCGAAGCGCCGCTCGGTCCATTACGCGCGAGCACGGCGGCGGCGTGGAATGGGTCATCGCCACGCGCGGTGAGCACGGCGCGATCCTCGTCGGGCCGGATACCGAACTCGTCGCACGGACGTTCGTTCACCCCGGACTGATTATGAGTACGGTGGGCTGCGGGGACAGTCTGCTCGCGGGTGTGCTCAAGTGCGTCGTCGAGGGACGGTCGTGGTCCGACGCGATCCGGCTCGGCGTGGCGTCCGGCACAGCCAACGCGGTCAGCCGCGAGGCCGGCGAGATCAGCGTGGACGATGTGGATGCTTTCTTCGAAGCATCCGTCGTGGAGTCGCGCATCGGTGCCGGGGCCTGAAGCGTCCCGAAGTTATCGGCCTCGACCGATCCCCCTTCGCGGCGATGCACACCTGATCTGGTGGGTGTCGGGTCTGGTTGGTGTGCGTGTGCCGTCTGTATCGGCTACCGTGTCGCGTTGCAGGTCGAATCTTCGGATTCTTGCTTGGGACCGATGGGGATCGGTTTAGGGTTGAGTCAGCGTCTGTGGTGGGCACTGATTCGGCAGCTCGACTCGCGAGCACCTCCCCCGCCGGCCAAGACAGTGGTGGAACTCAAGAGATGAACTCAACCAAGAATGGCACGAGCGCTCGCGCTGTCGTCGCACTGCGATTCGGCATGGCGATGATGTACCTCGCCGCGGCTGCACTGGTTTCGTGGTCCGCGATGGCCGCCAAGCGGTCGCAGGGGGTTCCGGCCTTGGCGGCGATCGACACCGTCGGTACGACCATCCCGACAAATGCCGAGCCGATCGTGGAGCCGCTGGTCTCAGGAGACGAGGTCGTTTCGGGCTCTGACGACTCCGGTCTGAAGATCGAGGTCGTTGAGACCGAGCCCGTTGATACCGAGATCCGCTACTTCAACGGCCGCGCGGTTCGTCCGGTGAGGACGATGTGGATGACGGTGACCGGCTACAGCCCGGACGAACGATCCTGCGGCAAGTGGGCCGACGGCATCACCGCGAGCAACAAGAGCGTGTGGACGAACGCGATGCAGATGGTCGCCGCGGACACTCGCATCCTGCCCTTCGGCTCGCTTCTCTCGATCGACGGCTACGCGGGCGACCAGATCGTCCCCGTAGAAGACCGCGGCGGCGCGATCAAGGGCATGCGTCTGGACCTGCTGTACCCGACGCACGAAGAAGCCCTACAGTGGGGCATCAAGCACATGCCCGTGACTGTCTGGGAGTACGTCGAGGGCTGAGCCCATCAGATCTCAGGAGCCGTTCTGGTCGGCGTTCGAACCGCCGTCCGTTCCGGCATCGTCCGGGTTTGCTTCGGGCTCCGCCGGTTCCGGCGCGGGTACGGCGAGCAGCGCGTTGACATTGAGGTTGAACCCGAACTCGACGTACGGACCGATGAAGGGCGTCACGTCGAAAAAGCCCATCGACTCACGATCGCGGTTGATGTTGACATCGATGCCGGCGACGCCTCGGAGCAGCCAGGTTTGCGTGTCTGCTTCGCGCAGGCGCCGTTCGAACCGGGCGGGGACCTGCATGGCGAACAAGCGTTCGCTATAGGGGAGGCGTGTCTCGCGATCGAGGACTCGGTACTCCACGACCATCGGCGATTCGCTCGACACGACATTCCGAACCTCGATCAGCCATTCGATCTGACCCCGCTGCGTTCGCCGCAGGCTGTTCGCCCATCCCTCCAGATCGCGCAGGTAGCGTCCGCGAACTTCCGATGAATCGAACGGCACGCTGACGTCGCCGAAGTTCTCGGCGTAGGACTTCCGCACGAACGCGAGAAGACCCTCCGGGGCGACAAACGGCTCGGACGCAGGGAGTTCGGCGAGCGTCGGCGCGGTCGCTTCGGTTTCGGCTGCGGAGTCACCGCCATCGGACCCGGAAGGCGAAGCCGGGCGCTGTTCGAGGAGCCGCTGCAGCTCCGCGACGCGGGCAGTCAGTTCTCGCACCTGCTCGAGGAGTTGATTTATCGACTCCTGCGATTTGGTGAGTTGGGCCTCGAGTTCATCGATCCGCTGGCGGAGCTGCTCGTTCTCGCGACGCAACTCGCTCACCGACGGCGGCGACTCCTGGGCTCGCAGCGTCGCTGTGAGCGGGCCGCAGCAGGCGGCGACGAGCACAAGGGCGGTTAGAACGGTCTTCATCGCACGCCTCCGGGTCGGGGTGTCGGCGGATCATCAGCAGGCGACCGACGCCGCCAGTATACGGACGCACGAAGCGGTGCCGCGTTCTGGTCGCGTGGCGCCCGAAGAGAGTCTATTGTCCCCATCGGCCGATCGGCCCCAGTTAACGGAGAATCGCGCCCGTGCAGATCGTTGGAAGCCCTGCCCGTCCAGACCGCCCGGAAGACCTGCTCCCGCCGGGGCTGATGCGCCGGCTCGATCGGCTGGACATCCGC
>JANSXG010000232.1 GCA_024743075.1 bacterium | reverse complement strand
CGTCGCAAACCGAACCTTCCTCCCCCGAGCCGCGGAGGGATTCCGTCGGATCGCGGGCGAGGGCCCGGGCATGAAAAAGCCCCGTCGATGCGGGGCAATCGGTGTCGCGAGAATCGCATCCACCGGCTCAGGGGACCACGCGCTCGACGACGATGCGCCCCGTCATCGGTGACACGTTGATCCGGAACACCCACTCGTCGTTCGCTCCACCGACGATCTCGACGAATCCGCCCTCGCTGGACTCTTCGCTGGTCAGACCCTGAACCGGGCCGCCGAGCGCGTCGAAGATCAGCATGCCGTCGTCGTCGAAATTGGCCTGCGTGATCCGCGCGCCGCCGTAGCGATCGTGGTCGAAGTTGCGGCTGTACGGGCCGACCTGATCATCCGGGTGGAACATCGCATGGGTGTTCAGGTCCAGGAGCGGCCCGTTGACCTCCGCGAGTGTGTATCCGTTGCCGACGGTGAATTCCCACGGCGTGGCGTACGGATCCACCGGCACACGCTCGAACCAGATCGCCCGGCGGGACTGGTACGCCATCGCGTCGGACTGCGCGAACGTGATGTCTGCGACCGTCTGCCGGACAGCAGACTGCACCCGCAGCACGCCCGTCGAATTCATCGAGGGGATGACGATGACCGTCGCGATACTGAGCACCACCACGGTGACGAGCACCTCGACGAGCGTGAACGCTCGCGTCGCGCTTGGCACGGACTGTGTTTCAACCGATCGGCGCATGAACAACTCCTTGCCTCACGATCCCGACAGCCCGGTCACTCGGCGACTTTGATCTCCGGCATCGTGAGGACGTTCACGTCCAGCGGCGCGGCGAGCTTCTTCTCGATGCTCTCCATCCGGCGGTCGAGCTTCTCGAGTTCCTGGATCATCTTCAGCCGCTGCGCCCCCGCGTTCGGAGGCGCCGGCACACCACGGCTCGCCTGCGCCGCGACCGCGCTGCCCGTGTCGGGCAGGATCTCAACCCGCTGCGCAACAACAATGGCAAGAAGCACGGCGATCATGGTCAGGACTCGGTTCTGGTAGGTCATTCGACCGCCGGTCCGTGTCGTGTGCTCGTTGGTCATGGCTGGCTCCTCGCCGCGTGGGCGGTCAAAACGGGATCAGGGCTTGGCACCGGCTGTGAATACGAACGACGACGGGCCTTCTTCAATAGCATCGGAAACATCCGTGCTCCATAGCAGCGTCACGCGATAAGCGTCTTGCCCGAATTTCCCGCCCAGATCGTCCAGACGGAATCCGTCCACGCCGACGGCGATGGCGGCGACCGCGACATCCTTCCGCTCTCGCCATTGCGACGGGAAGGACGGGGCCGCGGCTCGGGAACGATCGATCGGTCGGGTCAGGCGATCGAACGATGCGTCGCCGGGCGACGGCTGCCACTCGACGGACGACGCCGTGAGCTGTCCCAGGAAACGACTGTGGGTGAGGACCAGCAGTTCGGATGGGTCCATCGCGCGGTCGAGGTCGACATCGCGGTACCAGAGGACCAGTTCCGTCACGCCGGCGTCAGAGGACGCGTGGATGGCGACAACTTCCTGACACGAGGACAGAAGCGTCTTGATGGCCTCGAACGCGGTGAGACGCGCGACAGACCGTGGCGGCACGTCAGGCGGTGTCTCCGACGTCGTGACGGCGCGGATCGCCGTCGGCACAAAGATGAAGCTGGCGGCGGTGAGCACGGCTCCGGCAACAAGCACAACGAGTGCCTCGCCGTGGACGAGACCCCGCCTGAGCGACCGCGGCGGCGGCTGATTCGTATCTTTGCGGTTGAGTCTGACCACGGTGGGAGTTGTTACGGCACGGTTTCGTTGGAGAGCACGTCGTTCACGGCGTCGTAGCCGGCGGCGTAGAAGTTCAGGGCGCGACCGTTGACCTCGAAAAGCCAACCGACCACGGCATCGCTCGTCAGGGCGAGCGCTTCTTCGTATGTACCCTCGCCGACTTCGGTGCTGGACGTGTAGAAATTCCGGGGCTCTTCGCGGAGGTAGTCGGCGGAAACAAGGATTCCCCACGATCCCGCCTGCAGCGGCTCATCCGGGTGCGAAGTGGGCAGGCCACCGGCGTGGTTGCCCTTGTAGACCTCGACCTGGTTGGCGATCTCCTGCAGGTTGCGCTGGATGTGCGTCTTCGTCGCTTCGGTCGTCGCGCTGACGAATTGTGGGACGACGATGCTCGCCAGGATTCCCAGAATCACGACGACGATAAGGATCTCAACGAGCGTAAAGCCGGAACGTTGATTCGGGCGATCGATCATGATCGGCTCCTGCGTACGGGGGTGCAAATCGGTTCGCCTGCACGATCCCAAGGACTACGGAATCAGCCGACTCCCCCTTCGGAGAGCCGGCTGAGGTGCTGAAAATCAAGCTCGCGAGAGCGTGATGTGTTCAGGCTTTGCGATCATGTCGCTCAGGGAGCGGCCGGATCGAACGGGGCGTAGCCATCCTCGTTGGAGAGGAGGTTGTTCACCGGGTCATAACCGACGGCGTACACCTCGCTGGCACCGGTGGACCAGCCCCAACCGGCGGCGGCGTCCGAGCCCTCTTCGCCAGCAGCGAGCTGCGCGGCGTCTTCGGCGATGCTGCTCGTCCGGGTAAAGCCGTTGAACGGCTCTTCCTTGAGGTAGTCGCTCGAGACGAGATCGCCCCAGCCGTTGTTGTCGGCCGTGGTGAAGTCGGGGTACGCGCCCTGTTCCTTCACACGGTAGAGCTCGACCTGGCTCGAGATGGTCTGGAGCTGGCTCTGGATCGCACCCTTCACCGCCGACTGGGAAGCCGAGGTGAACTGGGGCACGACGATCGCGGCAAGAATGCCGAGGATCACGACAACGATCAAAATCTCAACAAGGGTAAAACCAGTGTTCCGCTTACGCATGCTTCATACTCCTCAGACAGGCGCCAACGCCCGAGATCGCGCGTTCGGGCCGGTTGGCTCGCGCGGTGTGACCTGCCTGCTGATGCGGTTCTAATGCGACGCGTGTCTCTGACCCACACGGGTTGAGACCGACGGGGTTCACCCAACCCCGTCCGCGGCTCCGAACAGCGGGCAGCCGATCAGTCGCATCGACTGAACTTGCGGGGCTCTTCATCGCTGTAACGTTTCCGCGAGAATTCGCGCCGGTCGTACCGGTAAAGCCGACCCATCTGGGCACTTAGCCCCACCTCGAACCCGGACAATTCAACAAAAATCCCGTGCCGGGTGGCACGGGAGTCGTCAATGTATGGTCCGATATCGGAGCGGATCAGTTCTCGCTCAGAATCAGCGGCACGATCCGGTTCCCGCCGAGGTTCAGCGAACCGATGAACGCCGCTGCGGCCGTAGCCTCGTCGCCATCAGCCGTCTCGGCGATCTCGATCATCCGCT
>JANSXG010000215.1 GCA_024743075.1 bacterium | reverse complement strand
GGGCGAGCCAAACTGCCAACCCGCGAACCCCCCGGGGGCCGGGGCGTAAAATTTTCTCACACCGGCGTATTGGGGCTCGGCGCCGGGGCCCCCCCGGCGCGCGCCGGGGCGGACTTGCAGGCTTCGCTCAACGCGTCGCAGGCCCGCCGGTCTCCGCGGCACCGGCTTCTTCGAGCGCCCGCTTGAGCTCGTTGAGCCAGTCGGTTTCACCGTCCCCGGTGACGATCCCGTTGCGACCGATCGCGGAGTTCACGATCGGCGCGAAGATGACCTCGCCGTCGAGCGTCATGACGATCGGCTGGCCGACGCGATCGCCGGTGAGGGCGCGCATTTTCTCGGCGGCATCGTCCTTGAGCCGGAAGCCGAGGGCCGGATTGCCCTGCGCATCGCGTGTGTCGCTGAACGAATCGACATCGGCACCGGTCAGGAACGGCTCGGGGTTGTAGAAGACCGGATTGGGCGCGCTGGGCTCCGGGCGCAGGTACACGACCGTGTACGGCTCGCCGGATTCGGTACTCGCGGCGTGGATGCCGAAGCGCGAGTCACTGCTCGCGCACCCGGAGACGGCAGATCCGACGACGAGCGCGAGGGCGCAAACGGTGGAGCGAAAGGTCATGACGGAGTCCTCCTCTTGGATTCGGGTTACTCCTGATACTAGGGAAACCGGCCGAGGGCGTTTCACTTCCCCGGGATTTGGTGCCACTGGCGGCTTGTCCGCCAGTGCGAGGCCTCGCGAGCCGGAGCCACGGTCCGGACGCTGAAGCCAAGTGCTGAGAGGCGACGACACCCCTGGTGATCGATCAGGACCCGACCGCCCGGCACTGGCGGACAAGCCGCCAGTGGCACCATCGGCGTGCGGATACCATCCGGATCCCGCTTTCAGGAGCACCGCCATGACCGATCCCACCCCCGCACCGTCCCGACTCGAAGAGTTCCGGTCCTTTCGCGAGCGCATGAACGCGCGGATCCTCGAGCAGAAAGACCTGGTCGTGAACCGGTTCTTCACCCTCGACACCAAGGCCTACGAGGCCGGGGCGCTGGACGTGAAGACCAAGGAGATCGCCGGGCTCTCGGCCTCGCTGGTGCTGCGCTGCGACGACTGCATCGCCTACCACATCATCCGCTGTAAAGAGGAAGGCGTGACCGATGCCGAGCTGTGGGAGGTCCTGGGCATCGGCCTGATCGTCGGCGGCTCGATCGTGATCCCCCACCTCCGTCGCGCGGTCGACCTGCTCGACGAGATCAACGGCGGGAACGCGCCCGAGGGCGCAAAGACCGACTGCGGGCACTGACAAACCCGCATCGCCCCGGCGAGATTGCCCCGATTTCCGGCCCAATCGGGCCTCCGAGCCCTTGTATAGCCCCCGGGCGCTGGCACAATAGCCATGGACCGCCGGCCTGACGCTCGCGAGGGAACGACCCATGGCTTCTGTTTGCTTCTACTTCCAGGTTCACCAGCCGTGGCGCCTGCGCCCGTACTCGGTGTTCGACACCTCGCCGCTGTACTTCGATGAGGACCTGAACAAGCAGATCCTGCTCAAGGTCACCGAGAAGTGCTACCGGCCGATGACGCGCCTGATCCTCGACCTGATCGAGTCCAACAACGGCAACTTCAAGGTCTCCTACGCGCTCACCGGCACGGTCATCGACCAGCTGCAGGCCTGGGCGCCGGACGTGATCGACCTGTTCAAGCGCCTGAGCGACACCGGCTGCTGCGAGTTCCTGGCCGAGACGGACTTCCACTCGCTGAGCTTCCTCTACTCGCGCGAGGAGTTCATCGAGCAGATCGAGGCGCAGACCCAGCGCATGCAGGACCTGTTCGGCCAGACGCCGACGGTGTTCCGCAACACCGAGCTGACCTACAACAACGACGTCGCGCATTTCATCAACGAGATCAGGAACCCCGACGGCAGCCGGCGCTTCAAGGGCATGATCTGTGAGGGCGTGGACCGGATCCTCGACTATCGCTCGCCGAACTACCTGTATCGCCCGCCCTCGACCGGCGACGGGCCGATCGTGCGTCCGGACGGGTCGCACAAGCCGTTCGCGCTCTTGCTGAAGAACTACCGCCTGTCGGACGACATCGCCTTCCGCTTCGGCAACAAGGGCTGGGAGGAGTGGCCTCTCAACACCGAGAAGTTCGCCAAGTGGGTGCACGACATCAACGGCGACGGGTACCTGTGCAACCTGTTCATGGACTACGAGACCTTCGGCGAGCACCAGTGGGCCGACACGGGCATCTTCGAGTTCATGGCCGACCTGCCGCGCGCGATCTTCGACCACAAGCCGGGCGAGAACCACTTCAACACGCCTTCGGAGGCGCTGGAGCAGTTCGAGACGGTCGGCGAGTACGACGTGCCGCACATGATCTCGTGGGCGGACTCGGAGCGTGACCTGTCGGCGTGGCTGGGCAACGCGATGCAGAACAACGCGATCAGCGAGTGCTACAAGCTGGAGCGCCCGATCAAGGACAAGCTGCGCGAGGCGGTGCAGTCGGGCGACCAGATGGCGATCCAGCACTACTCGCACCTGATGGGCGACTGGCGCAAGTTGACGACCAGCGACCACTTCTACTACATGTCCACGAAGTTCTGGGCCGACGGCGATGTTCACAAGTACTTCAGCCCCTACGACTCGCCCTACGACAGCTACATCAACTTCATGAACGTGCTGGACAACATGCGCACGCGGGTGGAGACGGTGGTCGGGGTCTAACAAGAGCCCGGAGCGCAAGCTCCGGGTACCCGCCCTCGCTGCCGAGCTTCACGCTTCCGTCGAACCGTCCCGACCCGCTCGACGGTGCCCCGCGCTCCGGTCCTGACCTTCGAGCGTGTACCTCGTCGCCGCGACCACTGACTCTTCGTTGAACAAGTACCGCGTGCTCGCGTGATCCGACCAGACCCGTTGATCGGAGCGTGCGATTCCCCTTTCGCGCAGCGCCCTCGTCCCCCACTGCTTGAGTTGGCGTACCACCTCTTCCGGAGTTGCCTCCGGAGCACTCACGACGACGTGCACGTGGTTTGACCTGACCGATGACGCGTGGAGCCGCCATGTTCGATGCTCGCAATGCTTCATGATGATCGTCTCGACCGTATCCCGCGCGTTCGGGGTCAGCGTGAACGGTTCGTGGTTCATCCTGCTCTTCGCGCGTTCGAGGCGTTTGGGGTGGTCGCCGATGTGGCTTGCTCCGAATTGGTTGTGAGCGGCGTCGACCGATCCTGCCGGGTCGCCGTGCAGCCAGGTGCCGTAGGTGTGCCAGGTGAGAAAGTAGGCGAGGGGGTGGTTGATCACGGTGGGAATGTAAATACCGGGCGCGAGTGAAGGAAGTGACGGGGGATGAGCCAGCCGGGTACCCGGAGCTTGCGCTCCGGGCTCTTGTTTGTCACGGACGCTACCATCCTCTCATGCCGCTTGTCGTCGTATCCCGACCCCTGCACGGTGCCTTCGCGGTGCCCGCGGCCGAGGTGCGCATCGGGCCCAAAGGCGGGCAGCGGTCGCGGGCGGAGCTGCTGAAGTTCATCGCCGGGGCCGATGCGATCGTGAGCTGGGTCACCGAGCGCGTGGACGGCGAGTTCCTCGACGCCGCGGGCGAGCAGCTGAAGGTCGTGTCGAACTATGCCGTGGGCTACGACAACATCGACCTCGACGCCTGCCGATCACGCGGGGTGATCGTCACGAACACGCCGGACGCGGTGACCGAGGGCACGGCGGATGTCGCGGTGATGCACCTGCTCGCGTCGGCGCGCCGGCTGAGCGACGCGGAGCGGTTCGTGCGATCGGGCGAGTGGGCACGCCACGGCGTGCTCGGGCCGAGCGAGTGGCTGGGCCAGCCGATCGCCGGGCGAACTCTGCTCATCGTCGGGGCCGGGCGCATCGGCTACGCGACGGCGGTGCGGATGCTCGGCTTCGGGGTGCGCGTGCTCTACACG
>JANSXG010000203.1 GCA_024743075.1 bacterium | reverse complement strand
TCGTGAACCAGTCGGGCAGGGCGTCAAGGCACTCGCTGAGTGGCTTGCCGCTGGTGACCCCGGCGCGGATGCCGATCAGCGCGCGGTCCTGTTTCGACGGACGGCTCTGATCGTCGCCGCTCTGAAGCGAGCGAAGGGCTTCCGTGAGCGGTAGCCCGGTGTGGAGCATGGTGGCGAGGGCGTCGAGCAGATCGGCGCGGGCCGCGGCATTGCCGGCGCGCTGGCGGCTGTTCCACCACCGCTCGATCGGCTTTGGCAGGGATACGGCGAGCTGTGCGGTCTGGAGCGGGCGGACCGACAGGGGGAGCAGTCCCCCGTCGCGGAGCAGTTCCCGTGCCTGGGCCGCGTCGGACGCCTCGAGCCGGCCCTTCACGATGGTCTGCGGGGCGTCGCGCCGCGATGCCTTGTAGAGATAGGTCAGGCTGCTCACACCGGGTCCTCCCCGACGCCGCCGGTGACGCGCAGAACCTCGTCGAGTGAGGTCAGGCCCTGCTCGACGAGTGCGTGGCCCTCGCTGGTGAGCGATCGCGTCCCGGCTTCGGCCGCGACACGACGAATGGACTCGTCGCTCGCCCCGGACGCTACGAGTTCGCGGATGGACTCGTTCATCACGATGAGTTCGAACAGGCCTCGACGACCCGTGAAGCCGGTATGGAGGCAGTCCGGGCAGCCGGTGCCGCGACAGGGCTGGTGAACGAGCCGGATCAGACGCTGCGCGAGAACCGCGGCGATGGAGGCGCTGATGAGGTAGCGCTCGATGCCGAGGTCGGCCAGGCGCGTGATCGCGCTCGCGGCGTCGTTGGTGTGCAGGGTCGAGAACACGAGGTGGCCGGTGAGGCTGGCCTGGATCGCGATGCGGGCGGTCTCGGCGTCGCGGATCTCGCCGACCATGACGACGTCGGGGTCCTGACGTAGGATGTGGCGCAGACCCGAGGCGAAGGTGACGCCCTTCTTGGTGTTCACCTGCGCCTGGCTGATCGCGAGCTGGCTGGAGCCGAGCTCGTACTCGATCGGGTCCTCGATGGTCATGATGTTCAGATCGCGCGCGGTGGAGCCGTGGCCGCCGCCGGCGAGCCAGCGGAGGGTCGCGTAGAGCGTGGTGGTCTTGCCCGAGCCGGTCGGACCCGTGACCAGCACGATGCCGCTGGAGCGGGAAGAGCAGGCGAGCAGGCGGGAGCGGACATCGCCCGGCATGCCCAAGGCCTCGAAGCTCGCGAGGTGGTCCGACTTGGAGGGATCGAGCATGCGCATCACCAGACGCTCGCCGTAGGCGGTGGGCAGCGTGCTCACCCGCAGGTCGATCCGGCGCTGTCCCGAGGAAGTTCGCCGGCCGATGGTCACGTGCGCGCGTCCGTCCTGCGGCACGCGGCGCTCGGCGATGTCCATGCGGGCCATGACCTTCACGCGGCTGACGATCGAGGTCGCCAGCTCGACCGAGATCTCCTTGGCGGTGACGAGCGTGCCGTCGAGGCGGAAGCGGATCAGCGCGGCGGACTCGAGCGGCTGGATGTGGACATCGCTCACGCCCCGGGTGATCGCCTCGAACAGCAGCGTGTCGACGAACCGGACGAGCGGGGCCTTGTTGTCGGTCGAGAGCAGGTCACGCTCGACTTCGCGGAGCGCGACATCGAGGGATACCTCATCGGACGCGGGTTTGATCTCGATGACCGGCTCATCGCCCGAAGTCGCCTGGCTCTCGACCGTCGCGGCCTTGTGCGCCGCGTAGGCCTCGTCGATCGCAACAGCGAGTTGTTCCGCATCGGCTTCGCGCCACTCGATGGGGCGACCGAGGCGCACGCGCAGGTTGTGGCGGACTGCCGGCGAAGGCTCCTTCGCGAACAGGACGAGCTCGGTAGGGACGCCACTAATTGGGACGTTTCCTCCGGAGAGCAGCAGGTGCCGGCGCGCGAACGCGCGGGGCACGAGGTCGAGGAACTTGTCGCTCGGGCCGCTGGCCTGCGATGAGTCCGTCGTCGGCTGTCGGGATGGGTCGCCAGCGAGGAGCATGCTCACCACATCATCGGGAGGTCGATCAGGGGCGGGTTGGGCGGCATGTTCGCATCGAGGAGCTGCTCGTCCGAGAGCCCCCTCAACTGCTCGGTCGCGCGCTCGCGAACCACCTTGGGCCGAATGAAGACGTAGAACCGGGCATCGCTGCGGCTCTCGGTGCTGCTCTTGAACAATTCGCCCAGCAGCGGGATCGAGCCGAGGACCGGCACGCGCGACTCGCCCTCGTTCTGATCGGTGAGTCGGAACCCGCCGACCGCGACGGTGAACCCGTCGGGTAGCGTTGAGATGCTCGAGACGGTGTTGCGCTGCGTCGGCGGCGGCAGCTCTGGGACAGCCGAGGATCCGATGAACGCGCTGAGTTCGACGTCGTAGGTCAGGCGGACGGTGTTCGCCGGGCCGATCTGCGGGGAGACGCTCACGGACAGGCCCGCCTCGACCGATCCGCCGAAGCCGGTGATCTCCGATTCCGAGGAGCGAACGGTGGTCTGCAGAAACGGCTGCTGGACCGCGGAGTCGATCCGCGCGTCCTCGCCGTTGGCCACGAGCAGCGTCGTGCGGCTGAGCGAGCGGCCCTGCGAGATGGTCTCGAGGGCGCGGATGAGCACGCCGAAGTCGCCCGGGTTGAGCACGACTCCGGAGAATCCAGAGCCAGCCAGCGGTCCCGGGTCATCGAGCCCCGGGTCGCCGATACCGAACAGCGAGGACAGGCGAACGATCGTGTCGCCCGCGTTGGTCAGCGACTGCAGCTCAAACGCGAGGTTGCGCGAGTTGCCCTCGTTAAGGGATACGACGAGGAGTTCGATCTGCACCTGCGGGAGCGGGACGTCGAGTTCGTCGACGAGCGCGTCTAGACGAGCGATCATGCGACGGTCGCCGATCGCGAGCACGCGGTTGGTCTGCTGGTCGCTGGCGAGTCGGAGCTCACCGGTGGATGTGCTCTGACGCGCGGTACGGGTAGTCTGACGGTCGGTCAATTGGCTCGGCGCGGCTGTGTTGCCGGCAACGGTTGCGGGCACCCCGGACACGCCGCTGAGGCCACCACGCCGTTTCGCGGTGTCACTCGACCCGGCGTCCACATCGAGCACGCCCGCATCGACTAGTTCGCGGAGCTTGGCGAGCAGTTCCTCCGCTTCGCGGTGCTCGATCTGGCGTGACCAGAACCCCGCGGACTCGTTGGGGGCGGCGCTCTCGACCCGTGCGATGATCTCCTCGACCTGTTCGTGCTCGCGCGGCGTCGCGACGATCGTGAGCGAATCCGTGATCGTGTCGACGCGGATGTCGATGGAGGTCGCGGAGCCGCGCTGCGTGGACGGAGGGACGACCAGACTGCGCAGCAGGGAGGCGACTTCTTCGGCCGGGTAGTTGTCGACACGATACAGCCGAGCGGATCGCGACCCGGGCACATCGCTCGATTTGAGGCGTTTCATCCAGACATCGACTTGATCCGACGGCGCGATGATCATGATCCGCCCGTCCTCGGACATCGACATCAATCGGCCGAAACTCGCGCCAACCGCCTGGGCGCCGGATCCAGCGATCTCGTTCGCCCGCGCGATCAGCGTTACCGCGTCCACGTGCTCCGGCGAATAGAGCACATTGACGACCTCGGTGCCCGCGATATCTAGCCGTCGCACATCGACAAGCACGCTCTGGGCTTCGGTAGTGGGCGTGCAGACGATGATCTCGCCGCGGGTGCCGGGGATCTCTATGGCCTGCAGCGCAACACCTCGGCGATTGGCCATCAGTCCGTTGAGTCTGGCGACGAGATCCAATGCCGCGACCTCTTTCGGCGTGTAGCGGATCCGTACGAAGCCGGCGTCACCAACCGAGAACGACTCCGGCGCGATCTCCGAGATGCGGGCGTTGTTCCGAGCGTCGGCGAAGGTCACCACGTGCAGCACATCGCTGCCGGCCTGTTTGACTGTCGTGAGCTGCGCATCCGCGAGTGCCTGGTGCAGGAGAGCCCACAATTCGCTCTCGGTGATCGGCCCCGGCAAACGGAAGGTCGGTGCCGCCCGACTCTGCGAGCCAAACACATTCTGCGAGTACACGATCGGTACGGACAACTCCGCCGCGGCGAGGTCGACCATGCGCGGGAGTTCCATCCGGTCGGCCAGAGTGATGGTGGCCGGTTCGGTCCGCGCTGGGTCTTGCGCATCGGCTGTCAAGCCGAGAAATCCAACCGAAGCAATCAGGCCGATCAGCGTAAGGCCCTGTCGCGGGTGCGACGCCTTGCAAAGTGTGTTCATGCTGGTGCGCCGTTGCACAGATTCCCTCGCTAATTGCCAGAAAGGTCTTCGCGGATCCCAGACCGCGAATGTACCATCCGACTGCGGATTGGCAACGGTGCAGTCCCGGATCCGCGTGAGATTGCTTGGACCTTGTGAACATGGCGATTCCCCGCGAACCCAGATCCATCGAAAATGGGCAGTTGATCCTGCCCGCCGAGGAACTCTACTGGTGCGTAGTGGATTCGCGGTCGCTGCCGCGGCGGGTCCGATCGGCCCGA
>JANSXG010000186.1 GCA_024743075.1 bacterium | reverse complement strand
CGCCTGTTCCAGATCTGATGCGAAACGGGCCAGCTGCGACTCGGAAACCGAATCGCGCGACGCTTCGAGCCAGACTCGATCGTGCCCGACTCGTCGCTCGATGTGCAGCGCGATGGCAAACCTGGCGGCCAACTGCGGGATCGCCAAAGGACTCAGCGTGTGCTCGCTGCACTTGACCTCGGATCGGTCGATCTGGCGGTAGGTGAAGCCGAAGCGGGTGACGTCAGCCGCTGCGGCGGGGCATTGATCGCGGACGAGTTCGACGACCTCCTCGATCGGAAGCACCGTCTCCGTTTGAGCGTCTCGAATCTGCTGATGGATTGACTGGAAGTTCAGCTGATCGGCTGGGGCGGTATCGATGAGTTGCATATCGAGGCAGCAGCCGACGACGTTCTGCAACTCGGGGCGGACCCGCTTGGATATCGGTGTGAGCACGAATCGACCGGGGCTGCCGAATCTCTCCCGGAGCGACGCGCCGAAGAACCCGAGCGCCACGGCGGCCTCGCCGGATCCGCAGTGCTTTGAGATCTCTTCGAGCCGCTGCGCGATGACAGCGCTTGTTGTCGCGGGGAATTCGCTGGTGAGCATCGATCGTGAGCGAACATCCGGGAGCGTGCGCTGATCGCGGGGAGCATCGAGCACGCGCGACGCCATCATCGAAGCCCGCTCGCGGTCGATCCAGCGGGCCTCGTACTCGGTGAATAGCGCGTACTGATGGGTCGACCCTGGATCGCGACCGTCCAGCAGCTGGCATAACTCGTTCTGCAGGATGTCGAGAGACCATTCATCGATTGCCGAGTGAAGAAAAACCGCGACCACAAGCGATCGGTCCTTCGGGAGTTTCCAGTGATGCAGGCGGACAGGCATCGATCCGGTCTGCAGCGGGGCGCCGATCCGGTTGATGACTTCGTCGGGAATGCTGATCCGGAGCACGCTCTCTGCGTGGTCCAGCGGACCCTCGTCGAAGAACCATTTCTCCACGCTCGGATCGGCCTCTGACGCGGTGAGGCCCGTCGTGCCGATTTGCAGTTTGGTTCGCAGGGCGGTGTGGCGATCGATGAGCGCCCGCCAGATTCGTTCGAGCCGGTCCGAGTCGATGCCCGGGCGAATGATCCATGCCTGGTGGACCAGCATTGATCGGCCGGTCGGGTCCCGTTCGTTCTCGACCGTCAGCAGTTGTCGCACCTGACCGATTCGAGGCCCTGCGGCGTCGACGCTCGGCTCGTTCGGCGAAGGTTCGTCGCGTTGCTGCTCGATCCGCTTCGAGATTGCGCGGAGGTCCGGGAGCGTGAGGATTTCCAATGGCGTGACCCGTGCGCCGAACGAGTCATGGATGTCGGCGGCGAGCTTCATCGCGAGAAGCGAGTGCCCGCCGATCCGGTAGAAATTGGAGCGCATCCCGATCGAACCGGCCCGACGCACCCGGCTTCTGACGAGGCCGAGCAGCTGCGCTTCCGTCGCGTCGCCCGGCTCTGCAGTCTCCGAACGAGATCGGGCGTCCGAGGCCATACGATCACGCAGTGCGTCGCGATCGATCTTTCCCGTCGACCCACGCGGCAGTTCGCTCAGGCCGAAGAGCAGGCTGGGGACCATGTTGGGGGGGAGGCGCGTGGACAGGAAATCGCGCACCGAAGATTCGTCGAGCGCCTCGCTGGGGCCGTAGAAGCCTACCAGGTGCCGATCCGCGCTCTCGTCGCCCATGACGATCACGGCTGCCTGGCGCACGCCGGGACAATCGAACAACGCGTTTTCCACTTCTTCGGGCTCGACACGGTGGCCGCGGATCTTCACCTGCCGGTCGATCCGACCCTTGTAGAGAACAGAGCCATCGGGCAATCGCGAGACCAGATCGCCGGTGCGATACCAGCGGGTCCCTCGGAGGTCGGTGACGAATCTCTCGCGCGTCAGCGCTTCTTTGCCGAGATAGCCGAGCGCGAGTCCGTCTCCGCCGACGAGCAGTTCACCGTCGGGTGCGTCGGAGGCCTCGAAGTCACCGGGGGGCGTGATCTTCGCGATCGTGCCGCGGATCGGCGTGCCGATGGGGATCCGGCCCGTCGTGAAGTCCGACGCCCGCACGGTATGGCAGAGGCTGAAGGTCGTGTTCTCGGTCGGTCCGTAGCCGTGAATCAGTCGAGTGTTCGGGCAGTGTCGCGTGAACTCCCGCATGTGGGAGGCGCTCTCTCGCTCGCCGCCGGTCAACAGCTGTCGGAGGCCACGCAGTGATCTGCAGTCCCGATCGACGATTGCGTTGAACAAGGTTGCGGTCAGCCACGCGCAGTCGATGCGTCGGTCCGTAAAGAAGGCCGCCAAGGCGTCCAGGGCCGGAAAAGGGGTTTCCTGGATGACGCAGGTGCCGCCGTTGAGGAGCGGTGCCCAGATTTCGAGCGTGGATGCGTCGAAGGCGATCGCGCTCATCACTGCCCAGCGCATGCCGGGCTTCATCTCGGCGAAGTCGGCGTCGACGACGAGTCTCACCACGGCTCGGTGCGGTACCACGACGCCTTTCGGCTCGCCGGTGGAGCCGCTGGTGTACATGACGTAGGCCGGGGCCTCGGGGTCGTGCTCCGGACGAGGGGGCGCGTGGCTTGGCATTTCACCGGCTATGACGCGCTCGATGGCCTCTGACGGATCGATGGTGCGGTATCCCGCTGGAAGAGCGAGTGCCCCGCGTGCCACTCCGCAACTGGCGTTGAGAGGACGGAGCATGGCCTCGCGGCGAGATACCGGACTTTCCGGGTCGATCGGAGCGTACGCCGCGCCGCAGCGCAGGATCGCGAGAACGCTCGCGATGTACTCCGGCGAGCGGGCGGCCAGGATCGGTACAAAGCACCCGGGCCCGACTCCGGCTCGGGTCAAGTCCGACTCGAGCAAGCGGGACGCAGAGTCGAGTTGCCGGTAGGTCAGTGGGGTGGTCGCGCCTTCGATCGCCACCGCATCCGGGAACTGTCGGGCAATGTCCCAGAACCGGCTGAGGATTGTGTGAGGCAGGGCCACGGCGTTGGATCCCCGGTCTTGATGATCTGACTCATCGCAGATCAAGAGTGTACCTCTCCGGGTCTGGACGCCGGCGATTTGGCGGGCGCGTGCTTCGGGCCTGGGGGCGTTGCGATTCGACACCGAGGGCGGCCGTGAGCCCTCTCGATTCTGCGTCGGCGTCTGGGGCGGACTCGGTGAGCGAAACTTCCATCGGCGCGGTGGTTTCGGTACGATAGGACATGCCCACTTTGGAAAAGCCCGTCCAGGTCGGATCGCCCATCGCACGCTCGCCGCTGACCCCGATGCCTCCTCAGGCACTCGGGGCGTCGCCCGGTGGAGGCGGTTCCTCGTTGTCTGAAAGCGGCAATTCGCTGCTTGAGGCGATCGCTGGTGGAGCGGGGCAGAGCAACACCGAGACCGAGTTCTACTCGCCGATGCCCGAGGGCTACCGGCGGGGACAGCACAAGTACGTCGTCGTGCTCGGGACGGTGATGTCGGGTCTGGGCAAGGGGATTTTCGCCTCGTCGATGGCGAAGCTGCTCAAGGACAAGGGCCTGACGGTCGCCCCGATCAAGATGGAGGGGTATCTGAACATCGACTCGGGCACGCTGAACCCGTTCCGGCACGGCGAGGTGTTCGTGCTCGACGACGGGACCGAGTGCGACATGGACCTGGGGACCTACGAGCGGATGCTCGACCAGAACCTGTCGGCGCGGAACTTCGTGACCTCCGGACAGATCTTTCGGGATATTCTCGATCGCGAGCGCCACGGCGGGTATCTCGGTCGCGATGTCCAGATGATCCCGCACGTGACCGGTGAGGTGAAGCGTCGGCTGCGCGAACTGGCGATGTACGGCGACGGGAAGCGCCCGGCGGATGTCATCTTCGTCGAGGTCGGCGGCACCGTCGGCGACTACGAGAACGGGTTCTACATCGAGGCGCTGCGTCAGCTCGCGTTCGAGGAAGGGCCGGACTCGGTGTGCTTTGTCGCGCTGACCTACATCATCGAGCCGCCGGCGCTCGGCGAACAGAAGTCCAAGGCGGCGCAGTTGGGCGTGAAGCGGGTGATGGAGGCGGGGATTCAGCCGGACATCATCGCGTGCCGGTCGGAGAACCCGATCCAGCCGGGTGTGGCGCAGAAGATTGCGATGTTCACGAACACGCCGCTGCGGCGGGTATTCTCGATGCACGATCGCAAGAGCATCTACTCGATCCCCGAGGCGATGCGTCAGGAGGGGCTCGACCGGGAGATCCTGTCGCTGCTGAACCTGCACGACCGGGTCGATCTGGCGCACGAGGACCGGGCACGCGAGCGCTGGATGAACTACGTCCGCAAACTAACCTCGGTGAAGAGCCGGCACCTGAAGATCGGCATCAGCGGCAAGTACGCCTCGCTGCGTGATGCCTACGCGTCGATCGAGAAATCGGTCGAGCACTGCGGCACACAGCTGAACACCGAGATCGAACTGTGCTGGATCGATGCTTCTGAGATCACCGACGACAACGCGTCGTCGAAACTCGCGGATCTGGACGCGGTGATTGTTCCCGGCGGGTTCGGGTCGCGTGGTGTTGAGGGCAAGATCTCGTGCGTGCGCCACTGCCGCGAGTCGGGCGTGCCGTATCTGGGCATCTGCCTCGGTTTCCAGGTGGCGGTCATCGAGTTCGCGCGAAACGTGATGGGGCTGGTCGAGGCGAACTCGACGGAGTTTGACCCGCACACGGCGGATCCGGTGATCTGCGAGCTGCCCGGCCAGCGCGAGATCGAGCAGATGGGCGGCACGATGCGTCTGGGCGGGCAGGACGTCCTGATCCGCGAGGGGACGCTGATGTGGGAACTCTTCGGCAAGAAGGACATCGCCCGCCAGCGGTTCCGCCACCGCTACGAGGTGAACCCCTCGTACATCGAGCGGATTGAGGCGGCGGGGCTGATCTTCTCCGGTCGCCACCCGAAGCAGCCGGTCATGCAGGGCCTTGAGATCCCGCGTCCGGGGACGGAGGAGGCGAAGGTCGGCAAGGGGCGGTCACACCCGTTCTTTGTTGCGGGCCAGTTCCATCCGGAACTGACCGGTCGCCCGCTGCGTCCGCAGCCCTTGTTCCTCGGGCTCGTGGATGCCGCCCTGCAGCGGAAGTACGGAGAGAACAGCAACAGTCGTGAGCACGCGAAGAGTCAGTCCTGAGCCGGGTCGGCATTCGATTAGGTGACGAGGGCCGGGATCAGCGGTATACTCGTCGCCCGCCTTCGGCCAGAACGAGGGCGATCGACAGGGCGAGGTAGCTCAGCTGGCTAGAGCGCTGGATTCATAACCCGGAGGTCGGGAGTTCAAGTCTCCCCCTCGCCACCTTGGATGCTCCCCGGTTTTTCCGGGGAGTTGTCTTTTTTGGGCCGCCGCCTTTTCTGGGGTGG
>JANSXG010000271.1 GCA_024743075.1 bacterium | reverse complement strand
GCAGCGCGAGATCGAGAAGCACGACGACGCGTGGATCACGCTGCACCTGCACGACACGTTCGGCGGTGCGGCGGACTGCGTGAAGGCGGCGTTGGAAGTGGGTGTGCGGAGTTTCGACGGGTCCGCCGCGGGGCTCGGTGGGTGCCCGTACGCGACCACCGAGTTGGGGAAGCGTGCGCCTGGGAACATCTCGACAGAGACGCTGATCCGCGCGATCGAGCAAGCCGGCTACACCACTGGCGTCCTCAAGGACCCGATGAGGGAAGCCTCGGAATACGCATCGAAGCTGGTCAACGAAGCGCAGCGTGCGGGGAGCGCTCCGTGAGCGGACTCATCGAGGTGATCGTGCGCGAGCCCGGCGGCGAGGCGCGGGTGAAGCACCCGTTCGCGGAGATCGTGCTCAACCGGCCGGAGAAGCGGAACGCGCTGACGCCGGGCATGCTCGACGAACTCGTCGAGGCAATCCGCAGCGCTGGCGACGACGATCGAGTGAACGCGGTGCTGCTGCGCGGCGAGGGCAAGTCGTTCTGTGCAGGCTTCGACCTGACGCTTTGCAAGGACAACTCCGATGCGCTCGGCGCGATGCTGACCGGGCTGTCGCAGGCGGTCCGAGCAATGCGCCGGCTGGACAAACCGGTGGTGATCGCGGCGCACGGACACGCCGTCGCCGGCGGGTGCGCGCTGCTGGGCGGTGCGGACCTGGTGATCGCCGATCGAGGGCTGAAACTCGGCTACCCGGTGGTGAAGATGGGTATCTCGCCGGCGGTGTCGGCCCCGTTCGTGCGTCGGACGCTGGCGAGCTCGGCGACTCGCTCGATGCTGCTCGAGCCGGAACTGATCGAAGGCGATCGCGCGCGTGAGCTCGGCCTGGTGCAGAAGCTGGTGGACCTGCCTGAGGATGTGACTCCTCGCGGGCAGATCGAAGCGCAGAAACTGGCCGGCAAGCCTCCCGCGGCGATGTCGGCGACGCGACGCTGGCTGACTGAGATTGAAGGGCTTGATGAAGATGGTCCGGCGGTTCGCGCGCTGAATGCATCGCTCGAACTCGTCGGATCCGAGGAAGAACGGCAGCGCCTCGCTTCGATCTGGGGTGCCAAGGGGTGAGAACATCATGAGCAATACAACGGAAACTGAACTGGCTTTGCTGACGATCGACGGCGCGGTGGGCACGCTCAGACTCAACCGGCCGGAAAAACGCAACGCGCTGTCGCTCGACATGCTTGCGACGCTGCACGAGAAGGTCAGCGCGCTCGCGTCGATGAGTGATGACCGTCGACCATCCGTCCTCGTCCTGACCGGCGAGGGCAGATCGTTCTGCGCGGGCATGGATCTGAAGGCGGTGCTCAAGGAGCCCGGTGCTCCGCTTCGGCTGCTTCAGTCGATCGCCGAACTGACAATCGCGATCCGGGAACTGCCGATGGTGGTGCTCGGGCGGATCAATGGCGCTGCGATCGGGGGCGGGTGCGGGCTGGTCGCGGTGTGTGATCTGGCGATCACGACGCCCGACGCGAAGCTGGGCTACCCGGAGGTTGATCTCGGCGTCTGCCCGGCGGTGGTCGCGCCGTGGCTGGTCGCAGCGGTCGGCGGCACGCGGGCACGCCGGATCCTGCTGTCGGGCGGGACCATGTCCGGGGTGCAGGCGCTGGAGATGGGGCTGGTGACGGAGATCGTGCCGGCTCAGGACCTCGACGCACGGGTGGCCGAGGTCGCGTCGGGCCTTGCAAAGGCCGGGCCGCACGCGCTGACGCAGACCAAACGGCTGCTCAACGAGATCGATCAGGGCGACGGCAACGAGCGCCTGTACGAGCTCGTCCGGAAGGGCGCGCATATCTCCGCCGATGTGATCGGTGGCCCGGAAGCACAGCAGCGACTCAGCGCGATCTACGGGTAATCCGGAGGACGCCTTCGGGCGGTCGGACACGCCGGGCTCAGCGCGATCGATTAACCGCTTTCGCGGCGTTGCGGCGGGTAAGTTTGTAACCGCTAGCCACCGTCTATGTGGCTCCGTGGGCGGGGTCCGCGGTCCTGCGAAAACACGCCGGGCGTGCTATACTTCGGGGTCTGGAGATCGCCGCCGACTCTGCATTTTTGTCGGCAATCCGAACCGATTGCGGCGATCCGCTC
>JANSXG010000273.1 GCA_024743075.1 bacterium | reverse complement strand
GGGCAAGAGCACACTCCTCCAACTCATCGCCGGACTTCTCCACCCCAGCGAGGGCTCGATCCGCATCGCCGGCACCGACATCACCACGCTCTCGGGCGCGAAGGCGGATTTGTTCCGCGGCCAGCACATCGGCTTCATATTTCAGACCTTCAATCTGCTGCACGGCTTCAGCGCGATCGAGAACGTCATGGCCGCCCTCATGTTCTCCGCTCGCCCGCCCCGGCAGCACCGCGACCTCGCCGCGCAAACCCTCACCAACCTCGGCCTCGATCGCCACAACGCCGACATCAGCCAACTCAGCGTCGGCCAGCAGCAACGCGTCGCCGTCGCCCGCGCAGTGGTCTGTGAGCCGGAACTCGTCCTCGCCGACGAACCGACCGCCAGTCTCGACCCCGACAACGCCGACGCGGCGATGGACCTGATCCAGCAGGCCTGCTCGGAACGAAACGCTGCGCTGCTCTGCGTCAGCCACGACCGCTCGCTCGATGCTCGCTTCAAGCGGTCCGCCGACTTCGCCGAACTCCGTTCGGTCGCGAAGGAGGGCGTCTGACCATGGCCCTTACCGATTTCGCCATCATCCGACGCAGCATGTTCGGTCGCATGTTCTCGACGGTGACCACGGTTCTCACCGTTGCTGTCGCTGTCGCGCTCATGCTCACGCTGCTCAGCCTCCGTGACTCCGGACGCCAGGCCTTCGAGCGCGGCACCGGCAACATGGACTTTCTGATCTCGCGCGACCCCAGCGCGCTGGTCTCGGTTCTCAACGGCGTCTACTACGCCAATCCGCCGCAGCAGGTCATCCCTTGGGCCAAGTATGAGCAGATCGCGAACAACCCGCGCTACTTCTTCTTCGATGCCGACGGCGACGCCTCCAACGATGTCGAGGTTCCTCCCGGCTACGCCATCCCAATCGCGGTGGGGGACACCTACCGCTCGCTCCCCGTCGTCGGCACAACCAGCGAGTACTTCCGCCTGTTCCACCCGACGGTCGACGGTCCGTTCCAGGTCGCCGAGGGCGAGCTGTTCGACGCCGACTTCGAGGTCGTTGTTGGCTCACGCGCCGCCGAGATCACGGGCCTGAAGATCGGAGACCGGATCGCGCTGACCCACGGCACAGGCGAGGGCGCACACCTGCACACCGAGTACCCCTTCGAGGTCGTCGGCATCCTCGAACCGACCGCCAGCCCGCACGATCGAGCGCTTTTCATCACACTCGAGTCCTCATGGATCATTCACGCCCACGACCGGCGTATCGCGCTCGGCGGAGCCGAGGACGACCTCGCCACCGCCGAGGATGTCTCCGACGATGACCGCCTGATCACCGGGATCTATGCCAAGGTCGCTACGCGGCCCGGTCGTGGCGTGTCCGCCGCGATGCAGTCGGTCCAGAACCAAATCCGCTCCGACACCTCGATCAACGTCGCGCAGCCCGCCGCCGAGGTTACGCGCCTGTTCTCGATCGTCTCCAATATCGATCAGGTCTTCCTGGGCATGGCCGCCGTGGTCATGCTGTCCAGCGGCATCGCCATCATGCTCGCGATGTACAACTCCGCCGAGCAGCGAAGGCGTCAGATCGCCATCCTCCGCGTGCTCGGGTGCTCCCGCCCACGGATATTCGGTCTCGTCATGACCGAGTCGGCGATCATCGGCCTCATCGGCGCAGCGGTCGGCATCGGCGTGAGCACCGTCGCCACCGATGTCGTCGCGGGAGTCATGCGTGAGCGTCTGGGCGTGATCGTCACCCCGAGCGTTGGGGCGCAGTGGATGCTCTCAATCATCATGGCCACGGTGTTCCTCGCCTGTATCGCCGGGCTCGTGCCGTCTATCATGGCCTACAGAACCCCCGTGGCACGCAACCTTCGCCCGGTTGGCTAATAGGTTTTCGGGAGCAAGCATTTACTGAAGGGCCGTCGATGAAGGTGTTCTGGGCCATCCTGCTGGGTTCGTTCGTGATCGCATCCGCGATCGTGTTTACCCGCGCCGACGACAACCGTCCCCTTACCGCGCAGATCGGCCCAGCGGCTCAGCCGACGGTGCCCGCCCAACCCACCCCAGACCCCTCCCCGATGAACGGCGATCCGCCTTCGGATGCCGTCGCCGTCGTCGAGG
>JANSXG010000015.1 GCA_024743075.1 bacterium | reverse complement strand
GCCGGACACGACACACCGAACCGAGATCAGACCCGTTCGGTCTTTCGCTCACGACCCGTCCGCGCGGGCATCGCGCTGACGGCCCTCATGCTGGGCTCGATGGCGGGTGGCTGCCTGCGCGAGACCGACGGATGGCTGTGGGACCCCTCGGTCGTCGGTCGCTGGGAGCACACGCCGACGGTGGTACCGGTGCTGGACCGGATCGACATCATCGAGGCGGGCATGCTGGAGACGGTCGACGTGACCGATGTGCGTCCGGAAGACCTGCAGGTCGCGGCGACGCAGTACCGGGTTGGCCCCGGCGACGTGCTGGTGATCACCATTTACGACTTCGATCAGCAAGGCGCAGCGTCGCAGTACGAGGTAGTCGTCGATTCGGTGGGTGAAGCGAATCTGCCGCAGATCGACCCGGTGCCGGTGGCCGGTCTGACCGCTCGCCAGATCGAACGACGGATCGCGCAGGAGGTCATCGATGCCGGCATCATCGTGCTTGACCCCGAAGTGTCGGTGTCGGTGCAGGGTCAACTCGATGCGACCTATCGAATCTTCGGAGCCGTCAACCGGCCCGGGATCGCCTCGATCCCGAAGCCGGACTTCCGACTGCTGGATGCTGTGATCGACGCCGGCGGCGTGAGCCCGGTCATCCGAAACATCTATGTGATCCGTCAGGTCCGAACGGACGACGGTGCGACCGACACGCCCGCTCAGCCAGCGGTTCCTGCCCAGCCCGATAACGCCGATCCGGAGTCGATTCTCGACCTGATCGACGAGATTACCGGCGACGAGGCGGTCGACCCGGCGATGCTGGGCACCGACCCGAATGTGCGGCGCATGCCCGACACCCGGCTGCAGCGTGAGCAGCGGAGCCTCGTTGACGAACTGCTCGCCGGCACACCCGGCGAAGAGAGATCGGGTGCGGTCGCGGCTTCGGAAATCGTGAGCCCCGCGGCGTTTTCGCAGGACGGCCAGCCCGGATCCGGCGACGATCGAGGCCCGGCGCCGGTGATCGACCTCGACGGCAGCACGACGTTCAAGCCGACCCCGGTCGGTTCGAGCGCGGAGAACGAAGATCGCCCGGAAGCGGAGGGCATGGAATCCTCGACGCCGCAGGTTCGCCCCATCGGCAAGTGGGTGTTTGAGAGCGGTCGGTGGGTTCGGCGCGCGCCGTCGCAGGCATCGGACGCCGGCGCTCTGCCCGAAGGCGAGGACCCGCTCGGCGAGTCGGAATACCTGGTGACTCAGCGGGTCATCCGCGTGCCAACCCGTCCGCTTATCGACGGGGACGCCCGCTACAACATCGTGATCCGCCCCGGCGACATCATTTCGGTGCGCAGCCCGGACATTGGGAACGTCTATATCGGTGGGCCGGGCATCAACCGCGACGGCGTGTATGAGTTGAACGGGCGGACCCAACTGACGCTGCTTCGTTCGGTCATCGCGGCGGGCAATTTTTCATCGATCGGCATCCCAGAGCGGGTGGATCTGACCCGTATGGTCGGTGATAACCGCCAGGCGACAATCCGGCTGGATGCCCGGGCCATCGCCAACGGCACGGCCCCGGACATTCTCCTGAAGCCGGACGACATGCTGAACTTCGGCACGAACTTCTGGGCGACCCCGCTCGCGGTGGTCCGCGGCGGCTTCCGCGGTTCGTATGGATTCGGCTTCCTGCTCGACCGAAACTTCGGCAACGACGTGTTCGGTGCTCCGCCCACGAACCAGTTCGGTCAGTGATCGGTGGTCCGAGGGAGGGAGTCCTCGGGGGCTCGGCGGGACGCCGAACCATCTCCGCGGGATGTGCGTACTACGCACCATTCGTCGTATGGGCGACGACGCCCGCTCCGACTCTCGTTCCCTCCTTTGAGATGGGTTTAGCGGAACCGATTCTCACACCATGACCACGATCCCGACCAGTTCAGCATCATCGGATCGGACAGCGGTCTCGGTCGGCGCTGATCGTTCTGCGCGTTCGCCGCACGCTTCGCCGCTTGCGGCCCGGATCGCGCAGCGTGAGCCACTGAGTCTGGTTGCTGTGGGCTTGCTCGTGGTGGCAATGATCGGCCTCTACTGGCTCTGGGTCGAGCGACAGTTCGGGCCGAGCGGATTCAGCGCGCGGTATTTTGAGGACTGGGGGCACGCTTTCGCGGTGCCCGTCATTTCGGGCATTTACATCTGGATCAACCGGGCGAAACTGCGCTGGGACCGGGCGTGCCTGTACTGGCCGGGTCTGGCGGTGCTGCTCCTGGGCATCGTGATGTACGCCTTCTTCCTGCTGAATATCGCGCTGGCCAACCACATGCTTCAGGGCTTCTCGATGATCTTCGCGATCAGCGGGTTGGTGCTGCTGCTCGCCGGGCCGCACCTGTTCCGGCAGTTGCTTTTCCCGATCGCGTTCCTTGGCTTCGCGGTGACGATCTCCGAGATGATCATGAACCGCATCACCGAGAAGTTGCAGGACATGGCGGCGATCGGTTCCGAGGTGCTGCTCCGGATTCTGCAGTTCGACGTGACGCGGCTGGGCAATCAGCTGACCGTGTACAACTCCGCGGGCGAGGGATTCCCTCTGGAAGTGGCCGAGGCCTGCTCGGGTATGCGCATGGTCGTCGCGTTCATCGCGCTCGCGGTCGCGGTCGGGTTCTTCTCGTGTCGGCAGTGGTGGCACCGCGTTGCGGTGGTTCTTCTGGCGGTGCCGGTGGCGGTGTTCATGAACATCGTGCGCGTCGCGGTGCTCGCGGCGATCACGCTGGTGAACCCCGATTTCTCCGTCGGCGGCGCGCACACGCTCATCGGGACCCTGCTGCTTGTGCCGGCGTTCCTGCTGTTCATGTTCTGCGTCTGGCTTCTGAAGAAGATCACGCCGGATGAGGCCGAACGCTCGGGTTCGAAGGGGGCGAAGTCATGAACGGTGCAGCGGGTCGGTCGAGGCGAGGGGCGGTTTTGCTGCATCCTGCGGTGCTCGTGCCGCTGGCGGTGATGGTGCTCGCGGCGGTCTCGCTCGCTTGGTACATCCGCGCGAACGGGCTGCGCATCACGAAGCTCCCAATCTACGCGAAGGACAATCTGCAGTTGCGCTCTATCCCCGGTGAGCTGCCGCCGACGGGAGATCCGCGCTGGGTCCAGCTCGGCCCGGATCGGCAGATGGGCGCGGAAGAGATCGCCGCGCTCGGCTCGGCGAACGCCATCTCGCGCGTGTACCAGCGGGCCGACACGATCGGGACGGCCAACCCGGTCGCGTTCGAACTGCACGCCGTCTACTACACTGGCATGATCGATGCGGTGCCCCATGTGCCGGAGCGGTGCGTCGTCGCGGGTGGCGGTGAAATGTTGTCCGGTCCTCGGATCACGCCGGTCCCGCTCGACCTTTCGCCGGATGCCGGCGTTCTCGCGGAGGAGCGCGACGGCGGCGAGATCAGGTATTCCGACCGTTCCGGTGTGACGTTTCAGCGCATCCCGCTGCCACGCGGCGTGGAGCACTTGGCCATGAGCATCAGTTCGTTCGATCAGCTGTCGAGCGACCAGGACATCTGGGCGGGGTACTTCTTCATCGCCAACGGCGGTGTCGTCGCTTCGGCGAGCGGCGTGCGAGGCCTGGCGTACCGGTTGGACTCGGACTACGCGTACTACGCCAAGATCCAGTTCTCTAGCGTGACCGTCGGCTCGGCGGAGGAGCTCGCATCTCTCGCGGCGGATGCGCTGCGAGACCTTTTTCCAGAGATCATGCGTTGCATGCCCAACTGGGACGAGGTGGAAGCTGGTACATGGGATTTCACGGATTATTCGAAGCAGTCTGGATAAGTCGGTAGCGACAGGGAAACAGGAACATGGCGTCCAAGGTCAACACGAAGTTCGTCATCATTCTCGTCGGCTCGGTCGTCGCGCTCGCGGTTGGCGTCGGTGCGCTGGCGGCGTACTCGCTGCGCATGAGCGGCGAGCGCAACATCAAGGCGGGTGATGCGAGGATCGCCGAAGCCCAGCAGCTGCGCTCGAGCGGCAATGAGGCGGAGGCGATCGAGAGCATCAACGACGCCGCGAGCCAGTACGGTCGCGCTGTCAACAAGGACCCTTCGCGTCGCGACTGGCTGATCACCTGGCGAGATACGCTGCTCCAGACGATCCCCGAGACGGATGTCGAGTACTCCAAGCAGTATCGCGAGCGCTACATCGGCGCCCTCGACAGGCTGGCGACGATCGACTCCACCGCTCCGGGCCCCCAACTGGAACAGGTACTGGTTCAGGAGCGACTGTTCCGGGTGAGCGGCGGGCCGAACGCGATGTCGGCCATCGCGGAACTCGTCTCCCGGCGAGTCGCGGCGTTGCCCCCGGACTCGCCGACGGCTATTCGCCTCAACGCGATCGGCGGGCTCGCCAATACCGATCGAGCGGCGCTCGAGAGCGTCGACAGCGACGTGCTCGACGAGGCACGCGGGGCGATGCGCGAGTTCTACGACGCGTATGTCGAGGATCCCGAGCGTTTCCTCGAACCAGTCCCGGCGGATCTTGACGAAGAGGGCCGACGCCGCTTCGTCGAAGAGGCTCGGAACGATCACGCGCGCATCGGGCTCGGTCTCGTGCGCTGGCATGTGAATCAGCGGACAGCGGCGCAGGCGGAAGGGCGGGCGAGGGAAGCCGCGGCATCGTTGAGCCGGGCGGAGGAACTGCTCGCGGAGATGTTGTCGGACGGGCTGGGCTACGAGAACGACGCGCGTTTTCTGATTCTTGCAGCCCAGATCGATCTTGCGCAGGCTCAGGATTCCATCGGGAACCCTGCCGAACGCCGCAACGCACAACTCCGGATCATCGCTGAGTCGGCCGACGGGATCATGAGTGCGCTCGCCGAGACCGACCCTTCGGACCTGCCGGTCGGCGAGATGACGGGGCTCACCTCGTGGTACTCGGATGACGCCCTGCGTGAATCGCTCGCGGCGGAGTTCGAACGAGCGGTGTCGGCGTCGCCCGAGGATCCGCGACTGCTGGCGCAGGCCGCGGCGGCGATGCGTTCGCTGGACAAACTGGAGCGGTCGTTGGAGTTGTATGCCGCGATCCGCGAACTGCCCCGGCCGACGCTCAGCCTCGATGGGCTCGTGCTGCCGCAGGTGAAGGTGAACGCAGCGTTCGCGCAGGTCGAAGTGAATCTCGCGTTGCGAGAGCAAGCGCTGCGCGACGGCGACGATGATGAGGCAGACGCGTATCTCGAAGCGGCGCGATCGGCTCGCGACGTGTTGGCGTCCGAGAGTGGAGTGACGACGCGACCCTTCGTGCTGCGTGCGAACGCCGAAGTCGCGGTTGCGGAAGGCAAGACGACGCAGGCGATCAGGCTGCTCGAAGAGTTCCGCAGTGAGTTCGGGGACACATCGGCGGTGCTCGGCCAGCTTGCGAGGCAGCTCCTGCGCCAGGGTACGACCGGCGAAGCGAAGCAGATTCTCGAACGCCTTGTGAACACGGACAGCATCACGACGCAGGGCGTTTTGATGCTGGCGGACATCTATGGCCGCGAAGGCGACAACGAGCGGGCGCTCGAGTTGCTTGAACGGCGGGCGCGCCTTTCGAGTTCTCCGGAGGACTTCACCGATGCGATCGAGCAGGTCCGGCGCCTGATCGCGATCGAGGGTGGAGAGTCCAGCGATGATCCTGTGCTCGACGCGGTGGTCCGAGCGAACGACGCGATCGCGCGCCGCGATCTGGGGGCGGCGACCGCGATCCTGGATGAATTGGAGCGGGCCGAGGCCGGATCGGCGTCGAATCTACAGGTGATCGTGCTGCGAGCACAGATCGCTGCGTTTGAGGGAGACCGAGAGCGCGCGCTGGAGATTCTGGAGCGAGCCCGGCAAATCGATCCTGAGAACGAGGCGATCGCCGGCATGATCCGGCGACTCAGCTCCGACGATCTGGTTCAGGCTCAGATCGACGAGATCGAGTCCTCCGCCCGGTCGGAGATCGATAAAGCGCTTTCGAAGTACGACCTGTACCGAGCGGTCGGGCAGTCCGAAGAGGCACTCGCCGCGATGAGCGAAGCCGAACGCGTTGATCCGGATCACCAGCGCGTCATCGACTTTCGCTTCGCGGAGGCTTTGGGCCGGGGAGATCTCGATGCTGCCGGGCGGATCGCGGCACGCGCCGCCGACGCGAATGTGGACGGCGTCGATGGCCTGCTTTACCAGGGCCGACTGCAGCTGGCCCGAGGCGAGAGCGCGGCGGCGGTCCGAACGCTCCGTTCAGCGATCGAACTGGTGCCGTCCAGTGTCGCGATTCGTCGCTATCTCGGCCAGGCGCTGCTCGTGACCGGTCAGGTCGACGAAGGAATCGAATCGCTTCGGCGCGCGTACGAGGCTCGCCGGGACAACTTCGATGTACTCGCTGAGTACGTGCAGGCTCTGGACCAACTGGGCCGGGTCGAAGAGGCCCGGGCCGTATTGGATCCGGGTAACGATCCGTCGGCTGCGGCCCGTGTCAGTCGGTCGGTGACCAACGTCTGGCTCTCGCTGGAGGCCGAGGCTGGCAATGTCGAGCGGGCATTGACCGAACGCAGGACGTATTTCAATGCCGATGTTCGATCGGGGGCGATCGCCGATTCGGAAGTATGCCAGCAGAACGCGCTCCAACTGATCGATCTGCTCGTGGAGCGCGGATCGCTGGACGAAGCCGAGCAGGTGCTCGCCGAGATCCGTTCGAGCCTGAGCGAGCTCGAAGTGGCGCAGGCTCGTGCCGGCATCGCCCTGGGACGTGCCGGTGAGCTCGAAGATCCGGCTGCCGTACGCCAAGCGGAGCAGGAGGCCATCGCCGATTTCCGGGCGGCCGCGGAGAACGAAGCGCAGGCGGCGAACGACCCCTCCCCGCTGGTCGAGGTATCGCGGTTCGCGTTTGCGAGCGGACGCTTCGAGCTCGGGCTCGAGATCCTCCAGAGCGCGGTGCCGTTCGAATCGACTGAGAGCAGGCTCGTGAGTCGCGAGCTGGCGCGGCGTCTCGGTCAGCGCGCAAGCCGCCTTGACGACGAAGCGCAGACGTTGGAAGCGCAGGCTCAACAGCGCGAGGGCGCAGACCCGCTCGGCGCGGAGGCGGTCCGAGAGCGGGCCGCACAGGCGCGCGATCGGGCGACGGCGTCCCGCGAGAAGGCGGTGACGGTCTACTCCGACTTGCTGTCCAGCGGCGTTGACGACGCGTCGTCCCGAATCGTGCTCTCCCTCGCGGAACTGAGGATGCAGCTCGGTCAACTCGATGCCGCATCGGAACTAATCCAGCGCGTGCGAACCGCCGAACCGGACGATCTCGGCGCGCTGCTGCTCGCTGCCAATCTGGCCGAGCGTCGCGGCAATCGCGCCGATGCCGGGCGTCTGTACAACGAGGCGGTCGAGAAGCACTCTTCGAACTTCCTCTCCTTTTACCGGCGCGCCCTGTTCAACAGCGCGGACGTGTCGCGGGCGGCAGACGTTCTGTTCGACCTCCAGCGCGTCAACCAACTCCGTCCCAGTCTGACCGAGGGCTGGCTGCTTCGATATCGCGTGAACATGCAGGCGAACGATCCCGATGCGGCGTTCGCTGCGCTCCGGCAGGGGATAGAGCGTGCTCCGTCGATCGCGGACACGCTTTCGCGTCAGCTCGTGCAGGAACTGGTTCGCTTCGGACGGGTCGTCGATGCGTTCTCCGTCGCCGCCAACCGGGCGACCGAGAATCCGATGGACGCGTATTGGCAGTTCACAGCCGGAACGCTCGCTCGACAGCGCGGGGCGTACTCCGAAGCCGCGAACTTCTACGATCGCCTGAACAGCATCCCGTCGATCGCCAACGATCCGACCCAGGTCGCACAAACGGCCGGCCTGGTGCTCGACGCGAGGCTGCGGGCCGGCGAGCGGGTCCCCGAAGCGCAGTTGCGTCGGCTCGTCGGGATGATCGAGGAATTGCCCGCTGAGGGAACCTCGGGCGTGGCCCAGACGATGCTTCTTGCACGCGCGTACGCGGCGCTCCCGAACGAGCGCAGCCGCGCGAGCGCCCTGACCCAGCAGGCGTTCAGCCTCGCGGCGGCCGGGAGCGATGAGGCGAGCCCAACCGCCATGCTCCGAACCTGGTACCAGGACCTGCCGCTCGTCGCGGGCGGGGCCCAGCAGGCACTCAACTACGTCGCGGAACTCGATCAGGCCATCCGGAATCAAAAGTCTCAGAACCCCGAAGCGGAGATCGTTCACCCGCTCTTCATTCAGGTGGTTGCGTTGCAAGCAGCCCAGATCAGGGGCGAACCGCTCTCCGATCTGATCGCTCGCGCCGAGGGACTGCTGCAGCAGGCTCAGGCCGATCCGCTCGCGCAGTTCGAGATCCGAAAGCGACTCTCGAACCTGAAATTCGCGGTCGGAGACGTCGAAGGGGCCGCAGAGGAGGGACGTCAGGCGCTGGCGATCAACCCCAGCGACCTCGAACTCCTGAACAACGTCGCCTTCTACCTCGCGAAGTATCTTGACCGTGTCGATGAGGCCGTCCCGTTCGCTGAGCGCGCAGCCGAGCTCGCGCCGGAGAACGCGGATGTCCTCGATACCGTCGGAGTCGTGTACCTGCTCCGCGGGGAGTACTCAGAGGCCCGGAGCTTTTTCGAGCGATCGCTGCGGTTCGCGCGGACGCAGGAGCAGCGCCTCCCCGCCAATGTCCACATGGCTGATGCCACGCTCCGCAGCGGCTCGCCCGAGAGCGCTCGGACATACCTGGAGGCTGCCGAGCGACTGCTCCCGGTCGTCGACCAGTCGGTGCGGGACTCGTACGCCGCCGAGATCGAAGAACTGAAGACGCGTCTGAATAACGGCTGATCCGCAGACGGGTCCGCGCGGGGTTACAGTGCCCCTTCCGGTCCCGGCGATCGGGTCTTCTGCCAGAACCAATGGCGGTCCCGGACCGATCCGCCGATAGAAACCACGTCAGTCGAGATCGTCGCTTCGCGTCGGTCCCCGGAAGCCAAAGTCCTATGCCCAGTGTCGAGAACCAAAGCAGTCCGAGCCCGAATCAGCCCCAGAGCGCGGCGGCGGTCGCGTTAGATCCGGTCCGTCTGCTTCGGACGTACTGGCCATGGCTTTCCGCCGCGCTGCTCGTCGGGGTGGTCGCCGGCGTCGCGCTGTTCGTGGCGCTCAACATCTTCATGCCTCGCTACCGAGCCACGGCCGTCTACGAGACTCAACCGGTCTTCACGCCCGATTTCGAACTCATCGGCAGCAACGCCGCGGGCGAGGAAGCCGAAGTATTCATGCAGACGCAGGTCTTCCTGCTGCGATCCGATCGATTGCTCGACCTCGCCGTCCAGGAACCGAGCGTCCAGAGCACGGATTGGTACAAGCAGTATGTGCGTGGTGGTGGCTTCGACCGCGTCGAAGCGCTCGACGATCTGAAGGACATCGTCGGCGCGAGAGTCCTGCCGAACACGGCGCTCTTCAGTCTGACCGTCAGCCTGCCGAGCCCGAGCGACGCCGCGACCATTGCGCAGGCGATCTGCACCGTGTACGAGAACGACTACAACAGCGTCCGGACCGGTGATGTCAGCGTCATCCGGCGGAACATCGAGCGTCAGATCAGCAACCTGCGCCTGAACCAGCGATCGTTCGAGAATCAGCTCGAGGTCCTCCTTGTCGAGAACCAGCTCGAATCCACCGACATCACCGAGAGCAGCTTTTACCGTCGCCTGGCGATCCTTCAGGCCGAATTGGTTCCGCTCCGTGCCGAATTGACTTCGAACCGTCGTCAGCTTCAGGAGTATCAACTCCTCCTGAACCAGGAAGGAACCCCGGTTTACCCGGAGCCGATCCGCGCCCAGGCCAAGATGAGCCAGGTCGCGCAGCGGCTTGAGGCCGAGATCGAGATCCGTCGCGCAACCCTCGAAGGTCTTCGTCAGACGACCGGCCCGAACGCCCAACCCGTCACCACCGCGGAGGCGCAGTTGCAGGCCTTCGAGAACCGGTACGAAGAGGTCATCAACCTCAAGATGCAGGAGACGCTGCAGAATCTCGTTCAGCAGTTCAAGCAGTCGATCGCCGCGTCGGAGTCCACGGAACTCAATCTGCTCGAAGAGGCCGAGACGGCGCGTGTACAGCTCAACCAGATCACGCAGAACCTCAAGCAGTACGCCGAGATCGAGTCCGAGCTCGAACTCGTGCTCGACCAGATCAGCAACGCGCGTCAGCGGCTCGACGAGATCAACATGATCGGCGATGTCGGCTCGCGTATCCGGCGCGTCCAGTCCGCGACCCCACCCGATATCAAGTCGTTCCCGAAGATCATTCCGGTTGTTGTCGGCGTGATGTTCCTTTTCACAGGCGCCGTGGCCGGTTTCATCGTCGTGAAGGAACTCCGCGAACAGCGAGTGCGCACCCCCCGCGACATCTCGCTGATCCCGCGGACCCGCGTCCTGGGAATCCTCCCCGAGCTTTCCATGGACCCGGCCGAGCCGGACACGGTCGAGACGGCGGTGACGGACGAACCCTTCGGCGCGGTCGCCGAATCCGCCCGCCAGATCCGCACCGCGATCTTCAAGGCCTGCGACCAGCGCGGACACAAGTCCATCCTGTTCACGTCCGGGATGCCCGGCAGCGGCACCACGACGGTCATCTCGAACGTCGCCGCCGCGGCGAGTTCGGTCGAGAGCCGTGTGCTCGTCATCGACGCGAACCTGCGTCGACCCGCGATACACAAGGTCTTCAAGTTGAACCCCGGGCCCGGTCTGGCCGAGGTGATCCGCGGCGACGCCTCACTCTCCGACGCCGTACAACGCACCCAGCACGGCTTCGAGGTGCTCAGCGCCGGCGCCAAACGCGGGCATGAGTACGAGAAGTTCAACACCTCGGTGATGCAGCAACTGCTCCAAGCGGCCGGGTCGCAGTACGACCTGATTCTCATCGACACGCCGCCGGCTGTCGTCGCCGCCGATGCGCTCTCGCTCGCGGCGAGGACCGACGCTTCCGTGCTCGTGTGCCGTGCCTACTCCGAGAAGCGGGGCCTGATTCAGCGACTGCGCAATCAACTCGCGGATGCCAAGGGCGACTTCCTCGGCGTTGTCGTCAATGGGGTGCGAGCATCCGCCGGCGGCTACATGAAGGCAAACTTCAAGGCGTCGATGAGCTACCAGAACTACAACGACGCCACCTGACGGCGACCGGCTTCCGCGGCACGTCCACCGAGTCATGAGCACCAGCCCTGTCAACGCCGACCATCACGCCGGTCTTCGACCGAGGGTGATGGTGACCGGAGGTGCAGGCTTTATCGGGTCTCATGTCGTCGACGAGATCTTTCGCCGAATTCCTCGGGCTCGCGTAACCGTCGTCGACAGCCTCGCAACCGGTCGACGTCGCAATCTGGACCGGGCGATGGCCGCGGCGCGAGAAGGGGGGGGTGAGTGTCGCCTCGTCGAGGACCGCGTAGAGACCGCCGTCGAGCGGTTGGGTTCGGAAGCCGCCTTTGACCGGATCTACCACTTTGCTGCGGCGGTCGGCGTGCAACGAGTCGTCAGCGATCCGATCTCGTGCATCGAGACCAACGTGGACGCGACCGCCGCGCTGCTCCGCTTCGCGAGGCGCACCGGCAACCCGCCGACGCTGATCGCGTCATCGTCGGAGGTGTACGGCAAGTCGTCGCACAGCCCGTTCCGGGAGGATGACGACTGCCTCTACGGCCCGACGACTGCCCCGCGCTGGTCTTACGCATCATCGAAGGCGATCGACGAGTATCTGGCGATCGCCCACCACGAGCAGGGCGGTCTCCCGACGGTGATCGTCCGCCTCTTCAACACGGTCGGTCCGCGCCAGGTGGGCGACTACGGCATGGTCGTCCCGCGCTTCGTGGGAGCAGCGCTCGACGGGCGCCCGATCGAGGTCTTCGGGGACGGCTCGCAGTCGCGCTGCTTCTGTGATGTCCGCGATGTCGCACCGGCCCTCGTGGACCTGCTCGAGAAGGCGTCGGAACCCCGGTCGCCCGTCGCCGGGCGAGTGTTCAACCTCGGCTCCGATCAGCCGATCACCATCGCGGATCTGGCCTCCTTGGTGAAGGACAAGGTCGGGTCGCGGAGCCCGATCCGCGCGGTTCCGTTCCAGCAGGCGATGGGCTCAGGATTCGAGGATCTGTCGCAGCGGCGGCCGTCGCTCGAGCGGCTCCGGAGCGTCATCGAGTTTGAACCGAAGATTCCCCTTTCCCGAACGGTGCAGGATGTGGCCGATGCGTTACGCTTGTCCCGAATCGGAGCGGAAGCGGGAAAGCCATGATCGGTCGTCTGCAGTCAAACGAGACACTCGGAGATTTCGGTCTGCCGTCGGTCGCCGATGGCGTCGCGAGCGCGTCGCGGACCGCCCCATCGCAGTCGCTGCTCGAGATCTTCAATTCGTACATCTTCGTCTTCCTGATCTCGTTCGTCGTCACCGTCTGCGTGACGCCGCTTCTGCGCCGGCTCGCGATCGCGAATGGCATCGTGGACCGGCCGAACGATCCACGAAAGGCCCACAAACTCCCGGTCGCGTACTTGGGGGGGATCGCGGTGTACATCGGCGTGCTGGCCGGGATCGCGTTCTCGTATCTCGGCTTCGCGCTGCTCCCGGAGTCCGTCTTCGACTTTCACGAATCGGTGCATCTCAATCCCGAGTCGGCGAACATGAGCTTCCGACTGGTCCCGATGTCGATCCTCCTCGGCATGACGCTCATCGCGGTGACCGGCCTGATCGACGATGTCGTCGGCCTGGACCCGCGGCTGAAGATCGTCGGGCAATTGCTCGCCGCCGCGGCGCTCGCGATGCAGGATGTCGGGACGAAGGTGGCGGCGGGAGTCATGCAGCCCATAGGGCGGCTCGTCGGAAACGAGGACCTGGTCTACTCGATCCCGTTCGCGTTCGAAATTCCGCTCGTCGCGCCCACCGGTTCGATCACAATCGATGTCATTTACTGGGTTGGAACCGCGATCATCGCGGTCTTCGTGCTGGGCGCGTGCAACGCCTCGAACCTGATCGACGGGCTCGATGGTCTGCTCTCGGGCGTTACGGCCATCGCCGCGGCCGGCCTGCTCGTCATGGCCCTCCTGCTCGCTCAGTCGGACGACGGCAGTCTCGACGCGGCTCGCGTCGTGCTCGCGCTAGCGCTGCTCGGTGGGTGTCTGGGTTTCCTCCCGCACAACTTCAACCCGGCGACGATCTTCCTCGGCGACTGCGGATCGCTCCTGTTGGGATACCTGACGATCGTCCTGATCTTGACGATGGGCGATACCGGCCGGACCCATCTGGTTGTCGCGGGCCTGATCATATACGCCATCCCGATCATCGATACCGCGCTCGCCATCGTGCGAAGGAAGCTGGCGGGCAAGCCGATGTCAGCCGCCGACGACCAGCATCTGCATCACCAGCTGAAGCGGGCGTTCGGCGTTAAGGGCGCCGTGCTGACTCTCTACGGCATCGGTGTGGTTTTTGCGAGCCTCGGGGTGTGGCTCAGCGAAGGGCGTGTCCGGGTGGTATTCACGATCGCGATCGTCATCGCCTCATTCATCGGCGTGACCGCCGTGAAGATCGCGCGCAGGCAGGCGATCGAAGAAGACACGGTCCGGCGGTTCACGAGCGCGACATCGGGATCGAAGGACAAGGCCAAGGCTGCGACCAAGACCGCGCCCGAGTCCGACCCATCCGAAGCCGTGCCGACCGCCTGACCGGCGTCGCGTTCAGTTCGACAACCGGCGCGAGAGCAGGAACGCCATCTCGAGGGCCTGCTGATAGTTGAGGCGTGGGTCGCACGGGCTGGCGTAGTTCCGTTCGAGGTCGTCCTCCGTCACTCCCGAGCCGCCGCCGATGCACTCGGTTACGTCCTCGCCGGTGAGTTCGAAGTGAACGCCACCAAGGTAGGTGCCGACACGGTCGTGCGCATCGCAAGCGGCCTCGATCTCCGAGAGGATGTCGTCGAAGCGACGCGTCTTGATACCGTTGGCCCCGACGGCGACCGTGTTGCCGTGCATCGGGTCGCAGGTCCAGAGCACCTTGCGTCCGGAATCCGCGACCGCTTCGAGGATCGGCTGCAGCCGGTCTTCGACTCTGTTCGCGCCCATCCGGTGGATGAGCACGACCTTGCCCGGCTGGTCCGTTGGGTTGATCAGCTCGAGCATCTTGACGACTTCGTCCGGATCCGCGCTCGGACCGACTTTCACACCGACCGGATTGCGCACGCCCCGGAAGTACTCGATGTGGGCACCGTCGAGGGCGCGGGTTCGTTCGCCGATCCACGGTAGGTGAGTCGTCAGGTCCCACCAGCCGCTCTTGCGCGGCACCTGGCGGGTTTGCGCGCTCTCGTACCAGAGGTTCAGTCCTTCGTGGCTCGTGAAGAACTCGACGCGCGACAGTTCGTCGAGGCTCGAATCGCCCAGCGCTTCCATGAACCGCAGCGCCTCGGCGAGCTGATCGGTCATCCGCTTGTACTCGGCGCGCAGCGACGGACGCAGCCTCGCGTGGTTCAGGAAGCCCAGGTCCCAGTTGTCCGGGTGGTGCAGGTCCGCGAAGCCGCCGTCGAGCAGCGAGCGGATGAAGTTCAGCGTGACCGCGGCGTGCTGGTAGCCCCGGACCAGCAGGTGCGGGTTCGGCGTGCGTGCCTCTTCATCAAACTCGACCCGGTTGACCAGGTCACCGTAGTAGCTCGGCAGTTCCACGCCGTCGCGGCTCTCGATCGGGCTGGATCGGGGCTTGGCGTACTGCCCGGCAAACCGTCCGACCCGGATGACCGGCTTCTTGAGCCCGTGCACCATCACGAGCGACATCTGAAGCAGGATCTTCAGTTTGGCCGCGATGATCTCGCTCCGGCAGTCATCCAGAGTTTCGGCGCAGTCGCCGCCCTGGAGCATGAATCGCCTGCCGTCCTGGGCTTCTGACAGAAGCGTCGTCAGACGCTCGACCTCACCGGAGGTGACCAGGGGCGGGAAGGTCTTGAGTTTGTCCAGCGAGCGCGACAGCGCCGCGCCGTCCGGGTAGGTGATCGGCTGGCCGCTTGGACGGTCGGTCCAACTCAGTGGGTGCCAAGTGCTGGGCGTGTGCATGTCGTCAGTGGGTGCCTCGGTCGAGTTCTGGTCGAGGTCGGGCGAGTTGTTCGTGGTGGTGCGCGGGAACATTGGTAACCGTAAAACAGAGAACGGAGCGGATCGGCAGGGCTCGAAGCATACCCAACACCTCTGCATCGACCGATCCCGGCGATCGGCGAAGGCGTCCTTACCGAACCGTCGGAAACGGTTGGATCCTGGCGCGGGAGCGCGAATTTTGCCCCGGATCAGCGCGGCGTGAGCAAAAATGTTCGGGATTTTGCTCATTTGATGCCCGATAACCAGTCCGTCCGCGAAGTTTTATTGATTCGCCCCATTTTCCGGGTCGATACCTCACGCACGAGCGAAACAGTCGGCACGCACCGCGCACACCGCAGGCGGACGCCGGAGAACGCTCGGGGCCGGGCAGCGGATCACGGATCCGCGCGGCCGAACGTGTCACGGCGTGCCCGGGCGCAACGCTCCGGCAGCAGGAATCAAGGGAGTTTGTCTCATGGCAACCACCACCAAACGGTCGACGAAACGCACCACCAAACGCGCCACCTCGACCCGCAAGCCGGCCTCCAAGAAGGCCACCGCCCGCAAGGCCACCACCAAGCGGACCACCGCCAAGAAGTCCACCGCGAAGAAGCCCGCAACACGCAAGCCCGCCACCAAGAAGGCGAGCGCGAAGAAGGCCTCCAGCAAGAAGCCCGCCGCCAAGAAGGCCGGCTCGAAGAAGCCCGCGACCAAGAAGGCTTCGGCGAAGAAGCCCTCGACTCGCAAGCCCGTCGCGAAGAAGACCGCCAAGAAGGCCACCAGCACTCCGACCACCAGCCGGACCGCTCGCAAGAGCACCCCAAAGAAGTCCAGCTCGGCCCGCAAGCCGGCCGCCAAGAAGGCTTCGACCCGCAAGACGACCGCGAAGAAGACCACGGCCCGTAAGCCGGTCGCTCGCAAGTCGGCCCCCAAGAAGACCACCGCCAAGAAGACCGCTTCGCGCAAGCCCGCTTCGAAGCGCACCACGGCGAAGAAGACCGCCAGCCGCAAGTCGCCGGCGCGCAAGCCCGCCGCTCGCAAGGCCGCTCCGAAGAAGAGCACCGCCAAGAAGAGCGTGAGCCGCAAGCCCGTTGCCAAGCGCACCACCGCCAAGAAGTCCACCGCCCGCAAGAGCTCGGCTCGCAAGGGCCTCCGCCTCGCCGGCTCACCGGCCAAGCGCAGCACCGGCCGTCGCAGCAGCGCGAAGCGCGCTGTCCGTCGCGCCGCCTGATCTACTATCGGTCATCGCAAAACGAAACAACCGCGACCTCTCGGGGTCGCGGTTGTCGTTTTGAATCAAGAAGACACTGAGTTACTCAGAGTCTCCGTCCGACGGCAGGGGGGTGAAGTCCAGCGCGGTGTCTGCCGGGAGCTGCTCGTAACTCACCACGCGGTACCCGATCGGAGACCAGCCCTCTTCGTAATCCACCGAAAACGTGATGCTCAGTTTGTCGCCCGGCTCGACGCCATCGAGTGACACGCCCTCGGCGAGCGGGAACGGCATGGTCATCACGTTCATCCCGATCTTCGCGCCGCTCCGGAACTCGGGGATGGCTTCGTGGCGAACCTGAAGGTCCTCGTCTCCGCTCGGTAGCGCCGCGACCTCACCGCGCACGGTGTACTCGACGGTCTTCCATGCGGTCTGGGCGAATTCGTCGCGGATCTGCGACTCGTCGACTCCGGTCTCTTCGGGTTCCGAGGAGCACGCGCTCAACGAAGCGCCGGTCGTACACAGTATCGAAGCGAGGGCGAGCCTCCTGATGAGCCATTGCATCGTTGTGTCCTTCCGATGACTTGGGGGGTGCAAAAACAATACGCCCCCGGTGCTGGCCGGGGGCGGTCGGTCGGGCGTCGTTTCGGGCGATCAGGCCTTTTCGATGCTGATGCAGTCGGTGACCGATTCGATGTCGTGCTTGATGTGCGGGAAGTAGGTCATCTCCCACGAAGCGCCCTCGACCGGGACCGCCACTTTGGCAGCCTTCTTGTACATCTCGAAGGGACGCCCGCCGCGGGTGCGCACGTGCAGATCGCGCATCCGGCGCTCCTGGCCCTTCTTCAGCGCCCGCTTGATGTCCGGATCGAAGCGCATCAGACGGGTGACGGTCTCACGCTTGGTGTGAACGCGGATGGTCTTCGTGACCGTGCACTTGATGGTGTCGCCTGCCTTGAGGGTGTCCAGCATGACTTTCTCGTCTTTCATCGCGCCCCGACGCGGCCCGAAGCCGGCGTGGAGAATCTCGATTGGATTGGGTATCACCCGGCTGCCTGACCGGCCGGGCCGGAGTATTCCGGGCCGAGCATTGTACAAATCTGGTCGAAGTCGTCCAGTTGCCCGGGAACCCGGGCGATGGCGGATACACTACGGGACGACCCGAGACGCGAGCGAAACCACGCTCCGGGTCCGAATAACCACATTTCCGCGTCGCCAGACGCAATTCACGCAACGATCGGAGCCGATCGCCATGACAGACTCGCAGACCCAGCCTCCCCAGCCGCCACCCTTCGACCCGTCGAAGCCGCACCACACCAAGCCCAAGCTGCGTCCGGTCCGCCCGGTCCAGCTCCAGCACAACGATCAGCCGGTGCTCGGCCTCCGCGACGCGACTCAGATCTCCGAGCGGATGGTGGTGACCTCGCCGCTGGCCCAGTTCATCCTCGGGCACATGGACGGCAACCACGAGATCGGCGGCATCATCAACGCCGCCAAGGCCCAAGCCCAGCAGGTCGGCGTGCCTCCGCAGGCGATCGAGCAGATCACCGAGCAGCCGATCCAGAACCTCATCGCCCAGCTTGATGACGCCGGCATGCTTGAGGGTCCGACCTTCGAGGCGATGCGCGACAGGGTGCGCGAGCAGTTCGATTCGTCCGATGTGCTCCCGCCAGCGGCGTCGGCGGACTTCGCCGATGCCCTCGTCATGCAAGAACTCGGCGAAGAGGCCACCGACGAGCAGAAGAAGGCCATGGGCCCGCAGAAGCTCGCGGACCAGCTCGACAGCTTCATGGATGAAGCGATGAAGAAAGCCGAGGACCCGGCCTTCGACACGCTCCCGCGCGCCGTCATCGCCCCGCACCTCGACTACGGTCGAGGCTGGCTGAACTACGCCCACACCTACGCTCGCCTGCGCGTCGCCGACCGCCCCGACCGGGTGATCATCCTCGGCACGAACCACTTCGGGCAGGGGACCGGCGTCGTCGGTTGCGACAAGGGCTACGAGACCCCGCTCGGCACATGCCACGCTGATTCGGAATTCCTCGACACGCTCAAGAACAAACTCGGCTCCGACAACGCAGAGAAGCTGATGGCCCACCGCTTCGATCACGAGCGTGAGCACTCGATCGAGTTGCACATCCCGTGGGTGCAGCACGTCTTCCGCAACCCGGACTCTGGCGAGTACCCCAAGGTTGTCGGCATCCTTGTCCACGACCCGGTCCGCAACAACGGCGAGTCATACGACGGCAACGGCCTCGGCATCGACCCGTTCGTTGAGGCGCTGAAGGCGACGATCGCCGAGATGCCCGGCAAGACCCTGCTCGTCTCCTCGGCGGACCTCAGCCACATCGGCAAGGCCTTCGGCGACCAGACTTCGTTCCTCGGCGATGATGAACAGGCCAAGCAGACCCGCGATCGCGTGCTCAAGCACGATCAGGAGATGATCGATCTCATCAAGCAGGCCAAGGCCGACGAACTGATCACGAGCATGTCCTGGCAGCAGAACCCGACGCGCTGGTGCAGCATCGGCAACCTCGTCGCGACCATGCGGGTGACCGATGCCGACGAGGTGAAGGTGCTCCACTACGCCGCGGCCGGCGACCAGCAGGGCATGGCCCTCGTCTCGTCCATGGCCGGGGCGATCTTCTAAGTTCGGCGCACGCACTGAACCCCGCGTACCAGACCATCCCGACGCCGTTCACCGGTCTCGGCGCGATCCTGATCATCATCGGGCTGATGCTGCTGGTGCGCATTCATCGCAAACCGTTTCGACCGATCCTCAAGGTGCCGACGATCGGTGAGCTCACGGCGGTGTCGCACGTGCTGATCGGGATGGCGCTCGCGGGCGCGGGGTATCACCTGGTGGTCCACGCGCTGGGGCTGCCGCAGTTCCGCGGCCCGCTCCGGCTCGCCCTCGTGATCAGCGGCATCTTCATCGTCTGCACGATCCTCGCCGACGGCTTCGATGTCGCAGGCGAGGAGACGCTGACCGGTGAGGACGACGACGCCAACTCCGACGAGGGCTTTCGAGAACCAGAGAAGTGGAGCGACCGGTCTTAGGTGTCCGGTGTATCACGCTCGCGCCGGCCGGTCTTGCGATAGCTCGTGCGTCCCGAGGCGTACTCTTCCGGCGAGACCTTGAGATCCGGCTCGCCGTTCGGGCCGAGCCCCTCGTTTTCGGCGTGCTGGCGGTGCAGTTCCTTCAGGAACGGCACGCACCACTGGCAACCGGTTCCGGCCCCGAGGCACTCGCTGATGAGCGAAGCAACGGGTGGATCCTCCCGCTCCATGTAGGCCCGGATCTTCCGCAGCGAAACGCGGAAACACAGGCAGACATGGTCGTCGGGCTCCATGACCCCATCATATGCTCGGTCGGCGGCTGCCGGTTCATCGCCTGCGTCGGGCCGCGACGATGCTGATACCGAACAGCATCAGGCTCGATGGCGTCGGCACACGCGCGACCCATCCGACATTCTCGCCGTCGTAGAACCCGGTGCCGACAAAGGTCAGGCCGTCGTCGGTCATGTCGGTGATGCGGATCGCGATGAGGCCGTCGGGAAACTCGTAGCCAAGGCTCTCGATGTATTCGACGCCGTCGATCGGCGCCGAAGAGCCCGTAAGCCAGATCGCGGGCCCCCCGAATGAGCCGTCCCAGGCGTGCCCGGCGATGACCGAGCCGTCCTCCGTCGACGCGATGAGAGTCGGTTGCAGGAAGCTCTCTCCGAAGTTGCTCAGGTCGCGCAGCCCGGTCTCGAAGGACCAGGCGAACCCGGAGGGCGTCGGTTCAATGCCGCGTGAAGGCAGCGCGGACCAACTCCCGAAGATCGTGGACCCGTCTGCGGACACACCCGTCGCCCGAGCGTTCACCGACGGGCCAAGCCCGGAGATGTAGACGCGGCCGGTGTCCTGAGTCCAGTACCACGAACGGGCTCCGCCAGGAGTGAACTCGTGCCCGGCGATCAACTCGCCCGTCGCGGAGATCCCTCCGACCCGAGAGGGACCGAGCGAGACGAGTTCGTCCTGGGCGTTCGAGAAGTACGCCTCGAGCGTGGTCGTGAAGATCGTCGAACCTCCGAAACGCGAGCCGTCCGAGTTAATCGTCGAAGCGGTGGTCAGGCCGATGCCCGCCGGTGGCTGAAACCGCTCGAAGGTCCCCGGTCCGCGCCAGCGGAACGCGCGGGACCCGCCCGGCCCGTTGACCGTGCCCACGATCGTCGAGCCGTCCGCCGAGATCGCGCCTTCAACCATGTCCGCGAAATCGCCGGCCTTCATCGGCTCGACTCCATTTTCAGGTGTCCAGAAGCCGGGGTATCTCGGGCCCAGCCCCGCGAAGTCGCCATGGAGCGCGATGATGTTGCCGTTGTTCGACACGGCGTAGGGCGTGATGCCGCCGGGACCGCCGGGTGAATCGAGGCCGAGGATCTCAACCACGGGCGAACCGGACGACTCGCCAGCGAGGGTGTCGGGGAGCGAGCAGAGGATGAGCGTTGCCGGTGCGAGAATCGCACCGGCCCGTTGAACATGCCGTTTCATGGGTGTCTCCTGCTGGTTCGGATCAAGTCGGCGATCCGCTCGGTTCGGGTAGACGCCCGCTCGGGTCGGAAGTTCCGGGGATTCGCCAGAATCGCCGGTGCTGTTCAGCCGATATCCTCTCCCGGACCATGCCCATGCTTACGTACCACACCGCCGGAGAATCGCACGGACCCGCACTCGTCATCCTCGTGCAGGGGTTGCCGGCCGGCGTACCGATCGATCTCGACCTGATCAACACCGAACTCCGGCGCCGCCAGGGCGGCTACGGTCGCGGCGGGCGCCAGAAGATCGAGAAGGACATGGTGCAGTTCCTCTCGGGCGTGCGCCGGGGCCGGACCATCGGCGCGCCCGTCGCCATGATGATGCCCAACAAGGACTCGCGCCTCGACGACCTCGAGCGCACCCCTCCCGTGCACCGGCCGCGCCCCGGTCACGCTGACCTCGCCGGCAGCGTGAAGTGGCTGACGACCGATTGCCGCGAGACGCTCGAACGCGCGAGCGCCCGCGAGACCGCCTCGCGCGTCGCCGCCGGCGCGCTCGCCCGCTGCTACCTGCGCGAACTCGGCATGGATGTGCTCGGGTTCGTGCGCGCGATCTACGATGCTCAGACCGACGTTGAGGTCCGCACCGACAACGCCGACGAGATCCGGCGCCTGCGCGATGAAAGCGATGTCTACTGCCCCGACGAGGCGGTCAGCGAGAAGATGCGTGCCGCGATCCGGCAGGCCAAGATCGACAAGGACACGGTGGGGGGGCTCGTCGAGGCCCATGTCTTCGGTTGCCCCATCGGGTTGGGATCGTCCATGGACTGGCGCGACAAGCTCGACAGCCGCATCGCCGGAGCCGTGATGGGCATACAGGCGTTCAAGGCGGTCGAGATCGGCATGGGGCGCGGATGCGCGTTCAAACGCGGCTCGGAAGTCCACGATCCGATCATCTGGGAAGAGTCGCAGCGTGAATCGAACACGCTCGGCTTCGAGCGCACCCGCAACAACGCCGGTGGCCTCGAAGGCGGCATGACCAATGGCCAGCCCGTCGTCGTCACCGGAACTATGAAACCCATCGCGACCCTGCTGCAGGGCCTGCCCAGCGTGAACCTGAACACCAAAGAGGCCGAGCAGAGCCAGTACGAGCGCAGCGATGTCTGCGCGGTCTCCGCCGCGAGCGTGGTGATGGAGAACGTGGTGGCCTTCGAGATCGCCCGGGCCTGCCGCGAGAAGTTCGGTGGCGACTCGATGACCGAGGTCCGTCAGAACTTCGAGGCGTACATGAACACGGCGCGGATGCTGCCCTTGCAGCCGCCGGATCAGACGATCGCGTGATTTCACCCTTTTCCAGATAGGAATCCATTCGAGATCGAACTTTTCTTGGTCAAACCACGCATTCGCGGTAGTCTGGAGGGGCAGCGAGCCCGCGCGGCTCGCGGAAAGGGGCTCCGCCATGAGTCCGGTCGCACGCGAAACCGCTTCAACCGTGGACCTGCTCCGATCCGGCGCGATCGAGGTCGATGTGCCCATTGAAGTCTGGGCCCAGCGCTTCGAGTCGGTCTACCGAGAGGCTGCGGGCGATCGCGGGCGTGTGCCTTGGTCGCATCGCAGGCCCAGCCCGAGCATGGTGAACTGGATGAACGCCGCGGCCCCCGGACTGCTCCGACCGGGCGCCCGCGTCGCTGTCGTCGGGTGCGGTCTGGGCGACGACGCGGTCTTTCTGGCCGATCGGGGCTACGACGTCACGGCGTTCGATGTCTCACAGACTGCGATTGACTGGGCCAAACGCCTGCATCCGCGTCACGCCGACCTGTTCGAGGTGGCCGATCTGCTCGATTTGCCGGCCTGTCTGCGCCATCGATTCGATCTGGCCGTCGAGGTTCACACGCTTCAGGCCCTTCCGCCGGCCTGTCGGGCGGATCTGGCCGGCGGCATCGCGGACCTGCTGGTTCACGGCGGGATTGTCGTGGCCTGCGCGCGCGGGCGGGGTGATGACGAGCCGCTCGAGGGGCTGAGCGGACCACCATTCCCGTTCACGCCGCGTGAATTGGCCGACACGCTGGCGAGAGCCGGTCTGGAGGCGGTGGACGAGGTTTGCTCGTTCGACGACGAGAATGACCCGCCAGTAAATCGTCTGAGAGCGGTCTATCGACGCTGCGACCGCTGAAACTGCGGTTCGCGGATCCGAGAAAAATTCGGAAAACCGGGCCCCCCATGCGGAACCGGCTAACCCTTTATTACGAATACCTTTACGGTGATCGGTCGACTTGGGTACGATCGCTCCGGCAGGCGAAGACATTCGCCGGGCCCAGCGGACCTGCCCGCGACCGCAGCTCGACCGTCGTTTCACTCCGGACCGTCAGATGGAACCGTTCGGAACGATGGGAAGTGAGTCAGGCGAAGTCGCTCGGCGACCAGAGGCGCGTTTCCTCGATCCGGGGGTGACGCTCAGGTCGGCGGGCTTCGCCTGTTTCGAGACCGGTTCTGGGGCTGTTCCGGGGGCATCAGATGTGTGGTCCGCGCAGGAGCCATGGTGTACCGTGACCGAAGAACCAGACCGCTCTAGTAAGGGGTCGAAGGAGAGTTCAGGAATGAAATTCAAACGCACCGATTGCGCGACTGAGCGCTCCGGGTTCACGCTGGTCGAACTGCTGGTCGTGATGGCGATTATCGCGATCCTCGTCGCGATCGCTTTGCCGGCTTTCAGCCGCGTGCGCACGCAGGCGCGCATCTCGACGACGCAGACGCTGATGTCCTCGCTCAACGCGGGCGTCGCCCAGTACCAGACGGACCGGCGCCGCCTGCCTGGGCTGTTCGGTGCTGAAGATATCGGCAGCGATGACAACTTCACCGGCGGCTGGAAGAACCGTCCCGGCATCACGGCGCTCGAGAACGCGCTGATCGATCTCGCGGGCGGTGGGTTTTCCTCCGAACAGGAACTTCAGAACGCGGGCTTCGAGGTCGGCGACGCGATCGAAGTCGAACTCAACGACCGGATCGTTTACATCATCCCCGCTCTCGTCGGCTCGGTCTCGGAGACGGCGTACGTCGATCTCGGCGGCGATTCCCTCGTCGCTCTCGAAGGTCAGAATTCCAACCTTGAAGGCAACGGCATCCCGGATGTGCTCGACGCGTTCGGTACCCCGATCATGATGTGGGCACAGAACGAGCAGGCCGGGCGTAATGCCTCGTATGTGCTCGACAACACGCGGGCGAACGAGAAGGCGCTCTTCTACTGGGCCTCGAACGGCTCGTACGCCATGTCGGCGTTCCCGCGCGGTTCGTTCAACTCGCTCAGCAACCCGCCGCAGGGCGTTGCGCAGTACCGCCGGAGCCTGCTCAGCTCGTTCCTGATCCCGGGCGAGCGTGAGCGAAGCCTGAGCATCATGGCGTTGACCGGCAACCGCGCCTTCCCGACGACTTCGTCATCGATCGCCAACCCCGGCGGTATCGGCGGCGGCACCGAGGTGCTGGTCCCGGCGCAGCCCCGGGGAGAGACGATCTTCGTCTCCGCCGGTCCGGACAAGATCTACCTGAACGGCTTCCCGTCGAACGCGACGACGCCCGATTTCACCACGGCGATCTACACGCCGACCGGCGACTTCGATGCGAACCAGGTCGATTCCGACGGCAAGCCGATCGAGTTGTTCGACGAGGTCATCCTCGGCGGCGGCTGATCTGGCCCCACCGTCAACGCAGCTTTCGCACGGGCCCTACGGGTCCGTGCTCTATTTTTGGCTCCGGTCCCCGCCGAGGAATCCCCGCAATCCTGCTTGGTTCGCTTTGGCTTTTGCTCCCGAACCGCTAGCATCTTGGCCATGCCAATCCAATCCTTGCGTTCCGTCGCCTCGCGCCTCGCGCTTCGGCATTCCCGCCCACGAGCGATCGGCGTATTGCTGGGCCTTCTGGTTCCCGTCCTTGCGCTCGCCCAGCCATCGCAGCCGGTAAACGGTCCGCGACAGGTCGACCCCGGCTGGCACGCGCTCGTGGGCGCGACCGTCACCTCCGCGCCGGGCAACGTGATTGAGAACGCGACGCTGGTCGTGCGCAACGGCGTGATCGTCAGCATCGAGGCCGATGCCGAACCCCCGGCGGGCGCTCGGGTCTGGGACGTCAGCGGCCTGCGGATCTACCCCGGCCTTATCGAACCCTACGCTCCGGTTGCGATCCCCGCTCCGGACGAGGCGTCCGCCGGATCGCACTGGAACGCCGCCATCGCGGCCCAGCGCACCGCGCTGGCCGGCGAGAGCCTGACCGCGTCCGATCGTGAGAAGCTGCGATCGATGGGCTTCGTCGTCGCGCACATCGCGCCGGATGACGGACTGCTTCGAGGTCAGAGCGCGGTCGTTTCGCTCGGCGAAGACCTCAATGTCAGTGATCCGACCGCGAGGGTCGTCACGGATCGGTTGTGGCACACCGCAGCGCTCCGTCGCGGCGGGCTGGGGAGCGCGTACCCCGGCTCGCGCATGGGTTCGATCGCGCTGGTCCGCCAGACGCTCGCCGATGCGCAGTGGTGGCCCGAAGCGCACGCTGCCCACGAGAAGAACCCGTCGCGATTCCAACGCCCCGCGCCGAACGACCCTGTCGCCACGCTTTCCGACGGCGGCGCTTTGTTCTTCATCGTCGATGACGAACTCGACCTGCTGCGCACCGCTCGACTGGCCGGCGAGTTTGATCGCGACGCCGTGTTCGTCGGCACCGGCACAGAGTTTCGACGCCTCGACGCCATCGCCGCGCTCGAGCGGCCAGTGATCATCCCGCTGTCCTACCCGAGCCGCCCGCAGGTGGACTCGATCGGCGACCAGAACGCGGTGTCGCTCCGCGATCTCATGATGTGGGAGCAGGCCCCGACGAACGCACGTCGCCTGCACGATGCGGGCGTGCCGCTCGCGATTACATCGTCGCGGCTCCGCCGGGGCGAGAAGTTCTGGCCGAACCTGAAAAAGGCGATCGACCACGGACTCTCTGAAGAAGACGCCCTCGCCCTGCTCACCACCGCGCCCGCCGAGATGCTCGGCATCGCCTCGCGCTACGGCACAATCGAGGCTGGGAAGCAGGCCAGCTTCATCGTTACCGATGGTGAACTGCTCTCCGGCAAGGCGACTATTCGCGACGTGTGGACCGACGGCCAGCGCCACGAGATCGAGGCCGCGCCGAAGACGACGCTGAGCGGCGAGTACGAGACGACCCTCAGCGTTGACGGCACAACCGTCAGCATGCGTGTCGAAGCGGGTGGGAAGTCCACCAAGGTCACCTTCGTCCACGGGCCGGAAGCGACTGAGGGTGAGGATGATTCGAAGACCGAGATCGGTGCGCGCAAGGTCGAGCGCATGGGCGATCGGCTGAACTTCCTCATCGACGGCGCACTCTTCGGTGCGTCGGATTCCACCGCGACCGTCCGCGTGTCGTTCGACGGCGAGCGGGTGCTCGGCGTGGCGATGCTGACCGGAGCACGCGAGGTCACCTTTAGCGCGCAGCGTCAGGCGACCGGCGAGGAAGAATCGGACGACTCGGATGAGGACAAGGAAGCCGAGTCGCCCGATGTTCCCGAGAAACTCGCGCTTCCCTTCGGCGCGTTCGCCTACGACGAGATGCCCCGGCAAGAGCCCGTGGTCATTCACAACGCCACCATCTGGACCAATACCGATGAGGGCGTCATCGAGAACGGTTACGTCATCTTCCGAGACGGCAAGATCGAGCGGGTCGGGTCGGGCGAGCCCGGCGGCCTGCCACGCATTTATCGCTGGATCGATGCCGAAGGCCGCCACGTGACGCCCGGCATGCTCGACTGCCACAGCCACACCGGCATCGACGGCGGCGTGAACGAGGGTACCCAGGCCGTGACCGCCGAGGTCGCGATCTACGACGTCATCGATCCCGACGACATCAACTGGTACCGCCAACTCGCCGGTGGCGTTACCGGCGTGAACCAACTCCACGGCTCGGCCAACCCCATCGGCGGGCAGAACTCCGTCGTGAAGCTCCGCTGGGGCGTCGAGCACCCCGACGACATGCGGATGGCGGGCGCGCCGAGCGGCATCAAGTTTGCGCTCGGCGAGAACGTCAAGCAGTCCAACTGGGGCGGCAACGGCCGCTACCCGCAGACGCGCATGGGCGTTGAGACGACCATCGTCGACGCGTTCGTCGCCGCCCGCGAGTATGCCCAGCGCCGCGATCGGGCCCGTCGCAGCGGCGAGCCGTTCCGCACGGACTACGAACTGCAGGTCCTCAGCGAGATCCTCGACGGGGATCGCCTGATCCACTGCCACAGCTACCGCCAGGACGAGATCCTCATGCTCTGCCGCGTCGCCGAGGAGTTTGGCTTCGTGATCGGCAGCTTCCAGCACGTGCTCGAGGGCTACAAGGTCGCCGAGGCGATCGCCGAGCACTCGCTCGGCGGCTCGTCGTTCAGCGACTGGTGGGCCTACAAGTTCGAGGTGTTCGACGCCGTGCCCTACAACGGCGCGATCATGCATGATGTCGGCGTGACCGTGACCTTCAACTCCGACTCCAACGAGGTCGCACGCCGGCTGAACACCGAGGCCGCCAAGGCCGTGAAATACGGCGACGTCTCGCCCGAGGAAGCCCTGAAGTTCGTGACCCTCAACGTCGCGAAGCAGTTGCGCATCGAGGACCGCGTCGGCTCGATCGCTCCCGGCATGGACGCGGACATCGCGGTCTGGACCGCCAGCCCGCTGAGTTCGTTCGCCCGCTGCGAGAGGACGTTCGTCGACGGTCGCGAGATGTTCTCGCTGGAACGCGATGCCGAACTGCGCCGGGCGATGATCGCCGAGCGTGACCGGATCATCCAGAAGATCATCGCCGACAAGAAGGCAAAGCCCGACGACGGACCGGCCGAGGAAGCCGAGACGGAAGCGCAGCGTGCGATGGACCAGCTCGCTTCGGCGAACCTGTCGCCCACAGAGATGATCGAGGCGTACCGGCGCGTCCAGCAGCTCGCCGCTATCGAGCAGCAGTACCTGTTCAAGCGTCGCAACGGCATCGATCCGCTCGCGACACGCCCCGGTGAGTGCGGCTGCGACGAGCAGAGCCTGCTCTCCCAGACCCGCTAACGCCACGCGCTCAATCAATCACAAAGCACCCGCGCCCGAAAGGCCCGCGATCATGAAGAAGTTCCTTACAGTCTGCCAGACCCTCGCCGCCGCGGCGTGCGTCTCGATGCTTACCTCGGTTACCGGGGCCCAGGACCTCGGTATCAAGGCTCCGCCCCAGAGCAACCCGGTCATCCTCGTCGGCACGGTGCACACGGTGTCCAACGGCACGATCGAGAACGGCATGGTCATGTTCGACGACGGTGTGATCACGACCGTCGGCGACGCCGAGATGCTCCAGCGCATGCGGCTGACCGAGGATGTCGAAGTCATCGAGTTGCCCGACGGGATGCACATCTACCCGGGGCTGATCGGTGCGAACACCATCATCGGCCTCACAGAGATCAGTTCCGTCCGCGCGACTCTGGACTACTCCGAGGTTGGTGAGTTCACGCCCGAAGCGCGAGCGATCGTCAGCGTCAACCCGGACTCGACGATCATCCCCGTCACGCGATCAGCCGGCATCATGACCGTCGGCGTGCTCCCGCAGGGCGGCAACATTACCGGTCGCGCCGCGGTCATCCGCATGGACGGCTGGACCTGGGAGGACCTCGCGATCGAGCAGGACGCCGGGCTGGTCGTGAACTGGCCGAGCGTGCGCCCGTCGAGCGCGTGGTGGGTCACCACGCCGCGCGAGGAGCAGATCGAGCGGGCCGAGCGTCGCCTGCGTGAGATCGACGAGTTCTTCACGAGCGCCGCGTCGTACCTCGACGCGAAAGCCGCCGATGACTCGGTGCCGACCGACATCCGCTACGACGCGATGGCGCCCGCGCTCCGCGGCGAGAAGCCTGTGTACATCCGTGCGAACGAGGTCCAGCAGATCGAGAGCGCGGTCGAATGGGCGTCCGGTCGCGGGCTGAAGGCGATCATCGTTGGCGGTCGCGACGCCGCGATGTGCGCTGACCTGCTCAAGGCGAAGGATGTTGGTGTCATCGTCGACGGCGTGCACCGCCTGCCCGGTGATCGCGACGACTTCTACGACGAGCCGTTCACCCTGCCGTCGCGTCTGGAAGCGGCGGGCGTGCGCTGGTGCCTCGCCAGCGGCGAGGAGACCGCCCACGAGCGGAACCTCGCCCACAACGCCGGCACTGCCGTGGCCTACGGCCTCGACCCGGAAGCCGGCATCAGGGCGATCACGCTTTCGGCTGCCGAACTGCTCGGCGTGGCCGACCGGATCGGTTCCATCGAAGAAGGCAAGGCGGCGACGCTCATCGTGACCGACGGCAACCCCATGGAAGTGACCACGCAGACCTGGATCGCCTTCATCGACGGTCGCCGGATCAGCCTGGCCGACAAGCAGAAGATCCTGACCGAGAAGTACCTCGAGAAGTACCGCCAGCTCGGGCTGCTCGATGAAGATGAGGGTGCCGACGAGCCGGAGTGAGCGTCCACCGGGCTCTGGTAAGGTGTGCGCCTCATCTGCCTTTGCATCGCAGGACGCACCATGCCCCCCCAGGAACTCTTTTCGCCCCAGACCTCGATCCCGCTGCACGCGATCAAGGTCGTGCTGCTCGAGAACATCCACCAGCGGGCCGTTGAATTGCTCGATGGTGCCGGGTTTACCGTGGAGTCGCACGCCGGCGCCCCCAGCGGTGAGCAACTCATCGAGCTGGCGGCCGACGCCCGCATGATCGGCATCCGATCCAAGACCCAGTTGACGCGCGAGTTCTTCGAGGCCTGCCCCAAGCTCTGGTCGGTCGGCTGCTTCTGCATCGGGACCAATCAGGTCGACCTCGACGCCGCGGCTTCCACGGGCGTCGCGGTGTTCAACGCTCCGTTCTCGAACACTCGCTCGGTCGCCGAGAAGGTCATCTGCGAGGTGATCGCGCTGCACCGGCGTCTGTTCGAGCGCTCGTCTTCGCTGCACGCGGGGCGCTGGCAGAAGTCCGCATCGGGTTCGCACGAAGTGCGCGGTCGAACGCTCGGTATCGTCGGCTACGGGCGGATCGGATCGCAGGTCTCGGTGCTGGCCGAGGCGATGGGCATGCGCGTCCTGTTCTACGACACCGCGAACACGCTTTCGCTTGGCAACGCAGTGATGGTTGAATCGCTTGATGAGCTGCTTGCACAGTCGGACTGCGTCACGCTGCATGTCCCGGACGCCGCCACCACGCGTGAGCTCATCGGCGAACGCGAACTGGCCATGATGAAGCCCGGCGCCCACCTCATCAACAACGCTCGCGGCACCGTGGTCGATCTGAACGCGTTGCGCAGAGCGATCGAGTCCGGCCACCTCGGCGGTGCGGCGGTCGATGTGTTCCCCGAAGAGCCGCGCGACAACGACACGCCCTTCGAGTCACCGCTGGCGGGACTGCCGAACGTGATCCTCACGCCGCACATCGGCGGGAGCACGATCGAGGCGCAGGAGAACATCGCCGTCGAGGTCGGGACCAAGCTCGTTCGGCTGATGAACGAGGGCGCAACCGCGACGGCGGTCAACGTGCCGGAGGTGGACCTGCCCTCGCTGCACGGTGATCATCACCGCATCGTGCACTTCCATCGCAACGAGCCGGGCGTTCTCGGCGCGCTGCACTCGGTGATCGCGGGCAAGGGCATCAACATCGCCGCGAGCTACCTGCAGTCCGATGCGCGCCACGGCTATGCGGTGCTGGATGTGCAGCCGCGCGAAGACGTGCAGGAATCGGATCTGCTCGCAGAACTCCGCGCCGTCAGCGGCACGATCCGCGTCCGCACAATCTGGTGAAAAAGCCCCGCTCGCTCAGGCGAGCAGACGCTCGTTGGACGCGACGAGCTGTTCCAGGCGCGAGGCCATGGCCCTCACCGCCTGCCCCCGATGGCTGAGCGCGTGCTTCTCCTCCGGCGACAGTGCGGCGGAGTGTCGGCCGTCGTCGAGCCGGAGCAGGGGGTCGTACCCGAAGCCGTTCGTGCCGCGCGCCTCGTGGGCGATTGTTCCCCCGAAGGTGCCGCGTGTGCGGATCAGGATGCCCGCCTGCGGGTGGGCCACCGCGATGGCGCACACGAACCGGGCGCTCCGCTCGTAGTCCGGGACCGACCCCATCTCTTCCAGCAACTTGGCATTGTTGGCTTCGTCGCGGGCCTCACGCGGACCGTCGACGCCGGCGTACCGGGCCGAGAACACGCCGGGACGGCCGCCGAGCGCATCGACCTCAAGCCCGCTGTCGTCGGCGACGCAGGTCCGTCCGGTCAGTTTGGCGTAATGCAGGGCCTTCTTCGCGGCGTTGGCCTCGAAGGTCTCACCATCCTCCACCGGCTCCGGGAAGTCGCCGTCGAGTTGATCCAGTCCGATCGCGTCGATGCCGAGCGGCGCGAGGATCGCCCGGATCTCTTCGATCTTCTTCGGGTTTCCAGTAGCGATGAGCAGTTTTCCGGTCGCTTCGGCCATCTCAGCGCCCCCGGTACTCGGCCGGGATGTCGCCGTGGTCGGCCCGGATCACGCTGCGGATCCCGCCGCGGCCCTTCCAGTTCGTGATGATCTGCAGCCAGACCGGGTTCATCAGGTCCACGAGGTGGTCGCGGATGGTGTTGGTCACCGCCTCGTAGAAGATGCCCTCGTTGCGAAAGCTCTGGTAGTACAACTTCAGCGACTTGAGCTCAACGCACACGCCACCGTCGGCCTTTGCGCGGGGCACGTAGCGGACGGTCACATCGCCGAAGTCGGGGTGACCGGTCTTCGGGCAAACGCTGGTGAACTCCTCGGAGGTGTGTTCGATCACGAACGGCACCTCGCCGGGGGTTTCAAAGCACTCGAGCAGGCTGGTATCGGGCATCGTGAGGGATTCCTCTCTGACTCGGGACAGTGGGGCGGCAACGATAGCCCGCTTCGCGAGACCTGTCAGGTCTGGAAATCCGCGGGGACCGTCTCAGAAGGGGTATCCTGCATCCAAGTCCAATGAGGAGGAAGAGCCATGCGTCAGACCCTGTCCGTCATCACCCTGCTCGGCGCCGGCGCGATCGCCGGAGCGGCCGGGTTTGCCACGCTCGCCAGCGGCGCCGCCCAGGCCCAGCCGACCGAGCAGCCCGCGGATCAACCGACCGAACAACCCCAGCAGCCCGGCGGTGCCGCCGGCATGGGCCAGATCCTGATCAACTCGCTCAAGACCGTCGACGGCTGCCTTGGCGTCGACGCCGGGCAGATGTCCTCAGGCAAGAACTCGATCTTCGCGTGGTTCGAGGACGCCGAAGCCGCGAGGCGTTGGTACAACCACCCGACCCACCGGGCGATGCTCGCGATGGCCGGTGGCCGCTCCGACGACACGCAGCCGCTCGCTCACGTTGAGGAGGGCATTCCGCTCATGGTCATCGCGTCGCTGACGTTCAGTGATCGCCCGCAGATCGATGGCATCCCGATGCCGATCAGTCAGATCTCGATCGAGGTGTATCAGGCGGCACCGGGCGGCGCGTACATCAACGGCAAACTCGCTCCCGAGTCCTTCAAGGTCGAACACATGAAGAACCTGAGCGCGCCCGAAGGCGAATGACGCTCAACCGCGTTCGTAGGTCGAGACGAGCTGCACGAACGCCGGCTGGTTGGAGTTGATCCGGAGCGAACGGCGCAGCAGGCTCAGCGCCTCGATGCGAAGGGCATCATCGCGTCGCCCGCCCTGAACGTAATCGTTCAGGAGCACCACGCCGAGCCCGTTCAGGGCCGGATAGTGGCGCTGGTCGAGGTCGAGCGCGCTGCGGAACATCTCCGTCGCGCGGTCGTACCGACGCAGTTTGAAGTAGGCGAAGCCCAAACGCTCGTACGCCGTCGCATTCGCTTCGATCGCGATCGCGGCATCCAGCGTGTTGATCATCTCCGTGTACCGCTCGATCGAACCGAGGCTGTTCGCCCAGTTCAGGAGCAGATCCGGAGTCAGTTCCATCAGTTCCGCGGCGGTCTCGTACTCCTGAATCGCCTCTTCGTGGCGATCGAGCAGGCTGTAGGTCGCGCCGAGGTTCGCCCGCGCGGTGCCGTCCTGCGGAGCGGCCCTCACCGCCGCTTCGGCGTAGGGAAGCGCCCAGTCCGGCCGGTCCTGTTCCAGGTACGCCGCGGCGAGACCGCGATTGGCCTCAGCGTCGTTCGGTCGGATCGCCAACGCCCGGAGGTAGACCCGGATCGCGTCAACCACGCGCCCGAGGGCGTGAAGCACATCGGCGTGGTTGAACTGTGCGTCGAAGTTTCGAGGTTCGAGGTTGGCCGCCCGTCCGAACGACCGCTCCGCGGAGACCAGGTCGCCTCGGTCGCGGAGGATATCACCCATTTCGAGGTGGGCAACAGTCAGTTCCGGGTTCCGCGCGATCGCCTGCTCCAGGAGCGCCAGGGCCGTCTCGTCGTCGCCCGCGTCCCGAGCCCGTTGGGCGTCCGAGACGGCGTCTGTCTCCCGGAACTGCTCGGCGTCCCGGCGTTCGGCCCTCGTCTGCGCTGAAGAGTCGCCCGTGCCCCACGTGCAGCCGCCGGCAGCCGCGATCACGGACGCGAGCAGGGCGCCGCGGAGCAGGCTGGCGATCTTCGGCTTGGAGGGCTGGGTTGGCTCGCTCATCGTTCGGTTTTGCTCCCGGGCGGGTCGGTTGAGGTTCACCGGTACAAGGTACCGCACGCCCCTAGAGCATGTCGGTCGGATCGGGAGGCTCCATCCAGCGAACACGAGGTCGAGGGCAGCGATCGATGGGGCATGTATCCTGACTCCATGCTCGAATCCATCGGAAGACGTCTGAGCGCCTTCTTCCGGGCAACCGCGCCCGATCCGTTCGTGCTGGCGATCCTTCTGACCTTCGTTACGTTCGCTCTGGCCATCGGGTTCTCCGAGCGTTCGCCCGCCGAGATCACCGAGGTCTGGGCCGCCGACGACGGCATCTGGCGATATCTCGGCTTCGGCATGCAGATGTGTCTGATCCTCGTCACCGGGCACGCCATCGCCGCGAGCCGGCCGGTATCCGGGGTGCTGAGCGTGCTCGCCCATCTGCCGAGGACCGGACCGCAGGCCGCGGCCCTGGTCGCGCTGGTCGCCGTTTGCCTGGGCGTCTTCCAGTGGGCTGTCGGGCTCATCGCAGGGGCCCTGCTCGCCCGCGACATCGGTCGCGTCTTGGTCCGTCGCGGAATCCGCGTGCACTATCCGGTTCTCGTCGCCGCGGGGTATGTCGGCATGATGGTCTGGCACGGCGGTTTTTCCGGCACCGCGCCGATCAAGGTCACCACCGCCGCCGACCTCGCCGACGTGATCGATCCCGCCGTCGGCCTCGCGCCGATCCCCCTCGACCAGACGCTGCTGAGCCCGTTGAACCTCGTCACCACCGGCGGATTGCTGCTGCTCTGTCCGATCGTGATGGCCCTGCTCATGCCGCGCTCGCGTCGCAGCGCCGACGACTTCATGGCCTCGGCGACCGATGATCACATCGAGCCCATGGACCACTTCGTCGCGGTCGGCAAGTCCGCCGAAACCGACTTCGATCCCGATGATGTCGACACCACGCCCTCGCGCACCGAAGAGCGCAAGGCGCCGATCCCCCGGCTCCTTGAGGACACACCCATCGTCAACTGGGCGCTCGCGCTGCTGATCGGACTCTGGGCCTTCGGGCAGTACCTGCCGGGTGTTGCGGGGGACCTCGGCGCTGCGTTCAGCTCCTGGGTGCCGATCGGCGGCAGTGTGAACGAGAACGGCGAGCGTGTCTCAGGCCTGATAAGCCTCACCCCCAACACACTCAACCTCACGATGTTCATGCTCGGTCTCTCGCTCCACGCGTCGCCCATGAGCTACATGCGCGCGATCGAAGACGCCGCCAGGGGCTGCGCCGGCGTAATCATCCAGTTCCCGCTGTACGCCGGCATCGCCGCGATGATGGCGGCGTCGGGCCTGACCGCGATGATCGCCGAGAAGATGTCGGAGGGCGCGAGCGAGACCACTCTCCCGGTGCTCACCTTCTTCAGCGCCGCGATCGTCAACGTTTTCGTTCCCTCTGGAGGCGGGCAGTGGGGCGTGCAGGGACCGATCGTGATCGAGTCTGCGCTCGCCGCGGGCGTCGAACCCTCGAAGATGGTCATGGCTCTCGCGTACGGCGATCAGGTCACGAACATGCTCCAGCCCTTCTGGGCGCTGCCGCTGCTGGCGATCACGGGCGTGAGAGCACGGGACATTGTCGGTTACACCGCGATCCTGATGCTCATCGCGATCGTGTGGATTGTGTTCTGCCTGCTCGTGTTTTGAGCGATCAGTCCGACTGACTCTGGTCGGCCGGCCTGAGCGGGTCGGCCCACGACGCGTCAATATTGCGGACGACACCGAACAGAAGCAGGATGGCTCCGGCGCCGACGAGCGTCCACGATGCGCCGCGGCTCGCGAGCCACGCCGGAAGTGGCCGCCCGCGCGCCCAGCACGCGAGCACGATCAAGCCGAGGGCTGCCGTCGGGACGCCGACAAGCAGGGTCAACGGGTTCTGAGCCAGTGAGTCGGAAACACGCCCGTTCAGCAGATGGTGCGTGGCGCGGAGCGATCCGCAGCCGGGGCAGTAAACGCCCGCGATGCTTTGCGAGGGGCATTCCGGGATGGCCGAAACGTCGTGGGGATGGTTCCATCGGAGGAGCGCCAGCGCGCTGGCACACACGATCAGCAGCACGATCGCGGCGAGGCATCGCTGGCCGATCTTCAGATTGTTCTTGCGTTGCGTCACCGGAACGCCCACTATACCCCGGCCCCTCCCGGCGCCATGGAGACCTCGGGTGTACTGCACGCACTGCGGAACAGAAATCTCGAACCAGAATGCGTTCTGTCCCATGTGCGGACAGCCACAGCGGCACGATCCGCGAGCGAGCCAAACCTCGCGTG
>JANSXG010000276.1 GCA_024743075.1 bacterium | reverse complement strand
CGTGCTCCAGACCGGCAGAAATGTGATTGATGCCGACGCCGAAGGCGCACGCCTTGCGTGTTCGGCCGGGAACGAGATCGTGCTCATCGAGACCGGTTCCGGCGTGATTCAGCGCTTCGAAGCCGCACAGGGTTGGGTTGAAGACGTGCGCTTCATGCTCGACCCCGATACGCGCGGACACATCGCAACAATCTCCGCTGATTACGCGCTTCGCGTATGGGATGTGCAGCGCAACCGTCGCGTCCTCGAAGCCACGGCGCATGCCGAACGGCCGCAGGTCATCGTCCCGATCAGCGGTTCCGCCGGACTCTGGTCCATGGATCGAGGCGGCTTGTTCCGCTGCTGGGACTTTGGCAGCCCCAAGCGGGACACGATCGTGTTCGAGGACAGTACCACCGTTCTCGACTTCACCTTGAACAGGAGTGACGGGTCGCTGTACGCGGCGCTCGATGGCAAGCCGTCCTGCGTGCGATTCGTCACCCTCGACGGTTCAGCCACGTCGCGCAGCGCGGCCTTTGAGACCCCCGTTGGCGCCGTGGTTGCCGCCCCGGACGGCGGCGGATGCTTCGCCGGGACCTACTCGGGCGAAGTCGTCCGACTGGACCGAACAACGGACGATCTGAGAGTGGTCTGGAGGCGGAATCTCGGAGATGCGGTCAGCACGCTGGCGATGTCTCCGGGCGGCGATCAACTGGCCGTCGGCCACGGGCGAGGCGTTTCGTTTCTCAGTGCTTCGAGCGGCGAACCGCTGGGTCTCGTCGCCCTCGGCTCCACACGCGTGCCTCATGTGATCTGGCGTGGGGAAACGGTCTACGCGGTCAGTTTCCCGGCGTCGGAGATCGCTCAGATCGACCCGAGAACCGCTCAATTCTCCCAAGTCCCACGCCACCTGCTGCCGTCCAGCGGCCTCCGGACGGTCGATGTCAGTCGCGACGGAAAACTACTCGCCTGCGCTGGCGACGACGGAGTCATCCGCGTTCTCCGACGCACCGCCGCCGGCTGGGAGTCGCAGGCAACGCTGACCGGTCATCAGTCGGGAGTCTTCGATGTCGCTTTCGGCCCCGACCGCTTGCTGGCGTCTGGAGCCCGAAGCGGCGTCGTCATGATCTGGGACCTCGATACGAAGTCCGAGATCGGCCGGTACGAGATGCTCGACGGAATGGTCTTCGCCGTCGATTTCGATGGCGAAGACCTGGTCGCCGCCGGAGCGGATGCGACGCTCCGGCGCCTGCGCATGAGTACGGCGGACGAGCGCATCTCGCGCAATCGCCCGCCGACACCCCAGTGGTGAAGAGAGTTAGGACCGGCGCCGACGGACAGCCGCGATCCCGCCGAGCCCGACCAGCGCGAGCGAACCCGGGGTCGGGATGGGCGCGTGGAGGCTGAATGTCGAGAACGTGGTCGATCTCTGCACCTCCAGACCGGTCAGCGCGATGTTGTTGCTCAGATAGAACGCGACATTCGGGTTTCCGACCACCGATGTGCCGTCGAACGTGTACGCACCGGTGACAGCATCAAAGTTCCACGCCGGCATCGCCGTCGGGGAAAGCCCGCCGCCGGTCGCACCCAACGGGACATCCAGCCAAGGTGCCGTCACGACGCCGGAGGAGTCGAACGCCTGGAGCACGAACGTCTCCGTCAAGGACGCTCCGTTGTCGACATCCCCGAAGCGGAAGTAGGTTCCGGTCGGAAGGGTACCGGCCGGCATCGTGCTGAAGTCGTACAGCGTCGCCCCGGGAGAAGAACTGCTCGTGCCCGGCACCGGCCCGATCGCGCTGAAGGTGCCGATCCAGGGAGACAGCGCCGGCGCCGTCCAGGTCCCGGTGAAACCACCGGAGTTCAGGGTGACCGAGCGAACCTGGTTCGCGGGTGCGCCGGGATTCGGGTTGGGAATCGGCAGATGAGAGCCGGACCCGGTCAGCGGCTGAGCCGATGCCGACGCGGCAATGAGTGCGAGAACCGAGATGGAGATCGTCGTATGCAGTGCCATGAGTTTTCCTTTCGGCG
>JANSXG010000270.1 GCA_024743075.1 bacterium | reverse complement strand
GGAGCCGCACTGGATGAAGTGCTCGTTGGCGTAGCCGCCCTCGGGGTAGACAGGGCCGCGGAGGAAGCCGGAGTCCTTGGGGTCGGTGAAGATGACAAGGCCGGCGGCGCCGGCCGCTTCGGCGTACTTGGCTTTGTAGCCGCGGAAGTTGCCCCCGTAACGCGCGATGACGATTTTGCCGGTGCAGTCGATGCCGAGTTCGGCGAGTTTGGCGAAGTCTTCCTTCCGACCGTAGTTGGCGTAGACGACTTCGCCTTCGGCGACGCCGGAGCCGGAGTATGCGTTCCAGCCGAGGGCGTGTTCCTGTCGGCCTGTGTACCAGTCTTCCTCGATAGCGGGCTCAGAAACCAGAAGGTCGATGGGCTCGGCGAGATCGGGGCCGGCGGTGATGGTCAGGCTCGCGCTGACGGGCTCGGCGAGATAGAGGTCGAGTTCCTGAACTTCGACTTCCATGCCGAGGCGCCGGAACTGGCGGGACATGATCTCGATGACGCGTCGGTCGCCGGGCGTGCCGGCGCGGTGAGGCTGGGAGCCGAGGAGTTCGTGCCAGCGTTCGAGGGAGCCGGCGTTGACGCGATCGACGATGAGGTCTTCGTATTCGGCCTGAAAGCCTCGCCGGTCGGGGGCGAAGTACTCGAGGCCGTCGCGGATCTCAGGAACCTGCGGTTGCTCGGCGGGCTCGGACGCGAGCATGAGCATGGGGCAAAGCAGGAGGAATACGGCTGATTGCAGGGGATTCGGCGACAGGCGTGGCACGGGCGGACTCCTTTCGGGGCAGCATAGCCGTGCGTGCGGGGCGTCGTCATCGGTATGATCCCGATCCGACTGTTCTCAAGTAGACGCTGAAGAAGGAATCGCGCCGATGCTCCGAGTCAACCCGTTTCATGCCCTTCGCCCGACGCCCGAACTCGCTTCCGAGGTGGCCTCGGTGCCGTACGACGTGTGTGACCGGGAAGAGGCGGTGAAACTGGCGGAGGGCAAGCCGCGTTCGTTCCTGCACGTGGTACGCCCGGACATCGATCTGCCGGCGGACTGCGACCCGTACGCGGACGAGATCTACGAGACGGCGAAGAAGAACTTTCAGAAACTCATCGAAGACGAGATCCTCATCCGCGAGGGCGAGCCGAGCCTGTACCTGTACCGCCAGGAGATGACGCTGGCGCCGGAACTCGGCGGGCGGGTCCTCGCGCAGACGGGAGTGGTGGGTTGCTGCCACATCGACGACTACAACAACAACGTCATTAAGAAGCACGAGAAGACGCGTCAGGACAAGGAAGACGATCGCACGCGCCATGTGCTGACGCTGAACGCGAACGCGGGCCCCGTGTTCCTGCTGCACAAGAACGAGGCGTCGATCCAGGCGATGATCGATGCGGGCGTCAAGGAAGAGCCGCTCTACGACTTCACCGCGGTTGACGGCGTGCGTCACACGGTGTGGCGGATCGAGGACCCGGAGCCGTATGTTCAGGCGTACCGGAACCTGAAGGCGGCGTACGTCGCGGACGGGCACCACCGATCGGCTTCGGCGGCGCGGGCCGGCGCGGAGCGTCGGAAGGCGAACCCGAACCACACGGGCAACGAGGAATACAACTGGTTCCTGAGCGTGCTGTTCCCGGCGGACGAACTGAACATCCTGCCCTACAACCGCTACGTGAAGGACCTGAACGGCCTGTCGGCGGAGCAGCTGATCAACAAGATCGGCGCGATCGCGCAGGTCGAGAAAGACATCGACCCGCAGCCGCGGACGACCGGGTGCTTCGGGATGTACGTGGACGGGCAGTGGTACTCGATCACGCTCCCGGCGCAGTCGATTCCGAGCGCGGCGGACGACCCGATCGGGAACCTCGATTACGTGCTGCTGTACGACCGGGTCCTCGCGCCGATCCTCGGTATCGGTGACATCCGCACGGATAAGCGGATCGACTTCGTCGGCGGGATACGCGGCACGAAGGAGCTGGAGCGCCGGGTGAACCAGGGTGGGGGCGTGGCGTTCGCGATGCACCCGGTCACGATCAAGCAATTGACGGCGGTCTCGGACGCCGGCGAGATCATGCCGCCGAAGAGCACATGGTTCGAGCCGAAGCTGCGCAGCGGTCTGTTGGTGCACACCCTTGACTAACCCTCTCGAGAGACCGGTGTCGGGGATTGTGGCT
>JANSXG010000172.1 GCA_024743075.1 bacterium | reverse complement strand
GCCGTGCCGACCCGACAAAGGCCAGTCGACCGTTCCGGCGCTGGCGGTGCGCCGTCCGGCGCCCGAGTCGTCCTGAACAACTCGCTGGACACCCTCGCCTCGCCCGCCCTGGGGGCGGTTCATGTCCTGCAGCGCTACGACCTGCTCAAGACCGCCCACGGCACGGCGTTCGTCTACGGCATCGGCTTGATGGTGCCGCTCGGCGCGGTCCTCGTCCTGCTGGTCGTCCGGTCGCGCCTGCACCAGCGCAGCCGGAGCACGCGGGCCAATACCGATCCCCCGGATCTGGCACGCCGACGCCTGCTCATTGACGGTGCCGCCATCGGCGCCGGCCTCGCGCTGGCCTCGACCCCGGTCTACGCCGCGGCGATCGAACCCAACACGATCACGGTCCGCCGCTATCGCGTGCCGATCAAGGGCCTGCCCGGATCGCTCGACGGCCTGCGCATCGTGCAGATCAGCGACACGCACCTCGGCCCGCGCGTGCACGAGTCGCACATCGCCGCTTCGGTCCGGATCGCGCTCGAGCAGCGGCCCGACATCGTCGCGCTCACCGGCGATTACGTCCACGACGGCCCGGCCGGCATCGATCGCGCTGCGGAACTGTTCGAGCCGCTGACGAGCGACCCTGGCGTGATCGGCGTCGTCGGCGTGCTCGGCAACCACGACTGGTACGCCGACGGCCCGCGCATGCGCGATGCCCTGCGCGCCATCGGCGTGCGCATGGTCGACAACGACCGCGTCTTCCTCAGTGCGTCCTCGCGCTCGCTCGCATCGTCGCCCCCGGCTCGTCCGGACGATGCCCTCTGCTTCGTCGGCCTCGGCGACCTGCTCACCCACACCGTCGAGCCGGCCCGCGCATTCAGCGGGATCGACCCGGACACACCCCGCGTGCTGCTCGCCCACGTCCCCGACACGCTCGAACTGCCCGGCGTCCGCGCCCCGGACGGCCCGCGCATCGACCTCGCGCTCAGCGGGCACACCCACGGCGGCCAGATCCGCGTCCCGCTGCTCGGCACCCCGGGCGTCCCGAGCCAGTACGGTCAGCGCTACGCCGGCGGATTGATCGACGCTTCGATCGCCGCGACCGCCTGCCCGGCCGTGGTCTCACGCGGCATCGGCGTGAGCATCGTGCCCGTGCGGTTCGGCGTGCCGCCGGAGGTGGTGGTCATCGAACTCTCTACAGAAATCTGATCCCTCCGCAATCGACGAGGCACTTTCCCGTTCTGCAGCTGATACACAGCCCGCCCACGGAGAGAGACCCCATGCACCCATTCCGATCATCGCTTGTTATCGCCACTGTCTGCGCCGCCAGTTCCGCAAGCTTTGGCGTGCCGACGCACGACGACCTCGTCTACGCCATCGTCGGCGGGCAGCCGCTGCATCTCGACCTGTACCTCCCGGCCGAGGCCGGGCCGGACGGCGCACCGCTCGTTGTGTTCATCCACGGCGGCGGCTGGCAGAACGGGACGCACAACAACCTGCCGTTTGTGTTACGCCAGGCCGCCAAGGACCACGGCATCGCGGTTGCCTCGGTGCAGTACCGGCTCACCAGCCAGGCCGGGCAGTGGGGCGGCGAGAGCGTGGTTTTCCCCGCGCAGATCCACGATGTGAAAGCCGCGATCCGCTTCCTGCGAGCGAACGCCGATGCCTATGACCTCGACGACGATCGCATCATCACCTGGGGCTCATCCGCGGGTGCACACCTCGCGCTGCTCGCCGCACTCGCCGGTGAAGAGGCCGGCCTCGAGGGCGAGGTCGGCGATCACGACGGCGTCAGCACCGATGTCATCGGCGCGGTCTCGCTATTCGGCCCGACCAACCTGCTCACCATGAACGACGATGTCGTCACGCCGCCCGGCACGAAGATCGACCACGACTCGTTCAACTCGCCCGAGTCGCGCCTGCTCGGCTGGTCGAAACCCGGTCAGGGCATCGCCGACATCAAGGCGAACCTCGACAACCCCATCGAGCCGTACCCGTCGCTGGTCGAGCTGGCCAACAGCGCGAGCCCCGAGCATCACGCCGACGCGGCCGACCCGCCCATCCTGATGGTCCACGGCACCGAAGACGCCGTCGTCGCCGCGAAACAATCGATGCGTCTGCAGACCACACTGCGCCGCCTCGGTGTCGATGCCCAACTCGAATCGGTCTTCGGCGGCGGACACGGCCAGGGCTTCGGCGCACACGAGCACGACCTCTCGCTCCGTTGGGCGATCGACCGTTTCACGGAAGCCGCGAACGATCAGAACGCGTGCGGGAGTGACATCAACGGCAGCGGCATCGTGGACCTCGCCGACCTGAACGCCGTGCTCGCGGCGTTCGGGCAGGTGTGCCCCTAGCCCTTAAACATCCAGCTGCTTCACCTCAAGCGCATGCTTCTCGATGTAGTTCCGGCGCTGCTCGACGTTCTCGCCCATCAGCGTCGTGAACAGCTCGTCGGCCGCCTCGCCCTGGTCCCACGTGACGCGCATCAGCGTGCGCTTCTCGAAGTCCATCGTGGTCTCCCAGAGCTGTTCGGGGTCCATCTCGCCCAGACCCTTGAACCGCTTGACCTCCATGCCGCGCCGGCCGAGGTCGCGCAGGGTCGCGAGGATGTCGGGGATCGACGCCGCCTCGATGGTCTTCGAAGCCGGTGACTCGCTGGCCTCCTCGTCGCCCTCGTCGTCCGACTCGTCGTCGGCGCTCTTGGCGCTCTGCTTCTTCTGCATCGCCCAGGCGTACTTGGTCGGCAGCTTCTCGCCGGTGACCGCCTCTTCCTGCACGAGGCCGTAGTCGTCGATGTCGATCGCCATCTCGGCGAGCTGATCGATGATCGGGGCGATTTCCTTGTTCTCGTGCAGCTCGCGCACCGTCGCCAGCGGCTTGTCGTCGCTCTCGAGCGGCGCGGCGCGACCGTTCGACTCGGCGTCCGCCTTCGCGGCGAGCGCATCCTCTTCGGGCATCAGGCCCTTTTCCTGGATGATCGTCCGCGCCTGCTCATCCGACCACGCGAACGCGTCGGCGCCGCGCCAGGTGATCCGGTGGCTCGGCAGTCGATCCTCGCCCTTGGGGTCGCGACCGCGCGCGTCCAGCAGATCGAGGAAGCGCACGCCGCGGCGCTCGGAGACCTCGATCAGTTCACCGAGGCGGCGGAGCAGTTTCACGGCCTTGGTCAGCTCGTCGCCCTCGATCGTGCGCACGACCTTCGGCTTGGCCTCGATGACCTCGCCGGACTCCTCGATCAGTTCGATCTCGCGGACCTGCAGCGTGGCGCCGTCGGTGCCGAGACTGATGAGCACGTCGTCCATCTGGCGCTCGTTGATCACGTATTGGCTCTTGCGATTGCGCGTGACCTGGTACAGCGGCGGCTGGGCGATGAAGATCTTGCCCCGACGGATCAGTTCGGGCATCTGGCGGAAGAAGAAGGTCAGCAGCAGCGTGCGGATGTGCGAACCGTCGACGTCGGCGTCGGTCATGATGATGATCCGGCCGTAGCGCAGGCGGCTGATGTCGAAGTCAGAGCCGATGCCGCACTTGAGCGCCGCGATGAGCGTGCGGATCTCCTCGAACGCCAGCACCTTGTCGAGGCGAGCTTTCTCGACGTTCAGCAGCTTGCCCCGGAGCGGCAGGATGGCCTGCGTCTCCACGTTGCGACCCTGCGTCGCCGAACCGCCCGCGGAATCGCCTTCGACGATGAACATCTCCGAGCGATCGACGTCCTTGGTGGTGCAGTCGCGCAGCTTGTGGGGCATGGAGCCGCTCTCGAGCGCGCTCTTGCGCCTCGTGAGGTCGCGGGCCTTGCGGGCCGCCTCGCGTGCCTGGGCCGCTGTGATGCCCTTCATGCAGATCTTCTTGGCCTCGGAGGGGTGCTCCTCGAGCCAGGTCTGCAGCTTGTCGCCGACGATCGCGCTGACGAAGCCCTCGACCTCGGTGTTGCGCAGCTTGCCCTTGGTCTGACCCTCGAACTGCGGGTCGGGCAGTTTGACGCTGATGACCGCCGCGAGCCCTTCGCGCCAGTCGTCGCCGGAGGGCACCGGGTCCTTGGCTTTGATGAGGTTCGCGCTCTTGATGTAGTTGTTCAGCGTGCGCGTGAGCGCGGTCTTGAAGCCCGAGAGGTGCGTGCCGCCGTCGACCGTGCGGATGTTGTTGGCGAAGCACAGCATCAGTTCGGAGTACGAGTCGTTGAACTGGAAGGCGACCTCGAGCGACAGCCCCGAGTCCTCGTTCTCTCCGGCGATGTGCACGATCTCGTGCAGCGTGCCCTTGTTGGCGTTGATGTGCTCGACATACTCGAACAGACCGCGATCGAAGCGGTAGGACTCGTCCTTGGGCTTGCCGTCGGCGCCGACGCGCTCGTCGACGATGCGGATGTTCGTGCCGGGGTTCAGGTACGCCAGTTCGCGCAGGCGGTGGCTGAGCGTGGCGAAGTTCCACTCGGTGTCCGGGAAAATCTGGGAGTCGGGCTTGAAGGTGACGGTCGTGCCCGACTGGCGCGACGCGTCAGGGGAGATCTCACCGATCACGTGCAGCGGTTCGGTGGTGACGCCGCGCGTGAAGCCGATCTTGTGGACCTGCCCGTCGCGATGGATCTCGACGATCAGGCGCTCCGAGAGCGCGTTCACGCAGGAGATGCCCACGCCGTGCAGGCCGCCGGACACTTTGTACGCCGAGTTCTCTTCGCCGAACTTGCCGCCGGCGTGGAGCACGGTCATGACCAGTTCGACCGCCGGCTTGCCGTTGTAGATCGGGTTGTCGTGCTTCTTGATCTCGACGGGGATGCCCACGCCGTCGTCAGAGACGCTCAGCGAGCCGTCGGCGTGGACGCGGACGGTCACGGTCGTGGCGCGACCGGCCATGCACTCGTCGATCGAGTTGTCGACCGCCTCCCAGCAGAGGTGGTGCAGGCCCGCGAGACCCGTGTCACCGATGTACATGCCCGGGCGTTTTCGCACCGCCTCGAGGCCTTCGAGGATACGGATCTGGTCGGCACCGTAGTCGGTCTTCTTCACCGGAGCGGGGGTGGAGGACGGCTTGGCGTTGGTCGCGGCGTCGGATTCGGCCATAGGGGCAGACAACTCTCGTCGTGGGTCGCAGGAGGCTCCGCTTAGCGCGGGCGACGAGCCCGGTCCGGGCTCGTCGCGATCGCCGGACTCGCGTCCGCGATAGCCCCGTGATTATAGCGGATTTCAGGGTTTTCCGGGTCGAACCGAGCGCGCAGACCGCCCACCAAAGCCGGCTGTCTGTAAGAAACATATTAGGGTATCGCCGTTGGACCCGGATTCTCGGCGATCAGGGCTGGATCATGACCGTCGACACTTCAGGAACCAGCAGGTCGTAGATCAGTTCGATGTCCGGCCTGAGCATGCGCACGCAGCCCATGGACATCTGCTCGCCGATGGAGTTCGGTTCGATGGTCCCGTGCAGCCCGATACCCTCTTCGATCTCGGTGTTCGCGTCCGTGCCGCGGATGCCGATCCACCGGTTCCCGATGGGGTTCTCGGGGTCGCCGGAGGCAAAGCGCTCGCCGGTGCGCGGGTTGACCCACGCGGGGTCGATCAGTTTCGAGTTCGACCGGACCACCCAGGAGCCGACCGGGGTGGAGTCGTACTCGCCGAGGCCGACGCTGAACGAGCCGAGGTAGAGCCGGTTGCCCGCGGAGTCGCGGAAGTCGGAGTACAGATCAAGGCGATAAGCGCCCTTGGAAATCACCGCGTGGAACGGGCCGCGAAGGAGCTTCAGAGTCTGCCCGACGCGGATCCGATTCGCCGAGACGCCGTTGATGCGCTCGATGAGCATCCACTCCACATCCAGCCCCTCGCGCCGCACGATCGTGCTCAGGAGGTCGCCGCTCTGGACGGTGTACTCGCTGGCCATCTCGTCGCCGGCAACGACCCGGCGCGAGAAGGTGATCTCCTTGGCCATGTCGCCGAGCTTGGTGCGCATGATCGCGCGGTCGGCGGCGGCCGAGCGCGGGTGGTGCAGGGCCCGGTTGTAGGCGTCGCGCGCTTGGATCACGCGGCCCTCGCCCATCAGGTCATCCCCGGAGGCGATCAGCGACTGCACCTGCGCATCGCGACCCGGACGCGCGACCGGGTCCGACGCGGGACGCTCGGGCTGAGCAGCGGGGGGCGTCTGCTTCGGGGCCGTCTCCGGCACCGCGATGGGGTCGGGCGTGGTCGAGCGATCGTTGCCGGCGTTGGTCGGCTGGCCCATGACGAGGTCGCGCGTGCCGGAGT
>JANSXG010000253.1 GCA_024743075.1 bacterium | reverse complement strand
TGATCGAGGTTGGCGAGGACACGGCGTTCGCGATCGAAGCGGGTAAGGATCTCTTCGGTGTCGAGTCCGCGGCGGATGAGTTTGATGGCGACGCGCCGATCGAAGGTCTCGTCGTCGCGTTCGGCGAGGTAGACACTGCCCATGCCGCCGGCACCGATTCGCTGAAGGACGCGGTACGGCCCGATGCGTGTGCCGACGGTGGGGTCGGCGGCGTCGGCGAGTTCGGGGGACTGTTCGAGGGCGGACTTGCCGAGAAAGCCCGAGGCGCGGTGGTGTGCGTCGAGGAGACTTCGGACGTCGTGGAACACTTCCTCATCACCGGCGCACTGCTCGCGGAGCCATGACTCGCGCTTCGCGGCGGGCTGCTCGAGTGCTTCGTCGAAGAGGTGCTCGACCCGGTCGGCCTCGCCCGCGCTCATGCCGCGTCCTCCGGGTGGTCCCCGAGTTCGCGGAAGAGCCAGGCCCGGGCGAACTGCCAGTGCCGGTCGACGGTTCGGCTGGGGATGTCGAGGACGGTTGAGACTTCCGCACCGGTCAGGCCGCCGAAAAAGCGGAGTTCGACGATTCGCGCCTTGTCCGGGTAGCGTTCGTGGAGTTTCGCGAGGGCGTCATCGAGGGCGACGAGGTCGGTGTGTTCGTTTTCGTTGGCGAGCATACCGGTGTCGAGGAGTAGTCGTTTGCGGTCGCCGCCTCGCTTCAGGGCGTTGCGCGCGCGTGCGGCGTCGACGAGGATTCGCCGGATAGCTTGCGACGCGATGGCGAGGAAGTGTGCCCGACTCTCCCAGACCACGCGATCCTGATTGACCATTCGGAGGTAGGCCTCGTGAACCAGGGCGGTGGCCTGAAGTGTGTGGTCGGGCCGTTCGGCCTTGAGGTGGTACTCAGCGATGGCGCGGAGTTCCTCATAGAGCATCGGCAGGAGCACATCGACGGCGCGATCATCGCCGGCGGCGACCTGATCGAGCAGTTGAGTGATGTCGTCCTTTTTGTGCATCCGGCGTCTATCGAGCGAAGTGAACAAAGCGGGCCCGATGGACCCTTCGCGTGGCGAACGGCACGGGTTCGCTCAATCCTGCAATTCTACGGATGCTCGATGCAGATACGAGCGGTTCACGACCGGGGGTTTCCCGAGAGGCGGACGTATCGGACCCGTGAGGAACAAAACGACACGCGGCCCGGACGAGCCGGGCCGCGAGTGCTTTGGGAAGTGACCCCACGGGGATTCGAACCCCGGTCTTCAGGATGAAAACCTGATGTCCTAGACCTGACTAGACGATGGGGCCATTCTTTTCCACTCGCGAGGAGCGGTCACCCGATCCGTCCGGAAAACCGGCTGGACGTCGGAATCGGGGCGGGCATTGTAGCCATCACGCCAAATTCCTCAACGGCTTTCGCGACGTCGGGGCAAAAAACACGGATGGCGGGGCAAAAACCGCCGATGAACCGAGCATGGACACTCCTCTTCCGAGCCTGAATACGCGGATTCCGAGACCGGCCATCCGAGTGCTCGCGGCGGGAGCGTTCCTCATCGCGTTCTTCACGCTGACCAGCCTGATCGACCCTTCGCAGTCCACGGCGACGGAGTCCATGGGCACCGAGCGGGGCGAGGTCTACGGGCCCGTGCTTGGCGGAGGCGGCGAGGACCCGGTCGAGCGGATGCTCGGCCAGTTGCCGACCGACGCGAATGTGCTGGGCACCCTTGAAGGGCGTCACGCGGTGGTCATTATCACGGCGGGCGAACTTGAAGCCAGGTACAGCGTGTTCACGCCTCAGGGCGAAGCGCGCGTGATCGAAGCGACGCTCAACGAGTTGTACGACCGTGTCCCCGATCTGGATATCGAGGGCATGCTTTCCTCCGGGTACGGCGATGTGGATCAGAGCGTGCCGATCGATCTCGACGACGGCTGGATGTACTGAGGCGGTTTCGAGGGTCGGATTTCGACTCGGGGCGAGACAACGCCTAGATTCCGCGTATGTCCCGCGATCTGAACACACACCGTGAACACCTCGGTTTGACACCATCGATGGCGACGCCACCGATTGCGGCTTCGGCGCGCGTGATCGTTCTCTTCGGTGGGTCGTTCGACCCGCCGCACATCGGGCATCGGCGGTTGGCGGTCGCCGCGCGGGACGCGATCGGCGCGGACTGGCTTCTGGTGATCCCGGCTGGTCGGTCTCCTCATAAGGGGTCGAGCACGCTGTTCGACGGGGAAGATCGGATCGATTTGGTGAAATGCGCCTTCGGCGGTGCGAAGCGGGTCTCGGTCAGCCGGATGGAAGTCGACCGGATGCGCAACGAACCGGATCGCCCGAGTTACACGGTAGAAACGCTGCACACGCTGCGCGAACACCTGCCGGCGGGTGTCCGGCTGCGCTTGCTGATCGGAGCGGACCAGGCGTTGAGTCTGCACCGGTGGCGCGAGCCGCGGGCGATCATGGCTATTGCGGAACCGCTGGTCATGCGCCGGGCGGGCGACGACGAGAGCGCCGAGTCGCTGGCGGCACGGATCGCATCGAATTGGAATGACGGAACGGCGGGTCTGGGTCCGGCGGACTGGCATAGGCGCGTTGTGGATGTTCCGCTGGTCGACGCGTCGTCGACGGAGGCAAGACGACTGCTCGCCACATCGGACGAGCCCGGTCGCGATGGGCGCTTGCGCGAGTTGCTGGGCGATGCGGTACTCCAGCGGGTGCGCGAGATCAGAGAGGGTCGCTGACCGGCTCGAGTCGCGCCAGCAGCTCGGCCGCGGATTGGTGTGCCACCGG
>JANSXG010000087.1 GCA_024743075.1 bacterium | reverse complement strand
GTTCGTTTGCGCGGCTGCCTCTTCGTCACGACAAGTCCGAACGGCTGGAACCAACACTTCGTCTACCGGCCGGTGGGCGCAGCGGTCGTGGAGGACTATGACCCCGTAGCCTGGTCCGGAGTCGAAGTCGTCTCCTGCTGGTTCCTGAATTACTCCGGCGACCGCTTCGCCGAACGATTCGGCAGTGGAGAATTCGCCGGTGCAACCTTTGCGGAGTTTCTCTTGGCGAACACGGCCGGCGGGGCGTCGCAGGACTTTGTGACCGGTGAGCATGTCTGGGACATCGACCCGTTGCTGATCGCGCCTGAGAGTGGGCAGGTTTCGCCGAGCGAGCATTCACCCGTCTTCACGATCGATCATCCCGCGATCGAAGATCTCGCTGGTGAAATGGACTTCAACGGCAATCCCTACAACGCACGATTCGGAGCGTGGCAGGTCTTCCCCGAGTCGTGCCCCGGCGACGCCAACGCCGACGGGGACATCAATCTCGCCGACCTGAACATCGTGCTGGCGAACTTTGGCACCGAAACCGACGAAGGCGACCTCGACGGCGACGGCCAGATCAACCTCGCCGACCTGAACATCGTTCTCGCGGCCTTCGGTTCGTCCTGCAGCGACTGAGCGGACCGATCAACCGGTGTATCGCGCCCGGATCGGCGGGAGCAGGTCTTCTTCGAAGGCCTGCTTGAAGCCCTTGCCGGGCTTGTAGTCCCAGTCGCGGGTCGCCGCCGACCAGTCGACTTCTTCCGGCCACGAGTCCACGATGGCCTGGCGCTGCACGTCGGGCTTGAAGGAGATGTCCGCGCCCGGGAACGCCTCGCGCACCGCGTCGGCGAACTCGCCGGCGGTCGGGCTGAACGCGCCGATGTTGTACACGCAGCGGGTCAGGCGCTTCGCGTCGGCGGCGCCGAGCGCGAGCGTCGCCTCGATGGCCTCGCCCATGGTCATGAACGGGATCCGCGCCGACTCGCGCACAAAGCACTTGTACGGCTTGCCCGCCGCCGCGGCGTGGATCATCTCCGGGCCGAAGTCCGATGTGCCGCCCGACGGGACCGTGTGCGGGCTGATCAGACCGGGGTAGCGCACGCAGCGGAAGTCGAGCACATCGGGGATGCGGTCCTGGGCGAGCTGGCGGTAGTGCCGGGCGTAGTAGCGCCCGAGGTGCTCGCCGTACAGTTTGTTGCAACCGTACATCGTGGTCGGGTTGAGGTACTCGTCCTCGGTGACCGCGCCGGCCTTGGCCTTGGTGTCGAGGTCGGGCATGCCGTAGACCGCGATCGAGCTCGGGTAGATGAACTTGACCTTGCGCCCGTGCGAGCGGGCTTGCTCGGAGGCGAGGCGGAGCAGGTTCAGCGTGCCGCCGACGTTGACCTCGTGGGCCGACTCGGGCGCGTACTCGGCGCGGGTCGAGAGCAGCGCCGCGAGGTGGTAGATCTCGGTGATCTCATACATCGCCAGCAGGCGACCGAGCAGCAGCGGATCGCAGATGTCGCCGACGAAGGTCTCGCGGCACTTGTCGCGCATGGCGGGCTCGAGCTCGCGGATGTCGATCGCGACGATCTCCTCGCGCCCCTGCGCGTGCAGCGCGTCGATCAGGCCGTGCCCGACCTCGCCTCCGGCGCCGGTGATGAGGACTGCGGATGACCGGCGGTGGCCAGTGGGGGTGGTCGGCGTGAGGGAGGTGTCGTTCATCGGTTTCGGCGGGTTTCGTAGGGGGGTGCGGGGATCGTCAGGAGACCAATCGGGAGAGAGATCGTACCGCAAGCCGGCTCGCCCCGCCGTGCTACGCCTGCTCCTCCAGAACCCGGCGCATGCGCTCGTTCACCGTCTCGCCGAGGTACATCATCGTGTAGATCCGCGACACTCCGGCCTTGTCAGCCAGCTGACTCGCGATCGCGAGCGAACTGGCTTTTCGGTCGGGCGCATTGAGCTGTTCGATGGCCCATTGCGTGTGAGGAGCCAGAGCATCGCGGACCCGCTTGGGGACGCGGCTGCTGTCGATGAACTCGCCCGTCGGTTGGGTCGCGGACTTGTCTCGCCCGAGGTAATCAGCGGTGTTGCTGATCAGCACGAACGGCGTTACGAAGAAGGAGATGATGCCCCACCAGCCAGCGACGAGTGTGATGCCGGTGTTGCTCCGGTACATGCGACCCATGCACGGAGCACAGAGCAGGCGGCGTTCCTCGCTGTAGTGACGCGCGAGGATGAGTCCGATCTGCCGCTTCTGTGTGAGCGGCGCGAGCTTGGCTTCGCGCCCGCAGCCCTGGCAGAGCCCGCCTCTGGGTCGCCAATTGAGATCATCAAGGAGCGTGTCACCGCTGCCGTTGCACTTCGGGCAGCGGATACACACGGTGGTCTTCTCGATCTCGAGCCCGCGCACGGGGTACTTCTCGAACTGGATCCCCTCGATCGGCGCGTATTCGTGGTTGCAGTTGCGGATCGGGCAGTGGATTGGCTTCTCCAGAGCCGCGAGCATCCGGGCTTCGTTCCAGGACATCCACTCACTGGCGAAATCGATGGCTTCAAGTTCTGCGTCGGTTGCGAGTGATCGGCCGTTCGGGCTGTGCTTGGCGTTGGACTGCGTGCTTGGCATGGTGTTCGCCTTCTCTCATTTGGGTCCGTGCTGTTTCGGCCCGCACTCTAAAGAGATGATGAGAAGAGCACTACCAGTATTTGTGTCAATTCTCGTGGATCAGGACCAGTCAAGTTCCTCGGGTAATGTGTTGAGATTCTCACAGCCTGTCTCCGTGACGACGACCATGTCTTCGATGCGGATACCGCCGATCGCAGCGCAGTAGAGCCCGGGTTCGATGGTCAGCGCATCGCCGACGACCAGTTCGGGGCCCTTCATGTCGAGCAGCGGCGGCTCGTGGACATCCAGCCCGATGCCGTGCCCGGTGCCGTGGACCATCGAGCAGAACGAGGGGTCCTTGCCCGCTTCGCCGTGCTTCTCGGGCAGGCCGACGGCGTAGCCGCTGGACCGGATCACCTCGATCGCGGCCCGGTGGACCGCCTCGCCGGTGACGCCGGCCCGGGTCGCTGCGATCGCGGCCTTCTTGGCGCGGACGACGGCGTCGTGCATCTTGGCGACTTCATCCGGGATGTTGCCGTGCACGACGACGCGGGTGCAGTCGCCGTTGTAGAGGGTGCGTTTGTTCTGGGGGAAGATGTCGATGATGACGGGCTGGCCGGTTCGGATGGGGCCGTGGCCGCGCTCGTGGCAGTCGGCGCCGATGGGGCCGGGCGCGACGATGGATCCGGGGTTGGCGTAGCCGCGTTCGAGCAGCCAGATGTCGATGGCGCTCATGACGCGCTCGGCGGTGAGGGTTTCGCCGTCGTGGGTCAGCACGCCATCAGAACCGGCCTCGGCGCGGGCGACGAGTTCGCAGGCCATGCGCATGGCGCCCTCGGTGACGGACTGGGCCTCGCGCAGCAGTTCAACTTCCTGGGTGTCTTTCGCGCGTCGGTCGAGCACGCCGAGGTCGAGGTCGCACTCGAGCTTCAGCCCGGCCCGCCGGATCATCTCGGCGAAGACCAGGGGCAGGGAGCGGTCGCTGACGACGCGGCTGACCCCGGCGCGGCGCAAAAACTCGGCGGTCGCTTGGGCGGTGGCGATCTCGCGATCGCCGGACAGTCCTCCGTCGGGCGCGAAGTCGGCGGGGCAGGCGACGCGATCGGCCGCCGCGTGCGCGCGGGCGCGATCCATCTCGATGTCGCGAATGATCAGCGTGCGCCCTCGCAGGTCCGGGTGGTCGGACGGCAGGTCGATCGACGACGCGGGATCACCGGCGAGGAAGCGGATGCGATGGTAGAGCGAGCGGTTCGTCGCGGGGATACCCGCGATGAGTGTGGCGGTGGTCATGGGTGGCTCCTAATGGGAGGAGCGGGGAGTGTAGGCGAGGACACGATGCCCCTTCACGGCTCCCTGCGATCGAGTGCGGAACCCCATCGGCGCGTGATCAGTCTCACGTCCTCGCCCACTGCCGCCGACCCTGAGGTCTTGCTCAGGGTTCGCAGCGTCCGTTGAAGGTGTCACGCCGTGGCCGGTGCGGCTTCCTTCTTGCGCATCAGGCGGTTCATGTTCTTGATGACGATGAAGATGGTGAAGGCGACGATGAGGAAGTCGATCGTCGTGTTGATGAACATGCCGTACTTGATCGCGACCTCTTCGGTGACGACGACGCCGGCTTCGTCGACGACGCCTTCCTTGAGGACGACGGCGAGGTCCTTGAAGTTCGTGCCGCCGACGAGCAGGCCGATGGGGGGCATGATCACGTCGTTGACCAGCGAGCTGACGACCTTGCCGAACGCGGCCCCGATGATGATGCCGACGGCCATGTCGACGGCGTTGCCCTTGATCGCGAACTCTTTGAATTCCTGCATGAGTCCCATGTGTGCCTCCAGACCGGGCGCGGATGATCGGAACGCCCGGAAAACGGAACGACATCCGATCATCCCGATGGCCCGCGGAGAGCTGGGATGACCGAGCCACCGGTCGCGGCGGCTCGCGACTTGATGGTACCGCGATGGCCCGCGGGCGAGTAGGGTTTTTCGGGCCGGATTGGCGCCGGTCAGCGCTTGCGCCGGGCCGGTTGCTTGGGGCGTTTGGGCTTGCGGGTTTTGTAGCGGGAGCGTTTGCGCGGGGGCGGGTACTCGGGTGGCGTGCTCAAACTCGTTTGAGCATGGTCTCGGGACTCGGTGTGGTCGGAAGCTTCGGACCGCCCCCTCATCCGGTCTTGTGCTGAATCCGCACAAGACCACCTTCTCCCGCGTTGGGGAGAAGGAGCAGGAGTTGCGACGGTTGAACCGGTGTCGGCATGGCCTGGGCCTTCGGCTCCGACCATGGCACCCCTCGTATTACTCGGCTTTGCTTTGGCCTTCGCGCTCAATGTTCGGCGCATGCGTTTTTCGCGCTGGACGGTTCGGATGTGGAGCAGGGTTTGGATGGCGGCGAGGCGCTGGCGGTTGCGTTCGCGGGCGTAGAAGTTGTCCAGTTTCGTGTCGCCGGTGGATCTGATGGGCGTCATGCAGGCCATGAGCGTTTCGAGGACCTTGGTCTGCGCGGCGACCATCGTGACTTCGGACTCGAGCCGTTTGGCGCGGTAGATCTCCTTGATGCGCGCGAGGGCTTCCTCGGCGTTCTTCGGCGGGGTGAAGTTGGTGGGATCGGACGGCTGGTTTGCTGCGGTGTGCATGAGTGCACCTCCCTCACCCTTAGGGCCGGCGAGCCCGATCGGCGCGCGCAGGAGGTGGTGATGCGAAAAGGCGTCGCGAGAATCCGCCCTTGTCATGGGCGGAAAATTTTTTGAGAAAGTCAGAAAGTGAACATGCGCCCGGGCCCACGCGGCGCGCGCCGGGGCGGACTTGCGCTGGCCGCGCGTGCGTCGGGTCGGCTTGCTCGGCATTCTCCAGATTGCCAAACGCGATGAGGAGTGACTCGAATCTGGCGGAATCTGCTACCTGTTCGTGGGGTCTCGGGGTAGGTTTCGGGTAGGAAACAACGAAGCCGGGGCGGGTGAGACGCGGAGGCTGAACAATGGTGCGCAGACGAACGGTGGCGAGTTTGGGAGTTGTGTTGATTGCTGGAGTGGTCTGCAGCGCGAACGCGGGAGAGCCGTGCGTGGCCCAGTGGGTGGATCACTTCGGTCCTGAGAACGGCCTGAGCGGCGACGCGTACTGCCTCGAGGTGTTCGATGACGGGACGGGGCCGGCGGTCTATGTGGGTGGTGCGTTCTTCAACGCCGCGGGCGTCCGGGTTGATCGGATCGCGAAGTGGAACGGAAGCGGCTGGGAGCTGCTCTCCGGGCCTTCTGGGAACGGGGTGCTGTCCGGTACGGTGAACGCCATGTGCGTATACGACGACGGCGCCGGTCCGGCACTGTTCGTCGGCGGCACGTTCTTCTCGGCCGGCGGGCTGCCGGCGAACAAGATCGCGAAGTGGGACGGCGTGCAGTGGTCGACCCTGACCGGGCCGTTCGGGACGGGGATCCCCTCGGTGTCGGTCGATGCGCTCGAAGTGTTCGACGACGGGAGCGGTCCGAAGCTGTACGTCGGCGGGTCGTTTTCCAGTGCGGGCGGAGTCGCCGCGAGCGATCTCGCGACGTGGGATGGCAGCGAATGGGCACCGATCCTGAGCGATGAGGGCAACGGGATCTCTGGTTCTGTGAACTCGTTCGAGGTGTACGACGATGGGACGGGCCCTGCGCTGTTCGTCGGGGGGCTGTTCGATCTCGCCGACAACACGCCAGCGGGATCCATCGCGAAGTGGGACGGCGAGAACTGGTCGTTGCTGGAGGGCCCGAGCGGAACGGGTGTCAGTCAGCGGGTGTTCGCGATGCAGGTGTACGACGAAGGCGACGGACCGGTGCTGTTCGTCGGTGGGCAATTCTTCGAGGCCGGCGGGCTGGAGTGCACGAAGCTCGCGCGATGGGACGGCACGCAGTGGTCGCAGGTGCTCGCTCCGGGCGGGGAGGGATTGCCGGGCACGATCGGCGTATTGGGCATGACGACGTTTGACGACGGGACGGGCGAGAAGCTTGTGGCGTGCGGGAACTTCCTGTTCGGCGGCGATGTGGAGGTGAACCGCGTCGCGGCCTGGGATGGCGTGAACTGGTCGGCCTTCGAGGGCCCGGAGGGCATCGGGCTCGGAGTGACCTACGACGTTCTTGCATTCGAGACCGAGGAGGGGCCAGCGCTGTTCGCGGCGGGCGAATTCGGCTTCGCCGGCGGGATCCCTTCGTCTCGGATCGCCCAGTGGCAGGCCTGTGATCCCGAACCCGGGCCCTGCGATGCGGACGCCACCGGCGACGGGAGCATCGATCTGGCGGACCTGAACCTGGTTCTGGCAAACTTCGGCCAGGCGACGGCGGACGGCGACACGAACGGCGATGGGACGGTGGATCTCGCCGACCTGAACGCGGTGCTGGGGGCGTTCGGAACGCTGTGTGAGTGATCGATTCGGAGCGGTAGCGAACCCAGGGGCGTGAGCAGCTACGCGATCAGTTTGGTCGGCAGGCGGTAACGCAGGCGGAGCAGGCTCGGATAAGCCGGGTAGGCGATCTTCATGCGATAACCGTGGAAGTCCGAGAGCGGCAGGTCAAAGCGATCAAGGACCGTCTCCACGAGGGCGCGGTAGCGGGGGACTTCGGGGGTTGGTGCGGGGACGTTGCCGCGACCGAGGTCCTGAAGTTTCTCGTGAAGGGGCAGGCGGCGCGCTTCGATGGGCTGGAGCGGCGACTCCACGTTACTGAGCAGCTGGGTTTCCGGCGGGAGCGCGAAGGTCAGCGAGTGGTGGATGAACAGGTCCACGATCATGAGCTCGGTCGGTACTTCGCATCGCGCGTTGTGGTTGCCCCACTCGTTGATCGGCGTGCGCACGTACGGGATGTTGCGGTGGATCGCGCCGACGAAGCAGTTGAACGCCCCGGTGTTGCCGACGCGTCCTTCGGTGAGCTGGTACGAGTAGGTCGTGCCGACGCGGACGCGTTTGAGTTCGGGCAGGGTGTCCGAGCAGAACTCGGTCATGAGCGGGGCCTGGCTGGTCGCGCTGATCCGCGGATCGATCGGTTCCGACGCCGCGGTATCCATCTCGGTGCCGTCGTCATTGCTCCCGTCGCGTCGTGCCATCTCCCAGAGGACATCGGGGCGGAGGCGACGGAACCCCACGAAGCCGTTGACGGTGGCGAAGTCAAGGGTCCCGGACTGCCGGCCGGGGACGACGACGCCGAGTTTGGAGAGGACCTGCGCCTGTGCGCCCCACACGTAACTCGTGCCCTGGAAGAGCACCTTGCGGTGTTGTTCGTCGCGCTCCTGTCGCCCGGAGGTGGTGAGCTCGCTGCCGAGCATCTCCAGGGTCTGTCGATCGCCGGAATGGACGCGGATGAGGCGATCGTACTCGTCGACGGCCTCCTGGATGCGCTTGCGCAGGGCTTCGTCAATCCCGGCCTTGTTCATGCTCTTGAGCAGGATGCGGACGCCGGACGCGCCGGGCATGAGTTCGAGGGCGGCGGCGGAATCGTCGGTCTGGATGATGCGCGAGATCTTCCATGCCAGGTTCTTGTTCAGTCCGATGTGATCGCAAATGGACTGGGGGGTGTTGGGGTTCGCGCCGGCGGCGACGAGGCCTTCTGAAAAGGCGGCGCGGAGTGAGCGGACGACCTGCTGCGCGTCTTCTGAAAAGGGCGTGGGTTTGACGTCGGTGATCCGGTTCACGGGCCTAAGTTCCCTGGTTCTGGTCGGGGTGGTCACATTATCGGCTCTTTATGGGCGTCTGGGTCTTGGGACACAAAAGTCTATAGTAAAAATGGTGATCGCACGAATGATCGCAAAAATATTTGCGGAAATTCTTGGCGCCTCTCCGACTCGCCTGTAGGGTTGTTGAGGACCAACAACTCAGGGCGGCAGGTGTCGCACCCAACCGGAGAGGAAAAGAGCAATGAACAGCTGCAAGATCATCGGTGGAGCGCTCGCCCTCGCGAGCATCGCCGGAGTGGCTTCGGCCTCGGTGACCACGATCGGCCCGTTTACCGGCGACGCGTGGGAGAACTACGAGACGATCGGACCGCCCGGTGGGACCAACGGGCCGGCGGAGATCTTTGGCGGCGAGGCGACGACCTACGACCAGAACGCCAACTTCCTGATGATCGCGACGAGCCTCTTCAGTTTCATCAGTCAGACGGAGATCCTGCCGTACAACGGCAACATCATGGGCGGCTATGTGACCGGCCAGGCGGTCATCGAGTTCGATACGCCGGTGACTGCGTTCGGCGGCTACTTCGGTACGGCCGACGTCCATACCGACAGCTTCATCAACCTGTACGACGGCAACGGATCGCTGATCTCGAGCGAACCGATGAACTTCGAACTCGGCGAGTGGAACTGGCACGGCTGGAGCAGCGATACGCCGATTTCTCGCGTGGAGATTCAGGGCAGCCCGACGCCGGGACTGCCGATCGTGATGGACGACCTGCAGGTGAGCTACATCCCGGCTCCGGCGACCGGCGCACTGATCGGGCTCGTGGGTCTGGCCGGCGTGCGTCGTCGGCGCTCTTGAGCGGGCGTTCGGCGGTTCCTGATTCCTGTTCCTCGCGCGGAGACGTTGCCGCGTGGTCGAAGCGAGTGTTCCCATGCGTTTTTCTTCAGTGCTTGTGGTCGCCGGCGCGCTTGCGCTGGCGCAAGGCGCTTTCGCTCAGGCGTTTGCGACGAATCACATCTCCGGCAATCCGGACGACTCGGATTCGCTGATCGTGTTCGATCCGTCGAGTCCGGGCGGATACGTCACCGTCGGCTCGATGGGCGTGCCGAACATCGGGTTCAGCGGTCTCGATTTCGATGGCGACGGCAACCTGTGGGCGTATGCCTCGTTCTACAAGTCGACGGGCGGCGCGGCCTCCGGGTTGTACAGCGTCGATCCGTCGACGGGTCAGGCGACACCGGTGGGTCAGAGTTTCCAAAGCCTTCAGGACCTCGCGTACAACCCGGTCGACGGGAAGATGTATGGCATCAACACTCAGCAGGCCGCGTTCACGCGTCTGTACGAGGTTGACCTGACGACAGGTGCGACGACGCAGGTCGGAATGCTCTCCGGACTCCCGGAGCAGCACTACATTCAAGGCCTCGGCATCGACTCGCAGGGCAACTTTTTCCTGCACGATGTCGCCAACGATGTGATCTTTCAGGGCGACGGCGCATCGTTCACGTCGATGTACGAACTCGATATCGTCACGGTGTCGAGTCAGGGGTTGACGGTCGACTGGTCGCGGGATGACACCGGATATCACGCGATCGTGGGACAGGGAGAATTCCCGAACTACGTGAGCGCGGTGAACACTTTCGCGGTGGACGGATCGGGGTACTTCGAAGGCGACGCCTTCGGGCCGAACGATGCGGGCGGGTTTCCTCCGGTGCAGGCGGGTGACATCGCGATCATGCCGATCCCGGCGCCCGGGGGGGTCGTGGCGTTGGCCGGTGCCGCGATGCTGCGCCGCCGACGCTGACCAGGTTTTCAGGTTTTCTGCCTCCTCCCGACGGCGATGCGTTTCAGGCCGTCTGACTCGCGGCGTGGCCACCCGGTTGGGTGGCCACGTTGCGTTTGGGGAGATCGGGACGGTTCGGGCGTGGTGCCTCCGGATTCAGGTCCGGCCGGGAATGTGCTACATTGGCTCTCCGGCCTCTGGGCGGGGATCGGCTCGCGTGAGTCGGTCTGGACCCCGGAACCGATCAGGCGGTCACTGCGGCTGTTCGTGAGGGGAGGCCTGCTGGAAGGTTGCCAACCATGGCACAGACTGAAGTGGCGAACGACGTCAAAATCGAGGACATCGGGCCCTGCCTGAAGAAGATCACCATCACCATCCCGGCCGAGAAGGTCAACGAGCAGATGGAGTCGTCGCTCGCGATGGTGTCGATGGAAGCACAGCTGCCGGGGTTCCGTCCCGGGCGCGCGCCGAAGCGGCTGATCCAGAAGAAGTTCGGCTCGGTCATCGAGTCCGAGGCGCGGAACCAGCTCGTGTCGTCGGCGTACGCCGAGGCGATCGAGGAGAACAAGCTGCGTGTGATCGGCGAGCCGGACGGCTCGGCGATGAAGGACTTGGAAGTCGAAGCCGGCCAGCCGGTGAAGGTTGAACTGCAGGTCGAGGTGGCGCCGGAGTTCGAACTGCCCGAGCTTGACGGCATCGAGGTGAAGAAGCCCCTCATCGAGGTCACCGACGCCCGCGTCGAAGACCAGCTCGAGCGCGTGAAGAACAACGAGGGGTCGCTCGAGCCGCAGGAGAAGGCGGAACTGGGCGACTACTGCATCGGTCACGGTGTGCTGAAGGACGAGCAGGGCGAGGTTGTGCTCGATCTGCCCGGCGCGGTCATTCAGGTTCCCAAGGAGAAGGACGGAAGCGGCCAGATCCTCGGCGTGAAAGTCGACGACTTCGGCAAGCAGATCGGCAAGCCGAAGGCCGGCGACGAGCTGACCGTGAAGGCGGTCGGTCCGGAGAACCACGAGCGCGTCGCGGTTCGCGGCAAGCCGGTGAAGATCAGCTTCACGGTCGAGCAGGTCCAGCGGATCATCCCGGCCTCCGAAGAGGATCTGGTCAAGAACTTCGGCTTCGAGGGCATCGACCAGCTCAAGCAGTCGCTGAAGATGCGTCTGGAGCAGCGGGTGATGGTGGAGCAGCAGACAGCGATGCGTCAGCAGATCGCGCGTCACCTGCTCGACAGCATCGAGTTCGAGCTGCCCGAGAAGCTGACCGAGGGTCAGGCGTCGCGGAACATCCAGCGTGCGCAGATGGAAATGCAGTATCGCGGGATGGACGAGAACACGATCGAGGAGCGCGTTGCCGAGATGCGTTCGAGCTCGAAGGAAGTCGCCCAGCGCGAACTGAAGCTGTTCTTCATCCTGAACAAAGTCGCGCAGGACATGGAAGTGCAGGTCACCGAGGAAGAGGTGTACGGCCGGATCGCGCAGATGGCGGCCGAGCGCGGCGAGCGTCCGGACGAACTGCGTCAGCGCCTGATCCGGTCGAACCAGATCAACACGCTGGCCCAGCAGGTGCGCGAGCACAAGGCGATGGACACGATCCTGAACAAGGCCAAGGTCGAGGAACTCGACCTCGAGGCGTACAACAAGCACTTCGCCAAGACCGAGGGCGTTTCGGAGATCGACGCCGACAAGGCCGAGTGATCGCCTCGGGAGTATGAACGATGAACAGCCGGCCTTCGGGCCGGCTTTTTCTTGTGCCGCCGGGTCTCGCTACGATGGGCGGCGATGACGGCTTCCTTCCAACCCTTGCTCGCTCGGTCCGGTGGAAACATCGCCGAGGTGTGGGTGTGGGTTGTCGTCCTGCTCGTCGTTGTCGTCCTCGGCGGGGTGCTGGTGCTTCTGGTCCGCAAAGGCGCCCGGCGCGGGGATTCGGACCGGCCGGCCCTCGGGCTCAGTCTGGCGGACCTGCGCGAGATGAAGGCGGATGGGCGGCTGACCGACGAGGAGTTCGAGCGGGCGAAGGCCATGGTCATCGGGCAACTCGGTGGGAAGGTCGAGGGCGCGGAGGCCGAGCGGATGCGCGTGCAGGGTCGCGTCGTCGACGGCGAGCTCCGCGCGCGACCGGGCTACGACCTGACCGGCCAGAGACTGCCAGAACCGGAGGCGGATGCGAACCCCCCGGATGAGGCAGGGGGAGGTCGTGGTCGCCCGGACGATGGAGCGGATCGGTTCCCTCCGGGGCAGTGATGTGAAGAAGTCGTGCGAAACGGGTGCGTCTGTGACGGTCCGGCCGCTTTATCCGGGCTGAAACCGGAATCGAGCGGAATTCACGCGCTCCGGGCGATCCGCTTTCGAGATCCGTGCGTAGAAGACCGATACACTCGTATTGAGCATGCGCTCGGCTGCGTCCGAGTTGACCGGTGAGCGTGCGTTTGTTTCTCGAGCATTTGTGAGGACGGGATGGCGAAGAACCGCAGCGGTGGATCAGGCTCTGGCAACGGCGGCGACGGCGAGGGGCCCAGCAACGGCTCCGGCGAGGCCGGCGGCGGTTCGTTTCGCGGGCGGAAGGTGACCACCTGCTCGTTCTGCGGCAAGACCTCTCGCGAGGTGGGGGCGATGGTTGAAGGCCCCAACGACGTGTACATCTGCTGCAACTGCGTCGATCTGTGCCAGAACATCTTCAAGCAGGAGAAGCGCCGGGTCGCGGCGAGCAAGCACTCGTTCGGCGAGGTCCCGGCTCCCCGTCAGGTCAAGGAATTCCTGGACCAATACATCATCGGTCAGGAGCAGGCCAAGAAGGCGCTCGCGGTCGCGACGGTCCAGCACTACAAACGCCTGATGCACCTTGAGAACGAGGATGCGCCGGTCGAGCTGGAAAAGAGCAATATTCTGCTGGTCGGCCCGACCGGTTCGGGCAAGACGCTGCTGGCGAAGACCCTGGCTCGCGTTCTGAACGTGCCGTTCGCCATCGCGGACGCGACGACGCTGACCGAGGCCGGCTACGTGGGCGAGGACGTCGAGAACCTGCTGCTGAAACTGCTGCAGGCGGCGGACTACGAGCTCGAGGCGGCGCAGCGCGGCATCATCTATATCGACGAGATCGACAAGATCGGCAAGACGTCGAACAACGTCTCAATCACGCGTGACGTGTCGGGCGAGGGCGTGCAGCAGTCGCTGCTCAAGATGCTCGAGGGCACGATCGCGAACGTTCCGCCTCAGGGCGGGCGCAAGCACCCGGAACAGCAGTACATCCAGATGGACACGACGCACGTTCTGTTCATCTGCGGTGGTTCGTTCGTCGGGCTCGACGAGATCATCCGACGCCGGATCGGCAAGCGCCGGATCGGATTCAGCGCGGAGCCGACCAGTTCGGACAGCATGAAGGAACTCGGTGAGGTGCTCGCGCAGGTCACGCCGGAAGACGTGATCGAGTACGGGATGATTCCTGAACTCGTCGGTCGCCTGCCCGTGGTATGCCCGCTCATGCCGCTGACGCGTGAAGCGATGATCACGGTGCTGACCGAGCCGAAGAACGCGATCGCCCGCCAGTTCGAATACATGTTCTCGCTGGAGGGTGTGAAGCTGACCTTCACGGATGATGCGCTCGCGGCGATCGCGGACAAGGCAATGGCCCGCAAGACCGGTGCTCGAGGCCTGCGTGGGGTCATGGAAGAGATCATGCTCGACCTGCTCTACGATCTGCCCGACCACGCCGAAGACGGTGCCGAGTTCGTGATCGACGCGAACGCGGTGCAAAACCCCACGGCGTTGGCCAAGCTCCGCGTGAAGCGGAAGGAAAGCGCCTGATTCACCGGGAATCCCCCTTTGCTGCGGGAAATTCTTGGTGATTCAACAAGTTGACTCGGGCGCGGGTGGAGCCTAGGCTTCGCCCGCTATGGCTGAAGAACGCTCGATCAAGCGCTGTGGTCCGTCGACCCGGAGTGTCATCCCCGACGCTTCGGGCGATGTCGTGATCCGGCGCTGGGACATGGCCCCGCTGGTGCAGGAGATCTTCACGCTCAACAACCTGATGATCCGCATGGGCGATCGACTGGTTGCGCAGCACGGCCTGACGGGGACGCGATGGATGATGCTCGGCGCGCTGAAGGACTACGACGAGCCGCCGACGCTGACCGAGCTATCGAATGATGCGCTGCTCTCGGTGCAGAACGTCAGCCGCATGGTCTCCTCCATGGAGGAGGAGGGGCTGGTCGAGCGGTTCACGCAGCCGGGCAAGGGGCGGAGCGTCTTTGTCCGGCTGACGGAGAAGGCGAAGCAGATCGATGAGTCGACGGAGTGCGCGGGGCAGGCGTTTGTCTCGCGTTTTCTCGACGGGTTTTCGGATGACGAGCGGTTGGCCCTTCAGGGCATGATTGACCGGCTGATTGTGAATCTCGCGCGGTTCGAGCGTGAGATCGATGAACGAACCAAGAAGGCGAAGAGCGAAGGTGCGAACGACGCGTCGGCAGAGGCCGTGGCGTCGGTCACCGGGGCGCGGGAGACAGAACATGGCACGTCTGAGTGATCGTCGTATGCATCGCGGCGCGGTGCGGAATCTTGCGGTCGTTGCGCTGGCGATGCTCGGGCTCGCGGGTCCGGCGGTCGCGCAGGGGCCTCCCCCGGCGCGGGTTCGCGTCGAACCGCTGCAGATGATGGAAGTGGAGCAGCGCCGGAGCGTGACCGGCGATCTTCGCGCGTCGGCGCGCTCACGCGTCGCCACGCAGATCGCCGGCCAGGTGCTGGAACTGCTCGTCGATGTCGGCGACGAGGTCGAGCGGGGGGAGGTCATCGCGCGACTGGACAGCGAACTGCTGGAGATCGATCTGGCTCGCGCGCTGGCGGAGGTCCGGGCGAACGAGGCGACCGTCGATGAGCG
>JANSXG010000045.1 GCA_024743075.1 bacterium | reverse complement strand
GAAGCGCCGCCGGCGAGGATCGAGCGGAGCATGCCGAACAGTTCGTCGCCGTTCTGAACCCGACCCCGCCCGACGTCACAACAACTCAGTATGACACAAGCACCGTTGATATCAAGGGTTACCAGCTCGCGCGCCGTAACCCTGCGGTCCGCGAGTCGGATCCCGGCCGATAACGGGTCCGTGCTGCCGAGGTCGCCGTGGCAGGCCAGATGGAGCATCTGCCCGGGCTTCAAACCGGAGAACACTCGATCCGATGTCGCGGCTGCTCCCAGCAGGACTTCGCACTCAGGGCCGTAGAGTTCGGCAATCGCCGACGCTTCCGCTTCAATCTGGGGGGCGTTCGAATCGCCGATGCCGACGATCCGAACGGGGCCGATTCGCCGGGCGGATGAGGCACTCATGGCGTGGAGCACGCTCGCGCTTGGGGCTACCGTCAAAGTCAACCGTTCGGCCAGCCAGCCCTGTCCGTCGTGCAGCGCTGCAAACGGGAAACCGTGGAAGCAACCCGCGGGAACAAAGGTGCACCTGTCTGCGGCGCAAAGGGCTGCGTCGATCGGGCGGACGGCCAGGTCATAGACCGTCTGGAACGCGGAAACGGCGCGGGCAAGAAGACGACGGCCACGTTCGCCCGTGTGATCCGCTCCAACGCCCCGGTCGATCTGAAACCGCGCCGCATCAACGGCCCTCGAGAGCTTGTTCAAATCACACACCTTGGACACCGCTGTCACGCCTTGAGGGGTGATGACGAACGCACCCAGAGAGCCCCGGCTCTCGAAGTACTCAATCATCACATGATCCCCGAAAAGGAGCGCACCGGCGTTCTCGATGCCGATCAAATCAGACAAGATTGCGCCGTTCTGCTTCAGAGCGGAGAGCCGGCCCTCCAGTTGCGTGAGTTGACGCTCGAGTTCGGCTGCCCGTCGCTGGCGAGCCGCCCGTGTCCGATCGAGCTGCGATTCCTCCCCCTCAAGGCGGTCCCATGTATACAGCGCGTTGAGTTCACCGCGAGTTTCCCTGTATCGGTTGAGCATGTCGCCCGTGACCGAGTCATCGACTTCGAGGTGCTGGTCCGCGATACCCGTCCCCGACTGCAGCAGTTCCAGTAGGGATCTCGACTTCGCCCGTTCCACGCTGTTGAACGCAGCCCCAACCGATCGTGGGTCCCGTAGCCGAAGCGCAACATGGCACAGGTCCTCGTAAATCCGTCGGTGGCCGCCGGTCCAGGCCGATCGCGCTCGGTCGCTCTGGATGAAGCCGCGCTGTCGCTCCGCCAGCAGCATGGCATCCTCCAGGTGGCCGAGCGCGTGCTTGAGGTCCCCCTCGGCTTCCGCTTGCAGAGCGCGTTCGTGAAGCACGCGAGTTTGCATCGGCAGCGAGGCTATCTTGGCGGCGATCTCAGCAGCTTCGATGACCGCTCGGGCAGCCGCGGAGGATCGCCCGGAAAGACGGAACACTTCAGCCTGCAGCAGCACCGCCCCCGCCCGATCCTGCGAGTCGGAAGACAGATCGCGCATCGCATCTTCCAGAAGTTGCTCCGCTTGACGCAGTTCGCCCCGGTCGATCGCGACTCGCGCCGCCTCTAGATTGGCCCGTCCCACACCGGTCCGCCAACCGAGTTCCGCGCTGATCGCCGCGGCTCGCGTGAGGCAGTCCATCGCAGCCGGTAGATCGGGAAGCCGGCGTGCGACGGAACCCTGCACCAGAAGGGCTCTCGCGGCCTCCCTCCTCATGCCGTGCGCGAGGAGAACTTCCGATGAACGCGCCGCGGCGGCAAACGCGTCATCGAACAGACCGACCACGCCGAGCACCTCCGCTGATTCCGATTCGATCCGCGCCGCGTCGCCCACGGCTCCGCCCTCCGCGAAGGATGCGCGAGCCCTCTCGAAGAGCGCCATCGACTCGGTCAGCCGACCCTGCTGACCGAGAAGATCCGCCAGGTTGCCCCCGGCGATGGCGGCGGCCCGCGACATACCGGCTTCCTGAAAACTCGACATCGACGCGCGAAACGCTTGCTCTGCTTCCCGGAAGTCGACCAGATCGAGCAGCGCTTCAGCGCGGTTGCTTTGCACCTGCGCGGTCGCCGCCTGATCAGCCTCCATGCCCGGAAGGGCTCGATCGAAGTGCGTCAGCGCCTGCTCGGCCTGGCCAAGCATGCGATGGACAACACCGAGATTGGAATGAGCCCTCGCCACCGCTGAGGCATCCCCCGCTTCTTCGTAAAGCCGGATCGCCCTCTGCGCTGATTCGATCGCATCGCGATAGCGCCCGAGGCGGACGAGCGGCTGGACCGCGGTTTGTGCGACGCCCGCCTGTGAAGTCGTGTCTCCGAGGCCCTCGGCGAGCCCCCTTGCTCGATCGAGCGTGCGCATCGCTTCGTCGAACTGATTGGCTACCGAAAGCACAAACGCTCGAAGGCACAGCACGCGACAAAGAAACGGTCGATTCCCGGAGTCATCAGCGGCGTCAACCAGCCACGCGCTGATGGACTGTGCCTCGTCGACATCGGTAAAGCACAGGGTTTGAAGCTGCTGACCGATGGCATGATGAACCGACTCGTCGGCGTGCTCTCTCAACCACGCCCCTCGGTCACTCGCCGGCAGGTCCGCAAGCGTGCTCAGAGCGGTATCGACAAGTCCGTTCATGACTCAGCCCACCTCGATTCCGGCCAGCCGGACCGCTTGAGAACCGCTGACGATGGTCAGGTCAAACACACCCGCATGAGTCGCGATACTGAAGAACCCATCCGAGTCGAATGACTCACGAATCGCCCGATCGGCCCGTGATACCTCGACCAAGAACGCCTCGCCGGAATCGAACTTCTCTGCCGCGTCCTCCGGCTCGATCTGGCAGCGGATGATGTACTGGTCGCCCGTTCCGACCGGGCTGATATCCAGCTCAACCTCCCCAATCTCGGATGTAAAGATGAGACGCTCTCGCTGACCGGTTCCCCGGTAGCCGAACTCGAAATCTGACGCGTCGGATTCAGCGACCAGGCGGGCCAAGCCGACCGACGCCGGCTCGAAGCCGGGGGGCACCCATTGCTCCCGCAGCGCGAGGAGCTGGTCGAGGCTTGCCCGAAGCCGACTCGGCAGATCGGGCCGCGACATCAAAGCCTCGAACGATGTGGCAATCGACCGGAAGTATTTCACCAGCGGCCTGAGACGCGGTTCAATCGGCGAGTCCCCGAAGGCACCCTCGATGGCGGTCTCGTAGTCGTCGGACGTGAAGTCGCTCAGAATGGGGAAGTCGCGGTTCCGATCCGGCATGGTTCTGCTCCGTCAGTGGTCTGCCAGCAAGGAGTCGCCGGCTCCCGATCTGATACCACGGGCACTACAGATTCATTCATTTTCCGAGGGTTCGGAAGCGAAGTCGGCCAGAAGGTCTCTCCCGGCCGGTTCGTCGGCCAACGTGCGGCTCAGACGCCGCAGGCATCTCGCCCTTGTTGGTCCGATGCTCCCGACCGGCATGCCCGTGGCCTCGGCCACCTCCTCGTACGCGGGCTTTCTGCCGGATCTGGCCTCGAAGAGGGCACGCAGGAGTCGCTCACACCGCGCCCCGATCGAGCGAAACGCCTGACGAATTGCCTCGGATCGGTACTCTGCCTCGGAAACAGTCTCTATATCCGTATAGGGATCGGTGCCGGATACCGATGCCTGCGTCTCTCGCGCCCGACGGGCTCGCCCGGAGCGGATTTCTCGCCAACACGCTCGCTGCGTGGTCACGGAGAGCCATTTGGGCAGCGCTTGCGGGTCTTCGATGGAATCCAACTTGCGGACCAGCAGCGCAAACACCGTCTGGACAACGTCTTCCGACTCTTCCTGAGAAAATCCACTGCGTCTTGGAATTGAATAGACCAGCGGCGAGAACTCAGTGATGAGCCGCGACCACGCCGATTGATCGCCGTCGCGACAGGCGTCTACGAGTTCACAAACGTCATACTGTGTGCCGGGCTCGGGCACGTTCTCTCCTAGGCCACACCGTGGCACATCCGATGATGCGGCGTGTCGCCCGCACGAAGGAGGCCACCGTTGAGGCGCAGATACAGTTCAACCTCAGCAGCATAGCCATTTCCTCCTCCGGACCGATGGACGTGTCATTGCATCCGGTCCTGTCGGCATGCAGTGGTTCTCACCCCGCTCGATCTCAAGGGCTACGGTCTTGTGTGAAGACGCACTCGCTCGATGTCATTCTGCAGCAAGCCAGAGAATGCCGGCTCTGTGAGGACGCTTTACCGCTCGAGCCGCGTCCGGTGCTTCAGGCGTCGGCGGAGGCACGGATCATGGTTATCGGGCAGGCACCGGGGCTCGCGGCTCACGAGACCTGCACGCCTTGGAATGATCGGAGCGGGAACCGGCTGCGCGACTGGCTTGGGGTCTCGCGCGAGACTTTTTACGACCGTTCGGTGTTCGCCCTGATGCCGATGGGGTTCTGCTATCCCGGCACGGGCAAGGGCGGCGATTTTGCGCCGCGTCCGGAGTGTGCTCCGGCGTGGCACGACCGCCTGCTGGCGGGGATGCCGAAGATCGAGCTGATGGTGTATGCCGGGAGTTACTCGGTGAACCGGTACCTTCAAGGCCGGTTTCGTACGCTGACCGACGCGGTGGCGTCGTGGCGGGAACTGCTTCCTGAAGAGATCGCGCTACCCCACCCGTCGCCGCGGAATGTGCTTTGGATCAAGAAGCGTCCGTGGTTCGAGAACGAGGTGATCCCTGCGCTGCGTGAGCGGGTGCACGAGATTCTGGACGCGGGCTAGGGATCACTGGAAGTCTCTGGACATCGAGATGAGACTCGGCATGTGGTGATCGAACTGCTCAAGGTGGTGCGCGTGGACGTGGATGACCTCCCCGGCGCGCTCGACCACGCCCTGGGCGAGCAGGATCGTGCTCAGGCGGGCGGGCTTGCGATAGCGATCGAAGACATCTCGCCAGACGATGAGGTTCACGATCCCGGTTTCGTCCTCGAGGGTGATGAACGTAACGCCGGACGCGGTGCTCGGGCGCTGCCTGCACAGGACCAGGCCCGCGACGGTGACCTTCCGCTTTGAGGGGAAGGCACGCTCGTTTCGCATTCGAACGGACGGAGTCACGCCGAGGCGATCGAGCCGGGGGCGGAGGAACGAGACCGGATGCGCCTTCAGCGAGAGCCCCACCGCACCGTAATCGTGGAGCACCTGCTCGGCATCGGATACGCACGGCAGACGGTTCGGCGCCGGCTCGTTCGGCTCAGACTGCTCCTCGAATAGGGGCATGGGCGTGTCCTTGAGCGGTTTGATCTCCCACAGCGCCGTCTGCCGATCGAGGCCCATCGAGCGAAACGCATCGGCCTGAGCGAGGCACCGGAGGGCACGGACACTTGTGCTGGAAGCCCGCCAAAGCGACTCTACCGAAGCGAACGGGCCGCACCGGCGTACCGCCGAGTCGATCTGGTGTGCGTCTGCCTCGGGCAGTCCTTTCACCATGCGCATGCCGAGGCGGATGGCGGCTCCCTTATCTTCGAGCGTGCAGTGCCAGCGGCTGTGATTCACATCAACCGGCCGGGTCTCGACGCCGTGCTCCTGCGCATCGCGCACGATCTGGGCCGGCTGGTAGAAACCCATCGGCTGGCTGTTGATCAGCGCGGTCGCGAATGCCGCGGGGTGGTAGTGCTTCAGCCATGCCGAGACGTAGACAAGGATGGCGAAACTCGCGGCGTGGGATTCGGGAAAACCGTACTCGCTGAATCCCTTGATCTGCTCGAAGCAGCGTTCGGCGAAGTCTTTGGGGTAGCCCCGGGCGATCATGCCATCGATCAGCTGCTTGCCGTACTCGTAGATAGCGTTGCCCTTGCGCTTCCAGGCGGCCATGGAGCGTCGGAGGCCGTCTGCCTGGTCCGCCGAGAAACCCGCGGCGACGATGGCGAGCTGCATGGCCTGTTCCTGGAACAGCGGGACGCCGAGGGTGCGCTCCAGCGTCTCGCGGATCTCCTCGCTCGGATAGTGCACCGCCTCCTTGCCCTCGCGGCGCCGGAGGTACGGGTGGACCATGCCGCCCTGGATCGGACCGGGGCGGACGATGGCGACCTCGATGACCAGGTCATAAAAGCAGCGAGGCTTGAGGCGCGGGAGCATCGACATCTGCGCCCGGCTCTCGATCTGGAACACACCGAGCGTGTCCGCGCGGCTGATCATGGCGTATACCGCGTCGTCGGACGCCTCGTTGGCCATGACATCGGCGATCGTCAGTCGGCCGCCGGCTTCCGCTTCGACCCCGATTTCTTCGAGGAGTTCGAAGGCTTTGCGGATGCAGGTCAGCATCCCGAGCCCGAGGCAGTCGATCTTGAGCATGCCCATCGCGTCGATGTCGTCCTTGTCCCATTCGATGACCGTGCGGTCATCCATCGAGGCGTTCTCGATCGGCACGAGTTCGCAGAGAGGGCTGCGGGTGATGACGAATCCACCAACGTGCTGGGACAGGTGTCGCGGGAAGCCGATGAGTTCGCGTGAGAGGTCGATCACGCGCCGGATCACGGGGTTGCTCGGATCGAGGCCCGCTTCTCTGGTCCTCTCGTCGCTGGCGGACTCCCCCCACCGGTCGAGGTTCTTGGCGAGCGCATCGACGCAGTCGTCGCTCAGCCCCATGGCCTTGCCAACCTCGCGGATCGCGCTCCGGCCACGGTAACTGATGACCACGGCGGTGAGGGCGGCGTGCTCACGCCCGTACTTCTCGTAGATGTACTGGAGCACCTCCTCTCGTCGCTCGTGCTCGAAGTCGATATCGATGTCCGGTGGCTCGTTGCGCTCGCGGCTGACGAACCGCTCGAACAGCAGCTGAAACCGCGAGGGATCGACCTCGGTGATGCCGAGGCAGTAGCAGACCGCGGAGTTGGCGGCGCCGCCCCGCCCCTGACACAGGATGTCGCGGGCTCGCGCGAACCGGACAATGTCGTAGCAGGTCAGAAAGTACGGCTCGTAGCCGAGTTCCTGAATGAGGCACAGTTCGTGCTCCAGCGCCCGTTGCGTTTTCTCTGGAACTGGCCCCTTGTACCGCTGCGCTGCTCCTTCGTACGCGAGACGACGCAGGTATTGCGTGGGTGTGATGCCCTGCGGCGTCGCCTCGGCGGGGTACTCGTAGCGGAGTTCGTCGAGACTGAACGACGACGCGCGATCGGCGACCTCGATGGCCCGGTCTATCGCCTCGGGAAACCGGGCGAACGCCCGCCGCATCTCCTCGGGTTCCTTGAGGTGACGTTCGGCGTTCGCTTCCAGCCGGAACCCGGCTTCCTCGATCGTGCAGCCGCTTCGGATGCAGGTCAGCACATCCTGAAGCGGGCGCCGGTCCGGTGTGTGGTAGAGAGCCCGGTTCACCGCCACCATCGGCAGGCCGGTGTGGACACAAAGATCATGGATCCGGTCGAGCACGCGATCATCGTCCTGCGCGTAAGCACGCCATGAAGCGATGGAAACGCTGCCTTCCTCGAACGCTCGGTGCAACCCCGCTATGGATTCGATGGTCTGATCGTTGATGGTTTCGGGCGGCTCGATGACGGCGAGCATGCCCTCCGCGTGTTCGAAGATGTCGTGCAGCGTGCTGTGGCACTGGCCCTTGGGGGCTCGGCGTTTGCCGATGGTCAGCAGGCGACACAGTCTCGAGTACGCCGGTCGGTCCGTCGGGTAGAGACAGACGGGAGGTCCGTCGGATGGCGTCAGGCGACAGCCGACCAGGAGCGGTATGCCGCAGCGCCTGGCCTGCACATGTGCGCGGACGATGCCGGCCAGCGAGTTGGTGTCGGTCAGCGCGACGGCGTGGTAACCGAGTTCCGACGCTCGCTCGACGAGTTCTTCGGGGTGGCTGCCGCCATGCAGGAAGGTGAAGTTGCTGGTGGCGATCAGTTCGGCGTACTGATCGGAGCGGCGACGGGGCGTGCAGGGCGTGCTCGACCTGGCAGGGTGCGGGCGCAGTTTGGGGAATTCGCGATCGGGCATGATTTTGACCTCACGCCCAGATGCCGTGTACGAACCACCGCTTACGATCGATCGCTCGCGCGAGCCAGAGCCACTGACCCTGATCGGTGCGGACCGCGAAGTAATCACGCGTCGAGCGATGCCCTCTCCACCACTCGCCTTCGATGCGCTCGGGACCGATGCACGAGTTGATGCGATGTTCTTCGCCGCGCCAGGTCAGTCGATGCACCGGCCCGTCGGGGTTCAGCACCAGAACGGTCGCAGGTTCCGGGGACGGCAGGAGCAGGGTCGGTCGCTCGCGGGGAACGGGCTCTCTGCGGTCTTCGGATCTCCGGGCCGTGGCGTCTTCGACCCACGCGCACGCCCGCTCGGGGATGTACGATTCGCGGAGCATCGGACGCACGACCCGGTGATTGCCTAGGTGGTTTCGCAAGGTGTCGAGCATGGCCTGAAACTGGTGATCGTCGGGTTCACGGTCCTGCGTGTCATGAAGCAGTTGATCGTGCGTGATGCGACCGATTTGAGGGGCGTGCACGCTGACGCCTTCGACGCCGAAGCCGAGATTGGCCCGCTCGACTTTCGGGCGGATCAGTTTCCAGATGTGTTGCGGATCACGGGAAGGTCGCCCGAGCGTGATCTGCGTGTGCAGAGGATCGAGATCCGAGCGGACGAGTTCAATCCTGAGGATGCGCACGCCGCATTCGCGTGTGGCGAGATCGCTGCAGAGTTCTTCAAGAAGCTGCTGCAGGATGATCTCTACGGCTTCGAGGCGGTCGGTCGGTCCTTCGAAGGTCCGCTCTCGCCGGGCCGGTGGCACGGGGCGGATCGGACGGATGACCTCGATGGCCTGGCCGAGGGCCTGATCCAGACGGAGCAGCGGCTGCTCGCCGAATCGCGCCGGGATGGTGGACCGCGGCAGATCCCACAGATGGGCGATGCGATCGAGACCGATGGCGCGACACTGTGCGCAGATTTCCGGATCGATACGCAGAGACTCCAAGGGCAAGTCACGGATCGCTGTGCGAACGCCATCACCGGAGACGATGGACGTGTCGCTCGAACCGAAGCGAGCCACGGCCCACGCGCAGCCGATCGTCGGCGCGATGGTCACGCGGGCCTCGATGCTCAGCAGTCTCATGCTGTCTGCGACCGCGTGAAGCAGTGAAGCTTCTCCGGACCAGACACGATCGCACCCCGTCACGTCCAGCAGCAGGGTGTCCGGGCGTTCGGTGCTGTCGTCGACGGCGACCAATGGCGAGAACCGCTGTGCCCAGACCGCCAGACGGTGCAGGGATCTTCTACTGGTCTCGGGCTCGAACGGCGCGATACAGCCTTGGCCGGCTGGCAGCAGTGCTGTGGCCTGCACCAACGGCATCCCTGAGCGCACGCCGTGACTTTGGGCGCGCCGGCAACACTGCACGACGACCTGACGCTGGCGCTGCTTCTCGATCAGCACGATCGGTTGCCCGGAATCACGCTGTTCGCGACTGCGCCGACGGACGGTGTCGACGTGCCACCGTGTCATCCAGATCGCCATCGCGCGACGCGGGACCGACGATCGGCTCCCATCTGGCTTGGTTTCCTGATCCATGCTCGCGGCGCACACACCATCGGCGCGCCCCCCCGGCGTCGGGCTGCATCCCCTTGCAGCGCAGCAGTTCGACCGTCCATCCCTGCGTGCGGTCGTCGTGTTCCTTTGAAACTTCGGTCGTGACACGCCACCGGCTGCGCGATGCCGAAAGCACGCCTCGCTCGTGGGCGGATCGCACGATCTGGATCGGTGTCCCCCCGCGCTGCCGGTCACTCTCGGCGGCGATCTGCAACCGCCGAGACTCGGCCATGGTCAGTCCGGAGCCGTCGGCGACCACCGCCCGGACACCCGGGCATCGCGCGGCCTGCTCGATCGACCAGACGAGGTCGGCGCCGGCGGATCGCGATCGCCCGGCATCGATGAAAACCGACGCGTCCAGCAGGTGCTGATCAGCAACCGTGTCGGTGTGACGGACCAGTGAAAGCGGATACGGCCAGCAGGACCGGCCGATCCAAAGCACCGGACCGGCCACCCCACCGGGGTGATCGTCGAGTGACTGCCAGAGCAGGGCGATGAGAACCGTCAGAGGAGGCGGTCGCTCCGGTTTGCTGGGGAACCACTCGTGCAGACCAGGGGTGAGCCCGAGACGCCAGCCCTCCGATCCGGGGGCCGAATCCTTATCCAAGGTCGGATTCGCCTCGGAATCATGCGAAGCGAGGACTCGCCTCGCTTGCTGCAATCGATTGTGCTGAAGCGAGACCCTGTGTGCAGTTCGCATTTTGATAGGGTACCGTCAGCCAGAACCCTGTCAATACCCAAACGCGTAAATCTTACTCCGCGGTCCGGACCGCAATCGTTGCCTCTGGGAACGCATCGCGGAGCGTCTCCAGACCGTTTTCACCGAGGACGCACGCGGCACTCGCCAGGGCGTCGGCGACGGCCGCGCCCGGGGCGATGACCGTTGCTGCGCGGCGCTGCGTCAGACCGAGGCCGGTCTGCGGATCGATGAGGTGTGAGTAGCGGACCCCTCCGATCTCGACGAACTGCTCAAGGTCACCGGACGTTGCGATGGCCTTGTTGGAGAGGTCGATCGCCTGAGGATCGCCCAGACCGTCCTCGATCGACACCCTCCAGCCGCTCGGTTGCTCCGGTGGACCGCCGCTCGCCAGCAGATCACCGCCGAAGTCGATGAGGGCCGAATCGATGCTGTGTTCACGCAGCACGGTCATGGCCTCATCCATCGCTATGCCCTTGCCGATCCCGCCGAAGTCGAAGCGGACGCCAGTGGACGCAAGCCGCACGCGGCGGTTGACCGCATCGAACTCGACGAGGTGAAAACCGGCGAGGGACCGGGCATCTTCGAGCGTCTCCGGGCTGCTGAGTTGGCCCGACGCTCGGGTCTCCCGCCACAATTTGGTCAAGGTACCGAGGGCTGGGTCGAACGCTTCGGTGCTGGCCTGATGAACCGTTCTACTCGTCTCCAGAGCGCTGGCCAGATCCACCGAGACGCTATGCCAGATTCCGGCCTGTGCATCGGCCAATCGTGACACCTCCGAGTCCAGGCGATAGTCGCTGAGAATCGCTTCGAGCTCAGCGATTCGGGAAAACGCGGCTTTGCTCGCATCAATCGCGGCCGTCTCATTCGGCGCATAAAGCACGATCCGGCAGGGTGTTCCCATCAAAACCCTTGTGAAAGCGAATCGCTGACCGGTAGTCTGGGGCGTGGAAGGCGGTTCATCCACGCCAGTCCCGGAGCAGCCGATGGCAGCCAACAGAACGGAGAGAACACCGATGCTGAGAAGGCCCAGGGATCTTGCGAGTCTGATGTGCATCGTGCCGGCCTCGCTCGTTCTCGCGGCGTCCGCTCAGGTGACAGCGCCGGCTACTCATACCGTTCGCGTTCCGGGCACCACCGTTGAGTTCACGCTCGTTCGGTGCGATCTGGATCCCGCAGCCGACTCCGAACAGCCACTCTGGGTGCTTCAGACGGAAGTGCCGTGGGAACTGTACGACATCTTCGTCTACCGGCTCGACGAAGCAGACGCTGAACCCGATACCGACGGCATCGCGCGTCCGAGCAAACCCTATGTCCCGCCGGATCGCGGCTTCGGGCACGACGGGTACCCGGCGATGGGCATGACACACACCGCCGCCGAGGCGTTCTGCGAGTGGCTGTCGGAGTCGACCGGGCTGACGATTCGGCTGCCGACCGAACGCGAGTGGACCGTTTTCGCAGGCCACGCCGACGCGTCGCTCGACGAGGTCGCCTGGCACGCCGGGAATGCGGACTTCACGACGCACCCGGTCGGGCGCAAGATCGCCAACCCCCACGGCCTGCACGACACTCTCGGCAACGTGGCTGAATGGGTAAGCGCGGATTCGCGCCGACCGATCGCGATGGGCGGCAGCTACCGCGATCCGGCAGACCAATGCACGGCAGCATCGAAACAGCAGCAAGAGCGCTCATGGAACGCGAGCGATCCGCAGATCCCCAAGAGCCAGTGGTGGCTCGCAGACTGCAGTTGGGTCGGGTTCCGGTTCGTCACGGAGTCCGTTGAGCCCGTAGCAGAGGAGCAACAGGATGATGAGTGATCGACACTGGACACGCCGGCAATTCAACGCCGCGAGCCTTGCGATCGGCGCTGCAGGCCTGCTCGGATCGAGCGCATCGCTGCTCGCCCGTCCGACGCGATCCCTCCGCGATGACCAGCAACTGCTGCGGGTCGGGGTCATCGGTTGCGGCGGTCGCGGCACAGGCGCGGTGATCCAGGCCCTCAGCGCCGACCCGAACGCTGTGCTCTGGTCGATGGGCGATCTGTATCGAGAACGCCTGACACCGTGCATGGAAGCCGCGAAGAGCAACATCGCCGAATACGCCGACGACCCGGAGGCAACGCTCGAGCACCAGTTCCGCGTGACGCCGGAGCGCCTATTCGACGGCTTCGACTGCTACGAGAAAGTCATCGCCTCCGGTGTCGACGTCGTCCTCCTGACCACGCCGCCCGGGTTCAGGCCTCAGCACCTCCGAGCCGCCATCGATGCGAACAAGCACGTCTTCTGCGAGAAACCGGTCGCGGTGGACGGCAGCGGAGTTCGCTCGGTGCTTGAGTCGGCCCGTATCGCAAAGGAGAAGGGCCTCGCCGTGATGTCCGGGTTCTGCTGGCGCTACCAGGACCAGGTCCGTGAAACGTTCGCGCGCCTCCGCGAGGGCGGCATCGGCGATATCCGAGCGATCCAGACCACGTACAACACCACCGGCTGGATCAAGCCCAAGCCCCGCAAGGCCGAATGGTCCGACGCCGAGTTCATGACGCGCAACTGGCACTACTTCCACCCACTCTCGGGTGACCACATCGTCGAACAGGCGGTGCACGCCATCGACTGGCAGGCCTGGGCGATGCGCGATGCCCCACCCGTCCGGTGCTGGGCCGTGGGCGGGCGACAGGCCAGGCCCGATGTTCCGGAGACCGGCAATGTGTACGACCACTTCTCCGTGACCTACGAGTACGAGGACGGCGTGCGTGGGTACCACATGTGTCGCCACTGGGAGAACACACCCTCGGACAACTCGGCGATGTTCATGGGATCCGAAGGCGTTTGCACGATGCAACCCTGGCAGCAGAATCACACCATCGATGGCGCGAAGCCATGGCGCGGTACCGCACCGTCAAATGACATGTACCAGCGTGAGCACGATGTTCTGTTCAAGTCCATCCGGGACGGCAAGCCGGTGGACGACGGTGTCTTTATGGCGCACTCCACCCTGCTCGCGATCATGGCCCGCGATGCAGCGTATACCGGTCGGATCGTGACGTGGGATGATGCCCTGAACGACGCCGCGGATCTGCACGCCGAGCCATGGGCTTTCGGCTCACGCGCCATTCCTGGCATGGCTATACCCGGACGGAGCGAAACCTGATGAGCACCGGAGTATCTCGACGCGAGTTCCTCGGGCATGTCGCGCTCGGCGCGACCGCCGCTTGCATTCCGGGAACGGTTGCCTTCGGCGCCGGCAGACGACCAGAACCACCATCTCCGATTTCTATGGCCCTCAAGATCGGCATGATCACAGGCGGCGCCACTCTGCGCGAAAAGTTTCAAATCGCGCGCGATGCTGGCTTCGCCGGAGTCGAACTCGACAGCCCGGGGCCGTATGATCCCGATGATGTACTTGATGCTCAGCGCGAGACGGGCCTCGAAGTCCACGGCGTCGTCCTCTCCACGCACTGGTCCAAACCGTTCAATCACCCCGATCAGTCTGTCCGTGATGAGGCAAGAGTGGCACTGCAGCGGGCGATCCGCGACTGCCATGCGTTCGAAGCCACTACCGTGCTGGTCGTCCCCGCGGTCGTGAATCAGACCATGGCGTACGCGCAGGCGTACACCCTGTCACAGGAAGCCATGCGAGCGTCTGCCGACCTCGCGGACGAACTCGGCGTGCAGATCGCCTTCGAGAACGTCTGGAATAACTTCCTGCTCAGCCCGCTCGAAGCAGCGCGGTACTGCGATGAACTGAACGACGGCCGCGGTCGACGCACGTTCGGATGGTACTTCGATATCGGAAACGTGGTGAACTTTGGTTGGCCCGAGCAGTGGATCAAAACACTCGGCGAGCGGATTCTGAAGCTCGACGTCAAGGAGTTCAGCCGCAAACGCCGTGACGATGAAGGCCTCTGGAAGGGATTCGGAGTCGAGATCGGCGAGGGAGACGTCGGCTGGGAACGAGTGCGCGAAGCGCTGCAATCCATTGGCTATTCCGGCTGGGCGACGGCCGAGGTCGGCGGCGGCGATTCAGAACGACTAACCGACATCTCGCGCCGTATGCGCGGCGTGTTCGGCACAGACGGAGGATGACATGAGCATCACCAGACGCGAATTCATGAAGACCGCCGCCGTGACCGGGGTCGGCGCGGCAACATTTCCAGCGTTCGGGGGGGCGTGGCATCGCTCCAACGACGAGACCATCCGCGTCGGCGTCATCGGTTGCGGCGGGCGGGGCACCGGTGCGGCGATCAATTCGCTCGAAGCGCATCACTCCACGCGGATCGTCGCCATGGCCGATCTTTTCGAGGATCGACTCAACGGGTCGCTCGGCTGGCTGAAGAACGCGGATGAACTGGCCGAACGCGTCGACGTCGGGGACCGCCGGTTCACCGGATTCGATGCCTACAAGCAGCTGCTCGCGCTGGACGAGATCGACCTCGTGATCCTCGCGACCCCGCCCGGCTTCCGACCGATTCACTTCGCTGCCGCGATCGACGCGGGAAAGCATGTTTTCCTTGAGAAGCCGGTCGCTGTCGATCCGGCGGGCGTTCGAGCGGTGATCGAGGCATCGCGCCGTGCTGACCAACAGCGCCTATCGGTCGTGACAGGCACGCAACGCCGTCACGAACCGAGTTACTTGCAGGCGATCGAGCAAATCCGAATCGGCAGCATCGGCGATGTCCATTCCGCGCGTTGCGCGTGGAATCAGGGCGGGCTGTGGGTGCACGATCGCAAGCCCGAGTACACCGACATGGAGTGGCAGTGTCGCAACTGGCTCTATTTCTGCTGGCTCTCCGGTGACCATATCGTCGAACAGCACGTGCATAACCTCGACGTGATCAACTGGGTGATGGGAGGTCCGCCGGAGCGAGCCTACGGCATGGGTGGTCGTCAGGTACGGACGGATGAGAAGTACGGCGACATCTTCGATCACTTCGCCGTCGAGTACGAATACGCCGGCGGCCGCCGCTGCCTGAGTTTCTGTCGACAGCAGGACGGGACCGACGGTCGCGTGGAAGAGTCTGTCTTCGGCACCCAAGGCACACTCACGACGCGCCCCGGTTTCGCGGTGATCGATGGCAAAGCCCGTTGGCGGTTCACCGGCAACAACGGAAACCCGTATGTGCACGAGCACGTCAACCTGCTCCGCTCCGTGAGAGGCGATGGTCCCTACCTCAACGAAGCGAAGCGGGTCGCCGAGTCCACGCTCACGGCCATTATGGGCCGCATCAGCGCTTACACCGGCAAGGCGGTGACTTGGGATCAGGCCATGTCCTCGCAACTCGATATCGTGCCGGGTGAGTTTGCCTTCGGCGATCGACCCACGCCGGAAGTGCCCGTCCCGGGACGCACTCCCCTCATCTGACCTCGCGAGAAGGAATCAACCCAATGGACCGTCGTATGTTCATGGCATCGGCCGGCGCAGCGAGCCTCGCGGCCATGGCCCCCGCCCTCAGCGGTGAGGGTTCGCGTCAACGCGAGTCAGGCCGCTCGTTCACCCTTCACTACGCACCACACTTCGGCATGTTCCGCCATCTTGCGGGTGATGATCCGGTCGCACAACTGGAGTTCGCGGCGTCTGAGGGCTTTAGCGCTTGGGAAGACAACGGCATGGCCGGCCGGGCGGCCGAAGATCAGGTGCGGCTCGCGAAGGCCATGGAGCGCCTGGGCATCACCATGGGAGTATTTGTCCTGAACCCCGGCACGGCATGGGGCCCGCACTTCTCACGCGGCAACGCGGACGACCTCGAAAGGTTCCTCTCTGAGACTCGAAACGCGGTCGATGTCGCCAAACGGGTGAATGCCACATGGATGACGGTGGTGCTCGGAACGCGCGAAGCTCGGCTCCCTCTCGGCTACCAGACCGCATACGCGATCGACGCCCTCCGCCGCGCCTGCGACATCCTCGAGCCGCACGGCCTCGTCATGGTTCTCGAACCACTCAACCCGCGCGATCATCCGAACATGCTGCTTGCCGAGATGGGCCATGCGTACGAGATCTGTCGAGGTGTGGACAGCACATCTTGCAAGATTCTGTGCGATGTCTACCACCAGCAGGCCACCGAGGGGAACCTGCTCGACAATATCCGGCGATCGTGGGACGAGATCGCGTACTTCCAGGTCGGCGACAACCCCGGCCGTCGGGAGCCGACAACCGGCGAGATCAACTACAAACGGATCTTCGCCGAACTGCACAGCCGCGGATTCGAGGGAATCATCGGGATGGAACACGGGAACGCTGACGCGGGCCCCGTCGGTGAACGCGCTGTCATCAACGCGTATCGTGGTTGCGACCCGCGCGGCGACGAGTGAATCGTCGCGTCAGGGGCAGGCCTGCCCGAACTGCGACAACACAGCGTTCAGATCGATCAGATTGACCAGCCCGTCATCATTCGTGTCACCGGCAGTTGTCGCCAGCCCGAAGTTGCTGAGGACGAGGTTGAGATCAGGAAGGCTGATTGTCCCATCACCGCTGACATCAGCCGGGCACGGATTCGGCTCGCCGATGCACCCGCCCCATGTCGCCAGATAGTCGGCGGGCTCGCCGCCGGCCTCGGTGAACATGCCGCCCGCGAATAGCGCGGGGCTGCCGCCGTGGACCCACGGCGTGAGCGTCCAGATATCGTCGTCGGTCCCGAAGTCAAGGTCCCGCCAGATTGTTCCGTCCCACCGGCCAGCAAACCACATCGCCAATCCACCGGCGATCTCGAAATCACCCGCGATGTGGATCTGCGGGCCTTCCCCGCTGTCGAACAGTGTCATCGCGCGAATGCGTTGGTTGGTCCCGCCGCCGACTTCTTCGAGTGACGCCCCATCCCAGCGCACGATCCGCTTTCCCGGGAAGCCGAAAGCGATCGTGAACTGTCCGGCTATGAACATCGCCTCACCGTTACCATCGTCGTGGACGATTATCTTCTCGATGCGGCTGTTGAAACCGTACTCGTCGTCGAATTCCACGCGCTCCCAATTCGTGCCGTCCCACCGAACGAGCCGTTTGATCTCAACGCCGCCGACCGTGGTGAAGTCTCCGCCGATGTAGAACGCCTCGCCGGTACCGTCGTCGAACGTCACGAACGTACGCGGCGCACCGTTGAACCCGGGGCCAAACGCCTGCCACTGCGCGCCGTCCCACGCAGCCAGCGACAACGCCTGCTCGCCCCCGGCCTGGGTGAAATTGCCACCGACGAGAAGGAGCGGCGTGCCACCATCGTTGTATGTACCAAACCCACGGACGGTGCCGTTCAGTCCTTGCCCGAGTGGCTGCCAGTTGCTGCCATCCCACTTGGCGATGTGCTGGAGCTCTGTGTCGCCGCTCATCGTGAAGGAACCACCCACAAACAGGGCGTCGCCGCCTCCATCGTCGAACACACCGAACGCGGTCACCTCGCCATTCAAGCCCTCTCCCAGCGCGTGCCACGTCTCGCCATCCCAGCGTGCTATGTTCAGCGCCGGCAGTTCGCCGATGTTCGCGAAGATGCCCCCCACGAATAGCGATTCGCCGTTCCCGTCATCGAAGACCAGCGAGGTGAACACCCAACCGTCCGGTGACTCGGTCAATGTGCTCCACTGGGGGTCACATTCGCCCGCCCGTGCCGGGAGGACCATGCTCGATAGCGCTACGAGGGCACCGAGGGCGACGGCAAAACGACTGTACAGCGACATAGCACTCCTCCGATCCCGCATCAAAGCGGAATTCACATGCTACGTATTCATCGCCAATTGCCAAGCGAATTCTGGGAGGATTCAGACGATCGAGGCCGATTCGAAGTATTTGCCCCAACATGGAGCCAGCCGGTCGATCTCGCCGCCCCGGATCTTGTCCTTGTCGGTCCAGATCGCCAGCCGCAGGGCATCGTGAGCGGGGCACTCGACGCCCTCGAGTTCATCGGCCCGGCTGAGAGCTGCCTCGATAAGTCCGAAGGCGGCCTCTGAGGCCTGCTCAAGGTTCGCCATGATCTCCTCGATCAGCGAAGACGAATCGCCCTGTGCCGGGTCGCCGGTCCGCCAGCAGTCATAGTCGGTGGGCAAGCCGATCAGCGCCAGCGGCAACTCCGCCTCGCGGGCCAGCCGCGCCTCGGGCATGGCGGTCATCCCGACAAGATCGCCACCCATCGTGCGATGCATGTGCGACTCGGCCCGCGTTGAAAAACTCGGTCCCTCAATGCAGACATACGTGCCGCGTTCGTGCAGAGCCGTTTCGAGTCCGGTCGCCGAATCCAGCAGCCATTTCCGCATGACGGGGCAGAACGGATCCGCGAACTCCACATGCACCGCCGCGTCATCGAAGAACGTGCGGGCGCGAGTCGCGGTGCGATCGATCACCTGATCGCAGAGGACCAGATCTCCGGGTTTGATGTCCTCACGCAGCGAGCCCGTCGCGCCGGTCGAGATCAGATGGGTTGCGCCGATCTCCTTCAGGGCGAAGATATTCGCGCGATACGGGAGACGGTGCGGCGGGATCTTGTGCCCGACGCCGTGGCGGTTGAGCAAGAGCACGCTCACTTCGTTACCGCCAACGGTCCGGACCGTGCCCTCGACGATCTCCGCCGAAGGCCAGCCAAACGGCGTATCCGGGCGATGGCACGAAATGCCCTCCGGCTCCATGCGATTCATGAGTCGCTCGCCGATGCCCGTCCCGCCGATGATGCCGATTTTCATGACCGAATCCTAACGGACAGCCCGGATCTCGGGCTACCTCTCGTTCTGCCTGTTCGCGAGCCGGACGAGATCCGCGACTGCGAGTTGCTCCGGGCGCAAGTGCGCCTCGATCCCATCCGGGAACGCTCGGTCCCGCCCGAGAACCGCGCCGATCTGCTTTCGGCGCTGCGTAAAGAGCGTGCGACAGAGCATAGCCAACGCCTCGTACTCCTCCTCGCTCGGGCGCTGGGCTTCGGGACGCGGGCGGATCGCGAGCATCTCGCTCACCACTTTTGGCCGGGGCCAGAAGCACTGTCCGGGGAGCGTTGCGATCCTCTCCGGCACGGCACAGGCCTGCACGAGCACGCTGAGCTCGCTGTAGTCCCGCGTTCCCGGAACCGCTCTTACCCGCTCGGCGACCTCACGCTGCACCGTTACGAACTGTCCGAGGCAATGCCGATCGCGCGCCATGTGAATCATGAGCGGGCTCGATGCGCCGTACGGCAGGTTCGCAACCAGCCGGAACGCACGCCCTCCGAGCGCCTCTCGGAGATCGGCGTTCAGCATGGACTTCCGTTCCAGGCAGTCGCCGTGGATCAGGCGGAGCCGCCCGTGTTCCAACGCTCCGGCGAACCGGTCTCGGAGCAGGCCGACGAGGCCATCGTCGAGTTCGCAGGCGACCACTTCAGCGCCCGCTTCGAGCAGTTCCTCGGTGAGCGTTCCGGTCCCAGGGCCGATCTCCAGAACCAGGTCACCGGTCGCGACTCCCGATGCTCGCACAAGATTGCTGATCAGGTTCTGGTCGATCAGGAAATTCTGACCCAGCGACTTTTTCGGGGTGAGACCGTGCGCT